>JAWUWX010000042.1:0-28205 GCA_034111625.1 Flavobacteriaceae bacterium | reverse complement strand
GCACATGGCAAAGCAATATCACATTTTACAGACCAAGGTCTTTCTCCTGCAACATATTTTGCGTTTGGATATTTCTCTACGTATTCGCTAATTCTTCCTCTTTTATCGTTTTTGATGTACATTACATGCTTCAACTTTTCTGTATTGATGCCTTCTTCATCTAAAATATAACCTCCAGAATCTGACAATGTTAAAACAGTTGCTCCTAATTCTATGGCTTTTTCAGCAGCATATTGCGCTACGTTTCCAGAACCAGAAATAACTACTTTTTTACCCTCAAACGAATCTTCTTTACGCATTAACATGTTTTGTGCAAAATATACAGTACCATAACCTGTTGCTTCTGGTCTAATTAAAGCACCTCCCCAAGAAGCACCTTTACCAGTAAGAACTCCTGTAAATGTGTTATTTAACTTTTTATACATTCCAAACATAAAGCCTATTTCACGTCCTCCAACACCAATATCTCCAGCAGGAACGTCTGTATTATGACCAATGTGTCTAAATAATTCACCCATAAATGAATGGCAAAAACGCATAATTTCGTTATCTGATTTTCCTTTTGGGTCAAAATCAGAACCTCCTTTTCCTCCACCCATAGGTAAAGTTGTTAAAGAATTTTTAAACACTTGCTCAAAAGCTAAAAACTTTAGAATACTTGCGTTTACTGAAGGATGAAACCGCAAACCTCCCTTATATGGTCCTATTGCAGAATTCATCTGAACTCTATACCCTCTATTTACTTGTATTTCACCTTTATCATCTACCCAAGAAACTCTGAAAGATATTAATCTCTCTGGCTCTACCATTCTTAACAAGATATTTTTACCGTGATAAATATCATGATTTATGATATAAGGAATTACAGTTTCTGCAACTTCTTGAACGGCTTGTAAAAATTCTGGCTCGTGGTTATTTCTTTTTTTAACCAAATCCATAAATCCTTTAATTTTTAACTCCATAATTTCAGGTGTGTTTTTTTACGAATAATATAAATTTTTAATGATACAAATATAGTTAATTTCTTTATCGACAAAATAAAAAATAATTTTTATTTTTTTCTAAATATCCTTATTTCAATCGATTTCGCTTAGTGTTGCCCTTTTGTTTATAAATGAATGATAAAACTCTGTAAAAAACACTAAATTTACACCTTAATTTTAATTGAAGATGTTAGATAAAGTAAAAGAACTTATTGGTGATGTACAGAGTTTTAAAACGACTTCAAAAGAAGAGATTGAAACGTTTAGAATAAAATATTTAGGAAGTAAAGGTTTATTAAAAGACCTTTTTTCTGAGTTTAAAAATGTGGATGCTGCTCTTAAAAAAGATGTAGGACAAGCATTAAACAACTTGCGTAATGCTGCTTCAGATAAAGTTCAAGAACTTAATGAATCTTTAGAGGGTCAAGCCGAAACTAAGAATTTTTACGGAGACTTAACACGTCCATCAGAACCTATTGAATTAGGCTCTCGCCATCCTATTTCTATTGTAAGAAATCGCATAGTAGAAGTGTTTTCTAAAATTGGATTTACAGTTTCTGAAGGCCCTGAAATTGAAGATGACTGGCATAACTTTACCGCATTGAACTTACCGGAATATCATCCTGCAAGAGATATGCAGGACACTTTCTTTATCGAGCAGAATCCAGATGTATTGTTGAGAACTCACACAAGTTCTGTTCAAGTGCGTTATATGGAAGAAAATCAACCGCCAATAAGAACTATTTCTCCTGGAAGAGTTTTTAGAAATGAAGATATTTCAGCGCGTTCTCATTGTATTTTTCATCAAGTTGAAGGTCTATATATCGATAGTGATGTTTCGTTTGCAGATTTAAAACAGACTTTATTATACTTTACCAAAGAGATGTTTGGGAAATCTAAAATCCGTTTGCGTCCCTCCTTTTTTCCTTTTACAGAACCAAGTGCTGAAGTAGATATTTATTGGGGTCTTGAAACTGAAATTGATCATAAAATCACCAAAGGAACGGGCTGGTTAGAAATTATGGGATGTGGAATGGTAGATCCTAATGTCTTAAAAAACGCTGATATTGACCCTGAAAAGTATACAGGTTATGCATTTGGAATGGGAATAGAACGTATCGCTATGTTGTTATATCAAATTCCAGATATCAGAATGTTTTACGAAAACGATGTGCGTTTTTTAGAGCAGTTTAAATCTGTCCTTTAATCTTTTTTAAGTGAAAAAAGATATTCAAATTCCTGAGGTTTCCGATGTGCTTATAGCTGTTGTTAAAGAATATAACACTACTTTCAGAACGGATGATTGGAATGTGTATATCATCAACAATAAGTCTGAAAATTTAGAAATGGTCTTAATTGTTTCTCACGGATCTGATGAAAAAGATGCTACTTCATTGATGCGTCATAAAATTAAAAATCTTCCTGCTGATTCCTATGCCAAAGTTGAACTAATTCAGCCTGAACTTTTCAAACTCAACAACGAATTTAAAATTACTTTTTTTGCAAATAATAAACTCTTTGAAAAAACATTTTTATTTGCCAAGAACACCATAAAAGAAGGCGCTCTAAGGGTTATTTTAGAATTGGATAAAAAAGGTGTTCTCGCAAAATAATTTTGTAAATTACTGTTTGTTTATTAATCTGAATAACTGCAATGTCAAAATTCTATACGTCCTTAACTACAAGAGTTCAAAAATTCATTTCAGAACAAAAAATGTTCTTTGTTGCAACCGCTCCTTTCGACGGAAGAATTAATCTATCACCCAAAGGAATGGACTCCTTAAAAGTTGTTAATGGAAATAGAATCTTGTGGTTAAACTTTACGGGAAGTGGAAATGAAACTGCTGCGCATATTTTAGAAAATCAACGTATTACAATTATGTTTTGTTCTTTTCAAGGTGCTCCTAATATTTTAAGAATTTACGGTAAAGGAAAAGCGATTCATCCAAATGATACCGAATGGAAAAACTTAATTTCTTTATTTCCTGAAACCCTTGGCGGAAGACAAATTTTCGATATAACTGTTGAAAGCGCTCAAGACTCTTGCGGAATGTCTATTCCTTATTATGAATTTCAAGGTGAGCGGAATCAACTAAAAGATTGGGCAGAAAATCAAAAGGAAGGCGCTATAGAAAAATACTGGGAAGATAGAAATACTGAAAGTATCGACGGTTTACCTACGGGAATTAAGTAAGAGTTTCGTTTTCTTAAGAATTTTCATGCTCTTCAAGATCTTTAGTCAAATCTAGTTTTCTAAATGACGGAGATACAATTCCTGTTGTAACAACTGTAATTAAGGTCATTGTTCCTCCAAAAACTACCGCTGTAACTGTTCCCATTAATTTAGCTGTTAATCCACTTTCAAACGCTCCTAATTCATTAGAAGAACCAACAAACATAGAGTTTACTGAAGCAACTCTTCCGCGCATGTGGTCTGGTGTTTTTAACTGTAAGATCGTCTGTCGGATAACCATAGAGACTCCATCTGTAACTCCACTGAAAAACAAGGCTACAATTGAAATCCAAAAGATGGATGAAATCCCAAATACTATAATACAAATACCAAATCCAAAGATTGCAAATAACAATTTCATTCCTGCATTTTTGCTTATCGGGATATAGGCTGTAATTAACATGGTTAAAAAAGCGCCAATAGCAGGTGCTGCTCTCAAAGCGCCAAAACCTTCAGGGCCTACTTTTAAAATATCCTGTGCATAAATAGGTAATAAGGCAACTGCGCCACCAAAAAGTACCGAAACCATGTCCAAAGTTATCGCTCCTAAAATTGCTTTTGTTTTATAAACGAATTGAATTCCCTCTTTCAAACTTTGCATGATCGGTTCGCCAATTTTTGGATTTAAAATAGGTTTTTTTTCGATAAAAAACACTAAAAAGAAAGACAGTAATACCAGTCCAAAAACAATACACAATGACCAATGTACTCCCATCCAATGAATAGAAAAACCTGCAAATGCTGGGCCTAAGACTGAGGCCATTTGCCAAGTAGAACTGCTCCATGTTGCGGCATTAGGATATAATTTTTTAGGAACTATTAAAGCGATAAGAGAAAAGATTGTAGGTCCAAAAAAGGAACGTAAAAAACCTCCAAAAAATACCAAAACATAAATTGAATATAAAACTGTATTTGTAGACCAACCTTCAATAAATTCTGGCCAAGTGATAAAAAACAATCCCAAACTAATTAAAGAAAACGCAGCAATACAAAGCGCTAATAAGTTTCGTTTTTCCTTTTGATCCACAATATGACCTGCAAATAAAGCCATGGAAACTGCAGGAATTACTTCCATCAATCCAATTATTCCAAGTGATAAAGGGTTTTTGGTAATGCTATACACTTGCCACTCTATAATGATAAATTGCATCGACCAGCCAAATACCAATACAAAACGCACCAATAAAAAAATATTGAATTCTTTAATACGTAAAGAAGCGTAAGGGTCTTTTTTCATTTGTCTTAATCTAACAGGTCTGTCAGTTTTTGAAATTCTTTTTTAGCGTCTTTACCTTCATATAATACGCTATATACAGTATCAATAATGGGCGTATTTGCACCGTTTTTTTGATTGATTTCATAAGCGCTTTTCGTTGCATAATACCCTTCTGCAACCATTACCATTTCCATCATTGCCGACTTCACAGTATATCCTTTTCCTATCATATTTCCGAACATTCGATTTCTACTAAAAACGGAGTACCCTGTTACCAATAAATCCCCCAAATATGCAGAATCATTGATGTTTCGCTTCATTTTATGAACCTTTTTAATATATTTTTTCATCTCACGAATCGCATTGGATATTAAGACAGATTGAAAATTATCTCCGTATCCCAGTCCATGTGCAATTCCTGCGGCAATCGCATAAATGTTTTTCAACATTGCAGCATATTCTGTTCCAATGATGTCGTCAGAAATTTTGGTTTTGATGTAACGTCCCGCAAGACTTTCTTCAATAGTTTTTGCTTTCTCTTGATCTTGACATGCAATCGTCAAGTATGATAGCCTTTCCAATGCTACTTCTTCTGCATGACATGGTCCTGTAATGACTCCTATATTTTCAAACGACACTTTTAACTTCTCATGAAAATGCTCACCAACAATCAATCCTGAACTAGGAATAATTCCTTTTATAGCAGAAAACAACACTTTCCTGTCCAGTGATGTTGTGATTTTATTTAGTTCTGCCTCTACAAATGCAGACGGAACTACGAAAATCAAATAATCAGCATAAGAAATCATCTCATTTATATCGTTTGACAAAAATAATTGGTCGTTTTTAAACTCTACAGAACTTAAGTAATTAGGGTTATTATTGTTTTTACGAATATGGGTTAAGGTAGATTCGCTTCTCATATACCATCCTACAGTTTCTATATTTTCACACAACATTTTTACAATTGCCGTTGCCCAACTTCCACTTCCAAAAACTGCTATCTTAGGTTTGTTACTCACGTAATTATTTTTTATATATCAAAAGTAGCCTTTTTAAATAAATTTTGCTGCTTATTCTTATATTTGTGACAATAGAAATTATACCCTTGAGCACATTAAAACGTTTTTTTAAAGACACTATTATCTATGGAATTGCTGCGGTTTTACCGAGAGCGATAAATATCTTTTTAGTAAAGTTGCATACCTCTACTTTAAATCCTGAAAAATATGCTGTTAATACTGATTACTACGTGTATGCTGCATATTTCAACGCGTTACTAACTTATGGAATGGAAACGGCATTTTTTCGTTTCTTTTCAAAAGAAAAAGAGAAGGGGAAAATTGTATCTACTTCTTTTATAAGCTTGACAATTACAACATTTCTTTTTTTAATTTTGATGCTACTGTTCAATAATTCAATCTCAACTTTTTTTGGGTTTAAAAACCCTCTTTTCTTCAAGATATTAATTTGGACAATTATACTAGACACGCTTGTCGTAATCCCATTTGCATATCTTCGAGTAACCAATAGACCTATCCGATTTACTGCTTATAAAATTCTGAATATTCTGATTTTTGCGACACTGAATATTTTCTTTCTTTGGTATTTGCCTTATGCAGTAGAAAACGGAATGTATATTCCTGATTTTATTTCATCTTCTTACAATGACTACCCTAAAGTTATCTATATTTTCATCGCAGGACTTGTCTCAAGCGCAGTCACATTTTTACTATTAGCTCCGTCAATGCTTCGTTTCAAATTGTCGTTTGACTGGAAATTATTAAAAAGAATGTTGTCGTATAGTCTGCCAATAATGATCGGAAGTTTGGCTTTTGTTACCAATGAAAATTTGGATAAATTATTATTAGGAGATCTTGTGGGCAAGCAAGAAATGGGAATTTATGCTGCCTGTTATAAATTGGGCGTATTTATGACACTTTACATCATGGCGTTTCGATTGGGAGCAGAGCCTTTCTTTTTTAATAACGCTGATAATAAAAACGCAAAAGAAACCTACGCTAAGATTTTAACTTGGTTTACGATTGTTGGCGCTTTATTTATGGTGGTTATTGTACTTTATCTAGATTTTTTCGCCCAAATTTTATTAGGGAAAAAAGAATATTTCAGCGCTTTAATTATTGTCCCGATTATCTTACTCGCCAATCTATTTTTAGGAATTTATAACAACCTTTCTATATGGTATAAACTGACTGATAAAACTAAATACGGAATGTATTTCTCTATAATTGGAGCAATTTTAACGATTGTATTGAACTTGTGGTTAATCCCTAAAATTGGTTTTATTGGTTCGGCTTGGGCGACATTAGTTTCCTATGGAACAATGATGGTGCTATCTTATTTTGTTGGAAAAAAACACTATCCAGTAAATTATGATTTAAAAAAAATAGCAAATTATTTAATTGCATCTATTTTAATCTGTGGAATATCTTTCTTAAATTTTCGAGGAAATTTTTGGATTTCAACCTTTCTTCTATTGATATTTACAGGAATTATTTATTGGAGTGAAAAAGAAGAATTAAAAACTATTTTGAAAAAATGAACATACAAATCATAAATAAGTCAAAACACGAAATTCCTAATTACGAAACACAAGGTTCGGCAGGAATGGATTTACGTGCGAATATTAACGTATCTATCACATTAAAGCCGCTCGAGAGAGTTATTGTAAAAACAGGTTTATTCATCGCTTTACCGATCGGAACTGAGGCTCAAGTACGTCCACGAAGTGGTCTTGCTGCAAAAAAAGGAATTACCGTCTTAAATTCTCCAGGAACTATTGACGCAGATTATCGTGGTGAAATTGGTGTGATATTAGTCAATATATCTAATGTAGATTTTGTAATAAATGACGGTGAGCGAATTGCACAATTGGTTATTGCAAAACACGAACGTGCAGAATGGGAAGAAGTAAGTATCCTCTCAGAAACAGAGCGTGGAGAAGGAGGGTTTGGAAGTACAGGGGTTTAATAAATTTACGAAAAAAAATAACAGATTATGATTTTAGGAGTATCAGAATGGCTTAGTGAAAAATTAGGATGGAAAACATCACATATCAGAATTGCTTTCGTTCTCGCTGTCCTTTTTGCAGGATTTGGTATTGGATTGTATTTGATCTTGTGGTTGGTTAAAATGTTTTCAAAATAACTTTTGGAGCATTAATTTAAACTCTTAAACAGAATATACATTTCTCTTAAGGGCTTGTGTAATAATGTAAGATTAAGAGTTGTTGTTTTTTTAATATGATCGTATTTGAAACTTGTATATTTATAAAATAAATGTAAAAAAAACTGCTATTGAATTATCAACAGCAGTTAAACTATAAGTTAAAGGTATTACTTGCTTATTTTTTAATCTCTTCTTTAATTTTTCCTTCAAGTTCTTCAGCAAGATCAGGGTTGTCTTGTATCAACTGCTTTACAGCATCTCTCCCTTGACCAAGTTTTGTTTCTCCATAACTGAACCAAGATCCACTCTTTTTAACAATACCATATTCAACTCCTAAATCCAAAATTTCTCCGGTTTTAGAAATTCCTTTTCCATACATAATGTCAAATTCTGCAATCTGAAATGGTGGCGCTACTTTGTTCTTTACAACTTTAACCTTTGTACTATTTCCTAGTACTTGATCGCCATCTTTAATTTGAGTTCTTCTGCGAATGTCCAATCGTACTGACGCATAAAATTTCAATGCATTTCCTCCTGTAGTTGTTTCAGGGTTTCCGAACATCACACCAATTTTTTCACGTAATTGATTTATAAATATTACCGTACAATTTGTTTTGCTTATTGTTCCTGTTAATTTACGAAGTGCTTGAGACATCAATCGAGCATGTAATCCCATTTTAGAATCTCCCATTTCTCCCTCTATCTCACTCTTTGGCGTTAAAGCCGCAACAGAATCTATCACAACTAAATCAATTGCTCCAGAACGAATAAGGTTTTCTGTAATTTCTAATGCTTGTTCACCATAATCAGGTTGAGAAATAATTAAATTGTCAATATCTACACCTAAATTAGCAGCATAAAAACGGTCGAAAGCGTGCTCTGCATCAATAAAAGCAGCAATTCCTCCTGCTTTTTGCGCTTCTGCAATTGCATGAAGCTTTAAAGTTGTTTTACCAGAAGATTCTGGTCCGTAGATTTCAATAACCCTACCTCTTGGGTATCCACCCACACCTAATGCTAAATCCAATCCTAATGATCCTGATGAGATTGCTTCAATGTCTTGATGTACTACATCTCCCATTTTCATTACCGATCCTTTCCCGTAAGTCTTGTCTAATTTATCTAAAGTAAGTTGTAACGCTTTAAGTTTAGCAACTTTTTCCTTGTCTTCTGCCATTGAAATAGTGTGTTATAGTTATAAATAAGTAAAAGGCTAAGTTACAAAAAAGTTAGCCAGAAAATATAAGTGTGGATAAATAAAAAACAGCAGTTTTTTTAAATTTTATATTTTCATCTCAATATGAGGAATACCGTCTTCTAGATAGCCCTCACCTACTTGTTGAAATCCATGAGATTCATAAAACTTCTTTAAATAGGTCTGTGCGCTGAGTGTGATTTTGGAAGTATGGAAGTGTTTTAAAATAGCATTTATACTTTCAGTCATAAGTAAATGTCCTACTTTTTTATCCCTATGTTTTCCACTCACCACTACTCTACCGATACTTGCATTGTCAAAATATTCTCCTGCTTTAAACAACCGTGTATATCCTGTTATCTCATTTTCATCTGAAATAAATAAATGCAATGCTTTTTGATCTTTATTATCTAAATCTTGATATACACAGTCTTGTTCTACCACAAATACTTCACTACGTAATCGTAATAATTCATATAATTCATCAATAGTTAACTCGTTAAATTTCTTTATTGAAACTTTATTCATACATATTTATTTAACAAGAAAAAGGTATTTTGTCGATTCTATTTTGGTGTCTTCCTCCTTCAAATTCTGTATTTAAAAAAGTTTTTACCATTTCAATCGCTTGAGGAATTGCGGTAAATCTTGCTGGAATACATAAGATATTAGCATTATTATGTGCTCTTATTAATTCTACTATTTCTTTATTCCAACACAATCCTGCTCGTACTTTAGGGTATTTATTAGCCGTCATCGCAACACCGTTAGCGCTTCCACATATTAAGATCCCTAAATTCACTTTTTTATCATTTACAGAACTAGCAACTGGATGTACAAAATCCGCATAATCTACACTACCATCTGTATCGGTTCCATGATTGATCACTTCAATATTCTGTGATTGCAAATATTTTATAATTTCAAATTTATAATCTGTTCCTGCGTGATCATTTCCTATTGCAATCGTCATACTAGTAAAGTTTAGGTTTTATAAGTACCAAAGGTACAAAATCACGCTTATTAACAACTAAAATAAGAATTGTTAATAGGAATTTATAAATAGTTAACCTTCAGTGTATTTAAAAAATAAAGGGATTGTTAGTAATTAAGTACTCAAAAAAGACAACTAAATTTTGTTATTACATTTAATTTTTCAATACAACCACTATTTTATTAAAAGCAAATTTAGTTGTTGTTTTTTAACCTCTATTTATTAACAAGAAAAAGGAGGGTTATAAACATTATAGTAGTAAATAGTTGTAAGTAGAAACTGTTAATTTACGTTATTAACAACCTGTTTATAACACTATAAAAATCTATGGCTATTAAGTAGTTATCTTTTTATAATGTGTTGATTGTTTTAGATAAGTGATATATCATAATTTAATTTAACTAAATTACAGTACATATTAACACACTATTATAACCATCATTTCTTTTTGTAAATTATTAAAATAAAATGATATATATATAATAGATGTTGATAACCTTAAAATTCAACTTTTGGTAAAGTTCTAGAATAAGAAGGTTTTATAGAAATGTTTTCAATATTACTATCAGGTGTGAAAGCAGTATCCATACTCTTCAACGTGAAATAAATTCCAGTTAAAAATATCAAGACAAAAAGAAGTATTATTTTATAAAGTCGTTTCATTTCAATCACTTACTCTTCAATATAGACGAGTTAAATGTTTAAATGTTACAATTTTTTTAAGAAAAAATTAACATTTAAACTGGAATGATAAATTGAATTGCTTTTGGGATGAGTTGAAACTCTAAATTACTAGTAGTAATAAGTTCCCCATCTGCTTGAATAAACGGTTTAGAATTATCATGTACTGTTATTTTAACATGATTACTTTTAAAATTTTTTACTTTTATATGATTTACAATTCTACCATTAAATAATTTTCTAATATTCCATAATACATCTTTCATTGTAATATTTTCTGCAATCGTAATATCAAACAATCCATCTTTAGAGTCAGGATTTTTAGTCAATTGCATTCCACCACCAGAATAGTTGCATATTCCTACCAATGTCATTAAAGAAGTTGTGATGATTTCTTCATTATTAATAGTAATTTTTAATTGTACAGGTTTATAGGTAGAAAACCCTTTTATAACTCCTACAAGATATGCTAGTGCTCTTATTTTTTTATATTTAGTAATACTATTTACTACGTGACCGTCAAATCCTATACCTGCTAAATTATCAAAGTAAATTATTGATTTATAATTAATTAAATTTATTTTACCAATATCTTGAAGGATTGAATTTTCCTGTTTTATAACTTGAATACTCTTTTTTATACGCTTCGATATATTATAAGTTTTTACCCAATCATTTCCAGTTCCTACTGGAATTACTCCTATTTTTATTTCAGAAGATTTTACAATTGATTGGGACATCACTCCATTCACTATATTATGTAAAGTTCCATCACCACCGACACTTATAAATTTTCTATAACCGTCTGAAATTGCTTTTTGTACCAATTCAAAACCATGATTATGATACTGAGTAATTACATGAATAAACGAAATAGAATTCGTGTTTAATTCTGATAATAATTTAGGAATTTTTTTTTTAGCTTTTCCGTTTCCAGAAGTAGGATTTATAATAACAAACCAATCATTGGTCATAAAAATAAATTTTTGAAATGCTAATGTACAAATTACTTTTAGATAACAGTTTAGCAACATTATTACTAAGTTTTATTACTATTCTTACTAAATATTATGTCGTACCTTTCAGCATTATTAATACAAGTTGATTTATGACAAGAAAGAAAAAAAGTTTATACAAGAAAAAGAACAATACTATTAAGCATTTAACAGAAAATGTTTTAAAAATATTTAATCAAAATAATTCTCAATCATTTAATTATAAGCAAGTTGCATCAAAGATGAAAATTGAAGATGCGCATGGTAAACAGCAAATCATTGAAAAAATAGGAGACTTAAAATCTAAAGGAAAATTAGAAGAAACAGAAAGAGGAAAATATAGAATCATTCAAAATGAGAATTACTATACCGGAAAAGTTGATGTAACTGCCCGTGGAAACGGTTATGTGGTTGTAGAAGAATTGGAACATGACATCTACATTCCTTCACGTAATTTAAACCATGCGATGCACAACGATCTTGTGAAAGTGTATGTATATAATCGCAAGCAAAGCTCTAAGCAAGAAGGAGATATTGTTGAAATACTAGAACGCGCCAAAGTAGAGTTTGTAGGAGTATTACAAATGAATAAAACCTTTGGTTTTGTGATTCCAGATGATCAAAAAATGTATGCAGATGTATTTGTTTCACAAAAAAAATTAGGTGAGGCAGAAGATGGAGATAAAGTACTCGTAAAAATAACAGATTGGCCAGATAATTCCAAAAACCCATTTGGAAAAATTAAAAAAGTCTTAGGAAAACCTGGAGATCATAATACGGAGATTCACTCTATTTTATTAGAATACGATTTACCATATGAGTTTACTGCTGAAGTTGAAAATGATGCTTCTACTTTACCAATAGAAATCACAAAAGAAGAAATTTCTAAAAGGAGAGATATGCGTAAAACCACTACGTTTACCATTGATCCGAAAGATGCTAAAGATTTTGATGATGCGTTGTCATTTGAAAAATTAGAAAATGGAAACTATGAAATAGGAATTCATATTGCGGATGTTTCACATTATGTTGAAGAAGATACAATTCTTGATGAAGAGGCTTATGCGCGAGCAACATCAGTATATCTTGTTGATAGAGTAGTGCCAATGCTTCCTGAAGTATTGTCCAACAATGTATGTTCACTAAGAGCACATGAAGAAAAATTAACTTTTTCGGCGGTATTTGAAATAAATCCAAAAGCAGAAATTATAAATCAATGGTTCGGAAGAACGGTTATATATTCTGATGCGAGGTTTGCATATGAAGAGGCACAACATTTGATAGAAAATCCGGATTCTTATACAATTCCAGAGGATATTTCATTAACAGGAAAATCATATAAAGTAGCATCTGAAATTAAAGAAGCAACATTAACACTTGACCGGCTTGCTAAAATATTGCGTAAAAAACGATTACAACAAGGAGCAATTACATTTGACAGGGTTGAAGTACGCTTTAATCTTGATGAGAATGCAGTTCCTACAGGCGTTTATTTTAAAGAATCAAAAGATGCTAATAAACTGATTGAAGAATTCATGTTATTAGCCAATAAAAAAGTAGCAGAATTCATTGGTTCAGAAAAAGGAAGACCAACTAACGATACGTTTATTTATAGAATTCATGATGAACCAAATATTGATAAACTAACTGCCTTACAGGGTATTATAGGAAAATTTGGATACAAAATAAATACAGAAAACAAACAGAAAATATCAGAATCTTTAAATAAGTTACTGAACGATGTAAAAGGTAAGGGGGAATCAAATATGATTGAAACCTTAGCGATTCGTTCAATGAGCAAAGCAGTTTATACAACTGAAAACATAGGACATTATGGTTTGGCATTTGATTATTACAGCCATTTTACGTCACCTATAAGACGTTATCCAGATGTAATGACACACAGATTACTTCAGCACTATTTAGATGGCGGAAAATCACCTAAAGCATCTGTTTATGAAGAGAAATGTGTGCACTCTTCAGAAAGAGAATATTTAGCAACTAAAGCCGAGAGAGACTCTATCAAATACATGCAAATAAAATACATGCAAGATCATCAAGACACTGAATTCCGAGGTGTAATTACTGGAGTCACTGAATGGGGAATTTATGTAGAAATCATTGAAAACAAATGTGAAGGAATGGTTAGAATTCGAGATATTAAAGATGATTATTACATTTATGATGAAAAACAATATGCGATTGTAGGTCAATCTACCAAGAATGTAATTCAACTGGGAGATGAAGTTACTGTGAAAGTTAAAAAAACAGATCTTGAACGGAAGCACTTAGACTTTACATTGATTTCCAGTGAATGATATTTAAAATTGAAAAGACATTGAGTTTATGATAGACGCTTTTATAAAAAAGTAATCAAAGATGAAACTATAGGCTATTTCTTTACGAGTGTTATCAAATTGGATTGGGAAAAGCACATTCAGAACATGTCTGATTTCTAGGAAACAATATTGCTAGACGATATAAAATATAAAGGAAATCCAATCGTTAAACATATAGAGTTGGATAGGAAACCAGAATTAAAACCGATTGATTTTGACCAATGGATTCTTCTCTTGGAAGCCACAATTAAATTATATTTTGAAGGGCCTAGAGTAGATGGGTAGATCAAAAGAGTAAATCTTATGAAAGAATTGATGCTCTATAAAATAACTCAAAGCAAAAACAATAATTTTATTCAATAAAATAACATGATAAAGCAGATTACACTATTAGTATTATTTATAGCAACAATTGGTTTTTCACAAGAAACTATCAATAAAGATTTAGGAAGTTTTGACGAATTAAAAGTTTTCAACGGCCTACATATTGGTTTAGAAAAATCTACGAATCCAAGCATTACAATTTCAGGAAAAAAAGCAGATGAGGTTGTGTTCAAGAATGTAAATGGTAAATTAAAATTATCTCTTCGTTTTCCAGAAACATTCAATTCTAATGAGGTTGATATTATTTTAAAATACACAGATAAACTAGTTGTTATAGACGCTAATGAAGGTTCGCGTATAACTTCTAAAAATAAAATAAATACCGACCACCTTGAACTAAGGTCGCAAGAAGGCGCTCTGATAGAATTTGAAATAAAAACGGATTATTTAAACGTAAAAGCAGTTACAGGAGGACAAATTATTCTTTTAGGTAAAGCAACCTATCAAGATATTGAAGTGATGATGGGAGGAACCTATAAAGGGTACGAAGTTGAATCAAATCATACGTCAGTTACTTCGGCTTCTGGAGCAGTTGCATTAGTGAATGCTAAAGTGTTATTGGATGCTAAGGTAAGATTTGGAGGAACGGTATTTTATAAAGGAAAACCAAAGGATCTAAAAACCAAAAAAATAATAGGCGGAACTATTAAATCGGTCGATTAATTATTTCATATATTTGTAGTCTAAATAGTTAAAAAAATGAATACACTTACTATATTTTTAGGAATGGTTGGACCATGGCAGATCGCCGTAGTTGTTGTTTTAGTATTATTACTTTTTGGAGGGAAAAAGATTCCAGAATTAATGAGAGGCCTTGGTGGTGGTATAAAGGAATTTAAAAACGCTTCAAAAGAAGACGAAAAAGACGCTCCAAATGAAGGAGAAAAAAAGTAATATAAAAACTTTTATAAAATAAAAATCCTGCTAATTTTAGCAGGATTTTTTTATTTTAAACAACTTTTTTAAAGCTATTCATTTGTTTTATTTGCTTCATTTATTTTATTTGCTTCATTTATTTTATTTGCAGAAACCATTCCTGTAACAACATCTGTTAGCATATTGCTTGCGGTATTTGGGTTGTTTGGCAATAGAATTAAATTTGAACCAGATTTAGACCCTATACTTTGCAATGTATCATAATGTTGTGTCACAATAATCAAAGCAGATGCTTCTTGTGAATTAATACCAGCTCTGTTTAAAATCACCATACTTTCTTCTAATCCGCGTGCAATTTCTCTACGTTGATCTGCAATACCGAGTCCTTGTAATCGTTTACTTTCTGCTTCTGCTTTTGCGCGCTCAACAATTAATATCCGCTGTGCATCTCCTTCAAATTGTGCTGCCGTTTTTTCTCGATCAGCAGCATTGATACGATTCATCGCTATTTTTACATTTTCATCAGGATCAATATCTGTAACCAGTGCTTTTACAATATCATAACCATAATTAAGCATTGCTTCTTTTAAATCACGTTGAATTGCCCGTGCAATTTCATCTTTTTTAACAAATACATCATCCAATTTCATTTTTGGAACCTCAGCCCTTACAGTGTCAAATATAAATGCTGTAATCTGTTCATGTGGATTTTGTAATTTATAAAACGCATTATATACATGGTCTCGTTGAATTTCAAACTGAACAGCAATATTAAGATGTACAAACACATCATCCTTTGTTTTAGTTTCTACATTTACATCCAATTGTTGAATTTTAAGGCTAATACGTCCTGCAATTTTGTCAACTAAAGGAATTTTAAGTTTTAATCCAGCCTGTCTAATGCTCTGGAATTTACCAAAACGTTCAATAATTACAGCCGTTTGTTGTTTTACAATGAATAAACCTGTTATTACAAGGATTAATATTGGAATAATAATAGGAAGGTAATTTAGCATGTTTTTTATTTTTTAAGTTAATTATCATATCTAGTAAAGATACGAAAAAATGTTATTATTTACACGATGTTACAGGTAGTTTAAGATAGTTTTACAGCAGTCCCATAGGCTAAAACTTCTGAAGTTGCCTGCATAACCATTGAAGTTGTCAGTCGAACGTTTACAACAGCATCAGCGCCCATTTTTTCAGCATCTTTTATCATTCTATCTATTGCTTGATCTCGAGACTGATTGAGTAATTTAGAATATTCATCTATTTCACCTCCTACAATATTTTTTAATCCAGCAAAAATATCTCTACCAATATGTCTTGCCCTTACAGTACTTCCTCTTGCAATACCCAAGGTTTCTGTAATTTCTTTAGTTGGAATTTTTTCAGTAGTTGATACAATCATTTTTTTTAGTTTTAGTTATAGTATACTTATAGGACGCAAAAAACATAAATTGTTACAAACCCACGATTATAAGTTTTTACAAGATTGATTAAAAGAAGTGTGCTTTTTTAATAATAAATTTACCTAATGCAGAAAATTTTATTTCATACTATAGCGAATGATATATAATGGAGAATCAGTTAAATTTAATCATAAAGAAGTCGTTTTAAAACAAGGAAAGGAGACAAAAACCAAGGGGTTTATGAGCCCTAAAATTTTTATATCAAAAGAAAATATGTTATGACAATAAAAAGGCACTTTACAACTGTTTCTTTTTAGAGGTGATTGGGGATTCACTTAATTTATGTTTCAATTAATAAAGCGCCTAAAGATTCTATGAATATAATAAATATTTTTACAGTACACGAATTGCTGTTTGAATTCTATTAATTGTTTCTTCTTTTCCTATGACTTCTGCAATATCAAATAGGTGAGGACCACTCATAGCGCCAACAAGCGCCAACCTAAATGGAGGCATCACCTTTCCAAAACCTAATTCATTTTCTGTCAACCATTTTTTTACAACAGCTTCAATATTGGAAGATGAAAAATCATTAACACTGTCAAGTACTAAACATAATTTTTTCATCAACAGACCTGTTTCCGGTTTCCATTGTTTTTTTGAGGCTTTCGCATTATATTCTTGTGGTGCCTGGAAGAAAAAGGCACTCAAGCCCCAAAAATCACTTACAAATGTTGCGCGCTCTTTAATTAATCCAACAACCCTTTCAATATTAGTTGTAATAGAAACACTTTTTTCGGCTAATATTTCGGTAAATGAATTTGCCAATACTTCAATAGATTTCGTCTGTAAATATTGCTGATTGAACCACTTTGTTTTGTCAGGATCAAATCTTGCCCCAGACTTATTCACTCTTTTTAAATCAAATGCTTCTACCAATTCTTGCAAAGAAAAAATTTCTTGTTCAGTTCCAGGATTCCAACCTAAAAGCGCTAAGAAATTTAGCACAGTTTCGGGAAAATACCCATCTTCTTTATAACCGCGAGCAACCTCATTGGTTTGTTCGTTATTATAGGCTATCGGAAATACAGGGAACCCTAATTTGTCACCATCACGCTTACTTAACTTCCCTTTTCCTGTTGGTTTTAAAATCAATGGTAAATGTGCAAATTCTGGTGCTTTCCATCCAAATGCTTTATACAACAAGATGTGCAATGCCATAGAGGGCAACCATTCTTCACCACGGATTACGTGCGATATTTCCATTAAGTGATCGTCCACAATATTTGCCAGATGATAGGTTGGCATTCCGTCAGATTTGAATAAAATTTTGTCATCAAGCACATTGGTATCTATCGTGATATTTCCACGAATAATATCATTCATATCTAATGATTCATCTTGAGGAGATTTAAAACGAACGACATATTTATCGCCGTTAGCAATTCTTTTATTTACTTCATCATCAGTTAAAACCAACGAATTCACCAAACGTCCTCTTTCACGATTATGCCAATTATAAATAAACGTTTTTCCCTCTTCTTCATGTCCTTTTCGCTCACGGTCTAGATCTTCTGCACTATCAAATGCATAATAAGCATTACCGGAATCAAGTAATTCTTGAATGTGTTTTTTGTAAATTTCTTTACGCTCAGACTGTCTATAAGGCCCAAATTTTTCATTAACCCCTAGAGTTTCATCAGGAGAAATTCCCAACCAATCTAGTGAATCAGCGATGTATTTTTCAGCATTTTCCACATATCTATTTTGGTCAGTATCTTCAATCCGAAGTACAAAAGTTCCGTTATGTTTTTTAGCAAATAAATAATTAAAAAGAGCCGTTCTTACACCACCAATATGTAAAGGTCCTGTTGGACTAGGAGCAAATCTTACGCGTACGTTTTCCATAATTTTTGTTAAAGTAAAGAGCAAAGATACTATTACCTATCAAAAGTTGTATTTTTATTGATTAGAATAATGAATAATTTTCAAAACATACAATCCAATCTACAAGAGTTTGTAAAAAAATATTACACGAACGAACTTATTAAAGGTCTGATCTTATTCAGTTCCTTCGGATTGTTATACTTTATATTCACCTTACTTGTTGAGCATTTTTTATGGTTGCAGCCAACAGCAAGAACGATACTACTTTGGTTCTTTATTGGCGTAGAGTTGGCGCTTTTGATTAAATATATTTTAATTCCTATAGCGAAACTCTTTGGGCTACAAAAAGGAATTACGCTTAAAGACGCTTCTAAAATTATTGGAAATCATTTTACAGAGGTAGATGATAAATTGTTGAATATGCTTCAATTAAATGAAGATGCTGATCAATCAGAATTGTTATTGGCAAGTATAAACCAAAAAGCAGAAAACCTACAACCAATATCTTTTAAAAGCGCCATTGATTTTACATCCAATAAAAAACATTTAAAACTCCTCGCGATTCCTTTCGCGATTTGGTTGATTACTTATTTGACAGGTAATAATGCATTGTTTTCTGATAGTTATGATCGTGTGATGAATCCACAGCTTGCCTACGAACAGCCTGCACCATTTTCTTTTGAGTTACTGAATGATAGTTTTAATGTGATTGAAGGAGACGGGTTAAATTTATTAGTTGAAACGGCTGGAAAAGTCATTCCAGAAGACGTAAAAATTCATTTTTTAGATCAAAATTATTATTTACAAAACAAAAATATAGGACAGTTTGAATATTCATTTTCAGCCATTCAAGAGTCGTTTGATTTTTACTTAACAGCCAATAACGTTACTTCAAAGAAATATTCAATTACAGTCATCAACACACCAACAATTACCGGACTAGAACTTTTTTTAAATTACCCTTCTTATACAAGAAAACGAAGTGAAACAATAAAAAATACTGGAAATGCGATTGTTCCTCAAGGAACTAATATAACGTGGAATGTTACCACGAAGAACACCTCTAAAGTTTCATTTGTAGAGGTAAATAAAGAAAATTTTGACCAAAAAGAAAATGATTCTTATGTATTTAAGAAGCAGGTTCAATCCAATTTAGAATATAAGATTTCTACGTCTAATAATAAATTGGAAGATTATGAAACCTTAGATTTTGCCATTGAAATCGTAAAAGATCAATACCCCACGATTTTAATTAAATCAGATATTGATTCTATTTCTTTTGGGCCAGTACAATTTGCCGGACAATTGAGTGATGATTATGGATTGAATCGATTAAATCTTATTTATTATGATGTCAATAATCCAAACAATAAAGAATCCCTTCCTATCCAAATTCAGAGATCAGCCTTTGAAGAATTTTATTATATTTTCCCTCAAGACATTAATCTGATAGAGGGAATTGATTATGAAATGCTCTTTGAAGTTTATGATAACGACTTCGTAAATGGTCCTAAAAAAACGAAAAGTAAAGTTTACAGATATTATAAAAAGACAGAGAAGGAAGTAAGAGAACATCTGCTTGAGGAGCAAGAAGAATCTATTGATAACCTTACGAAGTCTCTTGAAAAATCAAAACAAGTAAAAGAAGAGTTTCAGAAAATGCAAGAGTCATTGCAGAATAAGTCACAAATGAATTGGAATGACCAAAAAAATTTACAGAGTTTAATTGAAAGACAGCAGAAGTATGACAAAATGATGAAACGTCAAACTGAAAAAATTCAAAGAAACCTTCAAGATCAACCTATACATGAAAATCAATCTTTACAAGAGCGTAAAGAAGAAATTCAAAAGCGATTACAAGAAGCAAAAGATCTTGCAAAGCAAGAAAAACTATTGGAAGAATTAGAAAAATTGGCTGAAAAATTACAGAAGGAACATTTGACAGATAAAATCAAAGAACTCACGGAAAAAAACAAACAAAACGAAAAGAGTTTAGAGCGAATATTGGAATTGACTAAGCGTTTTTATGTAGAACAGAAAGCGAATCAAATCAAAGAAAAACTTGATTATTTAGCCAAAAAACAGGAAGAACTTGCTAAAAATGAAGATAACTCATCAGAAAAGCAAAAAAAATTAAATGAAGGATTTGACGAAATTAAGAAAGAAATAGACCAATTAGAAAAAGACAATAAGGCGCTTAAAAGACCGATGGATTTACCTAAAACTAAATCTGATGAGAAAATTGTAGATGAAGAACAAAAAGAAGCAACTGATACATTAGAAATAAGCGAAGAAGAAAATTCAGAAAAAAGCCCAGAAGAAAACGAAGCCTCAAAAAAAGAGAATAAAAAAACAGCAAGCAAAAGCCAGAAATCTGCTGCTCAGAAGATGAAGAAAATGAGCGGAAAAATGGAAGATTCTATGGCAGGTGCAGAAGGAGAGAGCATGGATGAAGATATTGAAGCGTTAAGAGCTATTTTAGAGAATCTGGTAGAATTTTCTTTTCAGCAAGAAGGTTTAATGGAGAGTTTTTCTACTATTAACAATGCGCATCCAGAATTTGCTAAAAAACTAAAAAAGCAGCATGTCTTAAAAGAATATTTTGAGCATATCGACGATAGTTTATACACGCTTTCAATGCGCCAACCCAAGATCAGCTCACAGATTTTTAAGGACCTTTCAGATGCTCATTACCATCTAGACGAATCCTTAAGTCATTTTGCAGATAATCAATTCAACACAGGACTTTCTGACCAACAGTTTGTAATGACAGCAACCAATAACTTGGCATTTCTATTAAGTAATATTCTCAATGCAATGCAGAACGCCAAATCTGGAATGGGAAAAGGAAAGGGCAAAGGCAAATCATTCAGCCTACCAGATATCATTCAGAAACAAGGCGAAATGATAGGTAAGATGAAAGAAGGAATGAAGCCAGGACAAAAGCCAGGAGAAAAACCAGGCGAAAAAGGATCAAAGCAAGGGGAAGGACAAGGAGAAGAAATGAATGGAGAGTTGTATGAAATATACAAACAACAAGCAGAAATGAGAAAAATGCTTGAAGAAGCTTTAGGAGATAAGAAAGGAAAAGACGGCAAAGGAATAGGAGAGGATGCTCTTAAAAAAATGGAACAACTTGAAAGAGATTTGTTAGAAAATGGATTTACCAACGCAACACTTCAAAAGATGGTTCAGATGAAACATGAATTATTAAAACTTAAAGAAGCGGCATATAAACAAGGTCAAGATGAGAATCGTCAATCTAACACTAACATTCAACAGTTTAAAAATACAGACATCAATACAATTGATCAAAAAAAATTATGGTTTCGCCAAAACGAAATTTTAAATAGACAATCCTTACCTTTGCAGACGATTTATAAGAAAAAGGTTCAAGAATATTTTAAGATAAATGATAGTATACAATAATGAAATAGATTTTAAATTAGAATATTCAGAGAAGGTGTCTAATTGGATTTCTGAAGTGATTGTAAATGAAGGCTGTGAAGAAGGGGAGATAAACTATATTTTTTGTTCTGACGATAGTTTACTTAAAAAAAACATTAAGTTCTTGAATCACAACACATTAACGGATATAATTAGTTTTGATTATACCATGGGAAAGTTAATTTCAGGAGACATATTCATTTCAATAGATAGAGTTATAGAGAATGCTAAAGCATTTAAAGTTTCTTTTTCTGACGAATTAAATAGAGTGATGGTTCATGGAATCCTTCATTACTGTGATTATAAAGATAAATCCAAAGAAGAAAAGAAGTTAATGCGCTCAAAAGAAGATTATTATCTATCTTTGCGCAAATTTTAAATAGATAGTTCCACGTGGAACATTGATATGAGTATTTATACTACAGAATATGACGTAATTGTTGTTGGAGGTGGACACGCTGGAAGTGAAGCTTCTGCTGCTGCGGCAAATCTCGGCGCACACACACTTCTTATCACGATGAGTTTGCAGAACATTGCACAAATGAGTTGCAATCCTGCTATGGGAGGAATTGCTAAAGGACAGATCGTTCGAGAAATAGATGCCTTAGGTGGTTTTAGTGGAATCATAACCGATAATACTGCGATTCAGTTTAAGATGCTTAACAAGTCAAAAGGACCGGCGATGTGGAGCCCAAGAGCACAAAGTGATAGAATGCGTTTTGCAGAAGCATGGAGAGAACAGCTAGAAAGTATTCCGGCTTTAGATATGTTTCAGGATTCAGTTAATGGATTGTTGTTTGAAGGAAATAAGATTGTTGGAGTTAAAACAGCTTTGGGAATTGATATTAAATCTAAAACGGTTATTGTTACTGCCGGAACTTTTTTAAATGGATTGATACATATTGGTGAGAAAACTTTTGGCGGTGGTAGAGCCGGAGAAAGTGCATCAACTGGAATCACAGAGAATTTAATTGAAAAAGGTTTTGAATCAGGACGAATGAAGACAGGAACTCCGCCAAGAGTAGATGCTAGGTCTTTAGATTTTTCAAAAATGATTGAGCAGCCTGGAGATGAAAACCCTTCAAAATTCTCATATTTACCATCGACTAAACCACTACAAGAACAACGTTCATGTTATATGACATATACTTCGCTTGAAGTGCATGATTTGCTGCGTGAAGGATTTGATAGATCTCCAATGTTTAGCGGAAGAATTCAAGGCAGCGGACCTAGATATTGCCCATCTATAGAAGATAAAATTGATCGTTTTGCAACAAAAGATCGTCACCAAATATTTGTTGAGCCAGAAGGTTGGAAGACTACAGAAATTTACGTGAACGGTTTTTCTACATCCCTTCCAGATGATATTCAAGATAAAGCGTTGCGTAAGGTAGCTGGATTTGAAAACGTAAAGTTCTTAAGATATGGTTATGCGATCGAGTATGATTATTTCCCACCAACTCAGCTGAAACATTCTTTAGAAACCAAATTAATTGAGAATCTTTATTTTGCTGGTCAGATTAATGGAACAACCGGTTATGAAGAGGCTGGAGCCCAAGGGTTGATGGCTGGAATTAATGCCGCTAGAAAAGTTCAAGGAAAAGAGACTTTTATATTAAAAAGAAACGAAGCGTATATAGGCGTTTTAATAGACGATTTAATTACAAAAGGAACTGATGAACCTTATAGAATGTTTACATCTCGCGCAGAATATCGCACATTATTAAGGCAGGATAATGCTGATTTAAGACTTACACCTCTTGGATACGAAATCGGATTGGCAAGTAAAGAGCGTTTAGACCGTGTTATAGAGAAGCAGAAAAAAACTGATTTATTTGTTAAATTTCTAAAAGACACGAGTGTTAAGCCAATCGACATAAACCCAATTTTGGAAGCCAATAATTCGGCGATAATTTCTCAGACAATGAAGATGTTTAAGATTGCTTCAAGACCTCAAATAGACTTTTTTGATTTGCGAAAACTAGAAAAAGTAAGGGTTTTTATTGAAGACAATAATATCGATGAAGAGGTGGTTGAGCAGACAGAGGTGCATGTTAAATATGCAGGGTATATTGAAAAGGAAAAGAACAATGCTGATAAATTAAATAGGCTGGAAAACGTATCTATTCCTCCTTTATTCGATTTTAATATTTTAAAGTCAGTGTCGATAGAGGCCAAGCAAAAACTAACAAAAATACGACCAACTACCATTGCTCAGGCAAGTAGAATAAGCGGTGTTTCGCCTAGTGATGTTTCTGTACTACTTGTATATATGGGCCGTTAAACTTAGTGAAAAAGGATAAACTTAAAATCACTTCTTTTACGTTCCACGTGGAACAATAAATAAATATATTGAAAAACACCATTCTCACTTGCCAAGATTATACAGTTTCAAATGAATCGTTTGATTTGATTTTAGATGAAGAATTAGACATGTTAATTACTTCTCCACAACCATCTATTGATAATTTAGCGCGGTATTACGAAAGTGAAAAATACATTTCTCATACTGATTCAAAACAAACTTTTTTTGACAGAATATATCAAACTGTAAAAAGAGTTGCTATTTCAAAAAAAGTGAAATTAATTGAAGGCTTTATTGATTCTAAATTGACAGAAAAATTACTTTTGGATATTGGATGTGGAACAGGAGATTTTCTAGTTGGAGCAAAAAAAAGGGATTGGAAATTAAGTGGAGTTGAGCCGAATGCAAACGCAAGAAAAAGGGCTCAACAAAAAACCTCTCACAAAATTGTTGAAGATATATCGGAATTAGATTCGTGTAAATATGATGTAATAACCTTGTGGCATGTATTGGAACATGTTCCAAATCTAACCGAATATATTTCTCAATTAAAACAGTTGTTAAAACCTGAAGGAGCTTTACTTATTGCTGTTCCAAATTATAAAAGTTATGACGCTAGGTATTATGGAAAGTTTTGGGCGGCCTATGACGTGCCAAGGCACTTATGGCACTTTTCTAAAAAGTCTATAAAAGGATTATTTGAAAAAGAAAAAATGGAAGTTGTTAAGATACACCCAATGTTGTTTGACTCTTTTTACGTTTCTTTATTAAGTGAAAAATATAAAACAGAAAACCAAAATCCAGTTAAAGCCTTTTTTGTTGGACTCTGTTCAAATATACTGGCTACTCGATCAAAAGAATATTCTTCTCATATATATGTTCTGAAAAATAACAGATAATAAGTTTAAGCAACCTCTATTGGTGTTAAATTAGAGACATCTTCATATTGTGCTGCTCAATACTGAAAGTCTTTTAAAGCGCCTTAAAACGATTGCTTTTTTATAAGTTAAACTTATAACTTAAGTAAAAAACTATAGATATTTCTGATAGTTCTATAATTTGCTTTTTCATATATTCGCAACCTAAAATAATTAAATAATCTAAAACGTAAAGAATGAAAAATTTTGCAATATTATTTGTAGCAGTATTATTATTTGCTTCTTGCTCTCAATCAAAAATTGGATATGTAGATGTAGAGGAATTAATGAAAGAGTACGATGCAACAAAAGCAATGGAAGTACAATTAAAAATTGAACAAGAGTTAATGACGAAAACGTTTGATAGTATCTCGGCACCTTTTCAAGCAAAAGTTCAAGCTTATTATCAAAAAGCAAATAAAATGTCTGCGAAATCACGACAGACAAAAGAACAAGAATTACAACAAGAACAACAAGCATTACAAGCAAGACAACAACAGATTCAGCAATCTTTACAGTTAAAAGGTAAGGAAGGAATTGAATCTTTGACTAAAACTGTTGATAGTATCGTTGAATCTTATGCTATAGCAAATAAGTATAGCTTGATTCTAGGAACTCAAAGTACTGGTACAGTAATGTACGGAGAAGATCAAATTAATCTTACTGAAACAATATTGGATATTTTAAATGCCGATTTTGAAGAAAAATAATTTATTTCTCAATAAATAATAAAAGTTCGCTAGAAATAGCGGACTTTTTTATTGCAATAAAAACACTCCAAAAACGGTTAATATAAAATACACTGTCAGCGCCATTGCTCCAGCATAATCCTTAGCTAGTCTTTGACCTATCAATAAGAATATCAGAGTTATAGCGCTTATTTCTAACCCTATTAATGCGATTTGGCTTTCATCAGAAGTTGCTAATTGGTACAAGCCAATAATCATTAAAAGACTAGCGATAATTTCTATGACAAGTATCGTTCCCAATAATAAAGGAACGCTATTTTTAAAAGGTGAATTTTTAAAATGGTCTTTGATAAAGGATGTGTTTCCGCTCCAATCTGTGATTTTATCAATTCCTGATTGAAGGAATGTAATACTTAAAAAAAGTAGAATTAAAATTTCGGTTGAGTGATTGTTGAATATTGTCATTATAATTTCGTTTTAATTAAACCTCTTTTTGATGTAGAAGGCGTGTTAATTTTATAGATAAATCAAGTAAAATAATCTTCGCATTTCCATTTCTTTCAATATGGTAAATCGCATCATTCAATTCTTTATTGATATCAACAATATTACTACCATGAATAAATGGAGCGAATTTTTTCAGGTCAAACCCTGGAGTTTCCGTTTCTAAGAATACAAGAGTAGATGCCTTGTAATTCATTAATAAAGCTTGTCTAAAAAACTGCAAACAATAATTTAGAAAACGCTTTTGAGTTTCACGGCCTGTTTTAGCAATTGCATCACTCCAAGAAATTAATTCATTAATTACCGATGCATTTCCTTTAGCTCTGAACGCCGCCCGAATCCATGTAATAAACCATTCTTCAAATACAAAATCAGAAGAATCGTGATGTGAAATATGAAGCGCCTTATTAAAGTTTCCATCGCATTGATGCGCAATCTTTTTTGCTTCATTTTCTGATAAATCTTCTTTAGACATCAGTCCATTTGTAATATCCAATTCGTTAAGAACAGGGAAGTGTAAAGTCTGACAACGAGAACGAATTGTACCTATGATCTGTTCTTCATTTTCAGTAACCAAAAGAAAAATAGTTTTTTCTGGAGGCTCTTCAATGAGTTTTAAAAGTTTGTTGGCGGCAGCAATATTCATTTTTTCTGCCATCCAGATAATCATAATTTTATAGCCTCCTTCGTAAGATTTTAATTTTAAGGATTTTACAATCGCCTCTGCTTCGTCAACGCCAATAATTCCTTGCTTATTTTCAACTCCAATTGATTGAAGCCAATTAAACAAATTACCATAAGGCTGAGTTGCAATAAAATTTCGCCAGTCATTCAAAAAAAAATTACTTACAGGATGTTTTTTAATCTTATCATTGGTAGTTACTGGAAAAGAAAAATGTAAATCAGGATGTGTTAGTTTATCACATTTAAGGTTACAGGTTTGGGCGTTTGGATTCTTGCTACACAATAAAAATTGAGCATATGCAATCGCCGTAGGAAGTGTTCCTGAGCCTTCTTTTCCTACAAATAATTGTGCGTGTGGTATACGCCCATTATCTGCGGATTGTTGCAAATGGTTTTTAATATGTTCTTGTCCTAAAATTTCCGAAAATCGCATTGCACAAATATAGATTAAATTACGAAAACGATATTTGAAGTTTTTGGATTTCATCACAATTAAAAATCACGAAACCCTTACATTTGTTTGCTTAGAAAATATATATAACAATGAAGACAATCAACAACTATAATTTTAAGGGTAAAAAAGCATTGATAAGAGTAGATTTTAATGTTCCTCTTGATGAGAACTTTAAAGTTACTGATGCGACGAGAATAGAATCTGCTAAACCTACGATTTTAAAGATTTTAGAAGATGGTGGAAGTTGTGTTTTAATGTCGCATTTAGGAAGACCTAAAGGAGTCTCTCCAGAATTTTCATTGCAACATATTGTAGAGTCTGTAAGTGAAAAGATAGGTGTTCAAGTCAAGTTTATTGATGATTGTATAGGAGATAAAGTTGAAAACACAGTTGCCGAATTAGAGGCGGGAGAAATTTTACTATTAGAAAACTTACGCTTCTATGATGAAGAAAAAAAAGGAGATATGGGTTTCGCAGAAAAATTATCAAAACTAGGAGATGTTTATGTAAACGATGCTTTTGGTACAGCACACAGGGCGCATGCATCGACAACCATTATTGCACAATTTTTTAAAGAGAATAAATGCTTTGGAAACTTATTAGCAAGAGAAATAGAAAGCATAGATAAGGTTTTAAATAATTCTGAAAGACCAGTTTTAGCCATATTAGGAGGAGCAAAAGTATCTTCTAAAATTACGGTAATCGAAAATATTTTAGATAAAGTAGATCATTTAATTATTGGAGGAGGTATGAGTTTCACGTTTGTAAAAGCATTAGGTGGAAAAATCGGAAATTCTATTTGTGAAGATGATAAAATGGAA
>JAWUWX010000041.1:0-47482 GCA_034111625.1 Flavobacteriaceae bacterium | reverse complement strand
TATGGTTTGTTTTAATAAATTATATCGTCCGATATGTAAAGTTAGCTAAAAAAAATAAGAAAGTCAAGTGATAGATCTCTGTTAGATAGTCTTTCAATAGAGAGTGTTTCTTTACATTATATTCTCAATCCCTTGAGGGGTCACATAAAACCCACGGCCTTCTTTTTGACAAAAACCTTGCGCGATGTTTTGGTTTAATTGATGGCTAGGATTGGTAATCTTTACTTGACGAGCGGCACGAAGTGTGTCTGTAACTTCTTTGGTTTTTATAGTCTGTTGACCGTTGGATTGTAACCATACAGCCGTTCCTAGAAATTTACGGCGTTGCTTATCAATCGCATCTTTTTTTCGTAAAAAAGTAGAAAGATTTTCTGGAATTGCTCGATCTGTTTTCTGAGAAGTGAATAAATCTGTATTTTCTGCTGGTTGAATACTAGCAGCAACAGGTTGAGGTACTTGTTTTATAGGAACTTTTTCACCTTCGGATTCAAGGTGTGGCAATCGTTCAAGCATTTTATCAAGTTGCTCGGTTACCCATTCTTGTTCGCCTTCACTTACAAATTCTATATTTCCAATTTTAAATTCTATTCGAGCGTTTGCCATTATTTTTTAAAGATTTCTTCTTCCCTTCAAAAGTAATAAAAGTTAATTAAACGTCAAACTTTATAAACAAACTAATATTTAATGAATAGTTCTTATCTTTACCCTTTATTATTTTAAATAAACCTAGATGAATTACGGAAAAGAATTTAAAGAGTACGCTACAAAACATCACGGAATTAATAGTATGTACTATGATAAAATCGTGAGTAATGTAACGCCTTATATTATGGAAGAACGTCAGATGAACATTACTCAAATGGATGTTTTCTCACGTTTAATGATGGATAGAATTATCTTCTTAGGAACGGGAATTGACGATTATGTTGCCAACATTATTCAAGCGCAATTGTTGTTTTTGGAAAGTGTAGATAGCTCGAAAGATATTTCTATATATATCAATTCTCCAGGAGGAGGCGTATACGCAGGATTAGGAATTTATGATACAATGCAATTCATAAAGCCAGATGTAGCAACAATATGTACAGGAATGGCTGCTTCTATGGGTGCTGTATTGATGTGTGCAGGTGAGAAAGGAAAACGTTCCGCATTACCACATTCACGTGTAATGATTCACCAACCTCTAGGTGGCGCACAAGGTCAAGCAAGTGATATTGAAATTACAGCTCGTGAGATTATGAAATTGAAAGGTGAGTTGTATGATATTATTGCAAAGCATTCTGGACAATCGGTTGAAAAAGTACATGACGATTCAGATCGTGATTACTGGATGAAAGCACATGAAGCGAAGGCTTATGGAATGCTTGACGAAGTGTTAGAAAGAAAATAGATTTTACGCTATTACGAAGTAAATAATTATTTACTGAAGTAATCTCTTTAATTTGATGAGATTACTCCGTCGTTTTACTTCTAGTAATAACACAAAATAAATTAAAAGAAAGATTATGGCGAAAGAAGAAACATTAGAATGTTCTTTTTGTGGACGAAAAAAAGCAGAAACAGACTTGTTGATTGCTGGATTGGATGCGCATATATGTGATAAATGTATTGAGCAAGCACATGGAATTGTGATTGAAGAAGTTGCCGATGGAAAATCATCGGAATTGACTTCTGAAATAGTGCTTAAAAAACCAATGGAAATTAAAGCGTTCATTGATCAATATATGATTGGGCAAACGGATGGAAAACGTGTTATGGCAGTTGCAGTTTACAATCATTACAAACGATTATTACAAAAAAACACGAAGGACGAAGAGGATGAAGTTGAGATAGAAAAAAGTAACATTATTATTGTTGGAGAAACTGGAACTGGAAAAACGTTGATTGCTAAGACTATTGCGAGAATGTTAAATGTTCCTTTTGCTATAGTTGATGCAACAGTATTGACAGAAGCAGGATATGTAGGAGAAGATGTTGAAACCTTATTGACTCGCTTGTTACAAGCAGCAGATTATGATGTTGAGAAAGCACAAAGAGGAATTGTTTTTATTGACGAAGTAGATAAGATTGCTAGGAAAGGAGATAATCCGTCAATTACTAGAGATGTATCTGGTGAAGGTGTACAGCAAGCACTTTTAAAATTACTAGAAGGAACGGTTGTAAATGTTCCGCCAAAAGGGGGTCGTAAACATCCAGATCAAAAATTCATTGAAGTAGATACTAAGAACATCTTGTTTATTGCTGGAGGAGCATTCTCGGGAATTGAAAAAAAAATCAGTAAACGATTAAATCGTCAGGCTGTAGGATACAGTGCTTCCATAAGTGATGATAAGGTTGATGAAGAAAACTTATTGCAATATATTTTACCGACGGATTTAAAAGCATTTGGATTGATTCCAGAAATTATTGGGCGTCTTCCTGTATTAACACATATGAATCCTCTTGATGAAAACACCTTGAGAGCGATATTAACGGAGCCTAAAAATTCAATTATCAAGCAGTACAAGAAGTTGTTTGAAATAGATGGTATAGAACTTACAATAGATGAAAAAGCATTGAAATTCATTGTTGGAAGAGCTGTTGAATATAAATTAGGAGCAAGAGGACTACGTTCTTTATGTGAAGCAATCTTGACAGATGCAATGTTCGAATTGCCAGGAACAGATGAGACTAAATTACACGTGACTAAAAAATACGCTGAAGAAAAAATTTCTAAAACAACGACACTTAAAAAGTTGAAAGCAGTTTAGTGATTATTTTATGATTTCAAGAAACACCATTGATACAGTTTTTGAAACTGCTCGGCTTGAGGAGGTAATTGGAGAGTTTGTCCAATTAAAAAAATCTGGAAGTAATTTTAAAGGCTTGAGTCCATTTTCGGAAGAGAAATCTCCTTCGTTTATGGTATCTCCTGTAAAACAGATATGGAAAGACTTTTCTTCAGGAAAAGGGGGGAATGTGATTTCGTTTTTAATGGAACATGAACATTATACTTATCCTGAGGCAATCCGTTTTCTGGCAAAAAAATACAATATAGAAATTGAAGAAACCGAACAATCCGACGAGCAGAAAGAGCAGTCGAGTGAGCGTGAAAGTATGTTTTTGGTTTCTGAATATGCACGTGATTATTTCCATGATATACTATTAAATTCTAATAAAGGCAAGGCAATCGGATTGTCCTACTTCAAGGAACGTGGTTATACGGACGAGACAATTGCAAAGTTTGAATTAGGATATTGTTTAGATAATTGGACCGCATTTACCGATGAAGCCTTGAACAAAGGTTATGATATAAAGTATCTTGAAAGTACTGGATTAACGATTGTCAATGAAACACGTCGATTTGATCGATTCAAAGCGCGTGTTTTATTTCCGATTCACAGTATGAGCGGACGCGTATTAGGATTTGGTGGAAGAATCTTAACCAATGATAAAAAAGCGGCGAAATATTTAAATTCTCCCGAGAGTGAGATCTATCATAAAAGTCGTGTTCTGTATGGTATTTTTCATGCCAAGCAGTCCATTGCCAAAGAAGATAATTGCTTTTTAGTGGAAGGATATACTGATGTAATTTCTTTACATCAGAATGGTGTAGAGAATGTTGTTGCCTCTTCTGGAACAGCACTTACTTCTGATCAGATTCGTCTTGTGAGTCGATTGACACAGAATATTACCATCTTGTTTGACGGTGATGCTGCAGGAACAAGAGCATCATTGAGAGGGATAGATTTGATATTGGAACAAGGGATGAATGTGAAGGTATTGACTTTTCCTGAAGGTGAAGATCCTGATAGTTTTTCCAAACGTGTTTCTACGGACGAATTGAAAGAATATTTGTCAGAAAATTCACAAGATTTTATCAATTTCAAAGTGTCTTTATTAATGGAAGATGCTCAAAATGATCCTGTTAAAAAAGCAGGATTGATTCGTGATATTGTATTGAGTATTTCCAAAATCCCTAATAGAATTCAGCAAGAAGTATACATTCAAGAGTGTGCACGAATTATGAGTATCTCTGAAAATGTATTGTTCAGTGAATTGGCTCAAATATTTAAAAAAGAGCAAAAGGACGCTTCTAGAAGACCTGCTCAAGTAAGAACTGAAGAACCTGTTTTACAGAAAACTGCAGAACTAGAGAAAACAAGCGAACTGTTTAAGTACGAAAAAGAAATTATTAAGATTCTCTTGTTGCACGGAAATAAAAAAGCAGATTTTGTTGATTTGATTGAAGATGAAAAGGGAACTAAAAAAAAAGAAGTCTATAATAATCTCGTAGCACAAGAAATTTACTTGCATTTACAAGATGATGAGATGGAATTTACGGATGAACTATTTAAAAAAGTATATTTTGATGTGATTAATCAATTGAATCAAGATAAAAACATAAATGTAGATACGTTTATCAATCATTCCAATGCCGAAATCTCGTCGATGGTCACCAATATCTTGATGGACGAAGAGAAGTATACGTTAAGTGATTGGGAGCGAAGAGAGATATTTGTGAAAGGGCGAGATAGCGATTTACCAAAATTGGTAATTGATACCGTTTTTAATCTTCGTCGTGTTCTTATTGACGAAAAGATCGCATCTTTAGTTTTAGGTATTTCTGAAAAGGAGAATAATGACCTTCTATTAGAAGAAGTTGTGAATTATTCTGACTTAAAAAATAAATTATTTAAACACTTGAATCGAGTTGTTTAACCCATCAATCCCTTCGGAATTATACACACAGGAATAGGATTCATTTTATGTTTATTGGCGTTGTTTCGTTGTTTGAAAATATCAAAAGCAATTTTTTCTCTTCCTTCAAAATCAGTTGTAGTTTTGCCATTATCATTTTGAGTCATTGCCCATTCTAGTTCGTTATAGCTTGCGCCAATCTGATCCTCATCAGTACGGCTATCACCGAATAACCCGTCTGTAGGCTTGGCAACTTGAATAGAATCTGGAACTCCAAGAACTTTGGCTATTTGATATACTTCCGATTTCATTAAATCTGCAATAGGGCTTAAATCGACTCCACCATCACCATATTTGGTATAAAAACCAACACCAAAATCTTCTACTTTATTTCCTGTTCCAGCAACTAAATAACCATGAACTCCTGCCAAATAATACAACGTTGACATTCTTAATCTTGCGCGTGTATTAGCAAGAGAAACTTCAACAGCCGTTTTTTCTAAATCAAGTGGCAAAACCGTTTTAAATTCTTCAAATGTGGAGGTTAAATTAATTTCTATCGAATTGATGTCATCAAATCGTTCTTTCAACTGAGCAATATGTTTTTTGGCTCTATTTACTTGATTGACGCCTTGATGAATCGGCATTTCAACACATAATACTGGAAATCCAGTTTTGGCACATAGTGTAGAAGTTACAGCAGAATCAATTCCACCAGAAATTCCTATGACAAATCCTTTTACACTTGCATTGGTTGCATATTCTTTTAACCACTCAACGATATGATTTACTACTTTTTCAGAATTCATTTTAAACTATTTAGTATTTTTGTACGTTCTTACAATTGGAATGTAAATATAATAATTTTTATGGCAAGAATATCGGGGTTTTTACTGATTGTACTTCTGTTAATTTCATGTGGCAATGAGGTGAAAAATAAGATTGACGTTTCTGTTATTAACGTTAACGTGACAGTGGATAGGTTTGAAGAGAAGTTTTACACGACATCGGAAGAAGATCTGCCAAAATTAAAGTCAGCATACGCATTTATGTTTGCTAATGTGCATGATAGTACGTCACTTCGTAAAATGAAAAGTGAAGAGGAATTGTTTTTATTTGACCAATCAAAAAAAGTGTTTGGAAATTTTGAGAGCCAAAAGGAAGAGTTGACAGACTTATTCAAACATATAAAATATTATAATCCCAATTTTGATGAACCAAAAGTTATTACTCATATTTCTGATCTAGACTTTGAATATCCAGTTATTTATGCGGATAGTTTACTTTTTATAGCGTTGGACATGTACCTAGGAAAAGAGAGTGAAGTGTATCGTAGTTTTCCAATGTATATTGCTCAAAATTATAAAAAAGAACACATTGTTGTTGATGTAGCGAAAGACATTATAAATAGAACATTTCCTAAATTCAGAAGCAGAAGATTTATAGATAAAATTATAAATCATGGAAAGGAAATTTATTTTTTGGAGCGTTTTTTACCAACTGTTTCCGACTCCATAAAAATGGGTTATTCGTCAAATAAGATGAAATGGGCAGAAGCCAATGAAATAGATGTTTGGAAATATTTTATAGAGAATGAATTATTGTATAGTAGTGATTCTGATTTAGATGATAGATTTATCGGCATAGCACCTTTTTCTAAATTTTATCAAGCTTCAGATGGAGATTCTCCAGGAAGAATAGGAGTGTGGATAGGTTGGCAGATTGTACGTTCTTATATGAGAAATAATGACGTAACTTTGCAGCAATTAATTACGGTTCCATCAGAGGATATTTATAAAAATTCTAAGTACAAACCGAGAAAATAGATAATAATATAGATTCCTGATTTCACAGGAATGACAAGAAATAATAAAATGGCAGTAGTACAAAAATCAAAAATAGAGTTCACAATAGGTCTTGATGAAAATAATATTCCAGAAAAATTACATTGGAGTGCAGATGATGGTGATGTGAGAAATGCGGAAGCAAAGGCAATGCTACTATCGGTATGGGACAATAAAAAGAAGGATACCTTGAAAGTTGATCTATGGACTAAGGATATGCCAGTCGATGAGATGAAGCAGTTTTTTCATCAGACATTAGTATCTATGGCAACTACTTTCGAAACTGCAACCAATGATGAGAAAATGAGCGCCACGATGCGTGATTTCTGTGATTATTTTGCTGAGAAATTGGAAATAGAAAGTAAAGATTAATTAACTCTTAAACTCAGAAATTTTATTGATAATCTTTCTGTAGTCTTCTTGGCTATTGACAAAGTCCATTTCAGAAACATCGATAATTAGTGTATTCAAACTTTCTTCTGATTTGATAAAAGTAGCATATCCTGAATGGATCTTATCAAGATAGTCTGCTTCAATATTCTGCTCGTAATCTCTTCCTCGTTTTTTAATATTTTCCAATAATCTATCTGTGTTTTGATATAAATACACGTAAAGATCAGGCTTGGAGATTTCTTTATACATCACATCGAAGACCTTCCTGTACAGGGCATATTCATCTTTATGAAGTGATACTTGTGCAAAAATCAACGACTTGAAAATATAATAATCGGAAACAATAAAGTTTTTAAATAAATCAAATTGTGCTAAATCTTCTGAGAGTTGGTTATAACGATCGGCAAGAAAACTCATTTCCAGTGGAAATGCGTAGCGATCCATGTCTTCATAATACTTTGGTAAAAATGGGTTGTCTGCAAATCTTTCCAAAACTAATTTAGCATTATAATCATCGCCTATCATCTTAGCAAGTGATGTTTTTCCCGCACCAATATTTCCTTCAATAGCGATGTAATTGTATTTCTCAAATAATGAAACAGGCCGAATTAGATTCTCATCCGTTTTTTCGATCGGACTTTTATCATCACAATTCTGTAAACACATAAGAATGGTCTGCTTCTCAATAGGATGTTTAAAATCAGGAGCAATTTCCGTCAATGGTACTAATACAAACTTACGTTCTAGCATTCTTGAATGCGGTACAATTAAATTGGGCGAAAAAATAATTTCATCGTCAAATAGTAGCACATCAATATCAATTGTTCTCGATGTATATTTTTTTTCATCAGAACGTTCTCTACCTAGTTTTTGTTCAATTTTAAGAATTTTATGAAGTAAATTTTCTGGATTTAAATTGGTAGAAACTTTAATACAAATATTATAAAAATCGTCACTTTCGAATCCCCAAGATTTCGTTTTATAAACAGAAGATATTTTAAGTATAGAACCAACAATATCGCCCATAAGATTAATGGCTTTTTGCAAGTTTTGCAATTTGTCCCCTTGATTGCTGCCAAGAGATAAATATGTAGTTCTAACGATTTTCATTTAGGATTACAAAGGAAAGAAATGTAAAAGAGAAATATGTATATTTGCAAACCATTTTATAAACATTTTTATGAATTTTTTTAGAAAAGTATTAGCAAGTTGTTTAGGAACAACTTTGGCAATTATATTAATTACGTTTTTAGGCTTTTTCCTAGTAGGAATCGTTGCGTCAAGTTTTGGAAATACTGATAAAGTTACAGTGACTAGCAACTCAATTTTAAAGATCAATTTGGAAGATGCGGTGAAAGACTATGTTCCAGTAACTGACGATCCTTTTACAATGTTATTTGAAGAGGATAGTTTTCAATTGAGTGAAGTATTAAATGCTATTGAAAACGCTAAATATGATGACAATATTCAAGGGATAAGTATTGAAGGAGGATTCATCAATGCAGGAATTTCTCAGACACAAGCTATTCGCAATAAACTTTTAGAGTTTAAAGATACAGGGAAGTTTATTACTTCCTATGCTGATTTTTATACACAGAAAAATTATTACTTAAGTTCGGTTTCGGATTCAATTTACGTGACACCTTATGGAATGGTAGATTTTAAAGGATTGTCTAGCGAACGCCTTTTTTATAAGGATTTTCAAGATAAATATGGTGTAAAAATGGAAGTGATACGTCATGGAAAATATAAAAGTGCCGTTGAAGGATATCTTGATAATAAAATGAGTGATGCCAATCGCGAACAGATTTCTTCTTTTTTAAATTCTATATGGAGTGAATTTGTAGATGATATTGCGGTGAGTAGAAATATGTCGGTGGAAGAATTAAATGTGCTAGCTGATGAATTACAAGGACGCGATTCTGATATTGCTGTTGCTAGTAATTTATTGGATGGAGCAATTTATAAAGATGAGTATAACGAAGTTTTAGAAGAATTAGCAGGGGATGAATATAAGAGTGTAAATATAGCCGATTACATAAGTACAGGAAAAGGGAGAATAAGAACTACTTCTTCTAATAAAATTGCAATTTTATATGCACAAGGAAATATCTTATACGGAAAAGGGGATGAGTCGTATATAGGTCAAGAATCAATGATTAAAGCGATTAGAAAAATAAAAAAAGATAGTAAAATTAAAGCCGTTGTATTACGAGTGAATTCTCCTGGAGGAGTTGCTTTAACAGCCGATTTAATATGGAGAGAGTTGGAATTATTGAAGCAAGAAAAAACACTTGTCGTTTCTATGGGGAATTATGCAGCGTCTGGAGGTTATTATATCGCTTGTAATGCTGATAAGATTTTTGCAGAACCGACTACAATTACAGGTTCTATTGGTGTGTTTGGAACAATTCCAAATTTTAGCGGATTGGCAAAAAATATAGGGATAAATGCAGAACAAGTTTCTACCAATAAAAACTCTATGGGTTATTCTCCATACGAACCAATGACGAAAGATTTTTACAACGTAACCAAAGAAGGAATAGAAAGAGTATATACAACGTTTTTGAATAGAGTGGCTGAAGGAAGAAATATGACGTATGACCAGGTAGATGAGGTCGCTCAAGGTAGAGTATGGACAGGAAAAGAGGCGTTGGAAGTTGGTCTTGTAGATGAATTAGGAAGTCTTGATGATGCTATTGCTGTTGCTGCTGAATTGGCTGAACTTGACAGTTATAAAACCAGCAATTATCCAAGATATAAGAAAGATTTTGAAGATTCATTTAAAGGGTTTCCTTTTATGAGTATTAAAGAAAATATGATGGAAAAAGAAATGGGAGAAGCGAATTATAAGATTTATAAGGAAGTTCAAGCAATGTCTCAACTAGAAGGTATTCAGATGTTATTGCCATATGAGATTGATATTAAGTAAGACGAATTTAAAATTTATTAGAAATAAATAAAATCAAAAATTATGTTTTTAATTAACGCACATGCCAAGCCTACAAAAGAAAGTGATCAATATGATAAAGTAATTGGAGCCTATATTAGCATTTATTTAAATTACACTGATATCGATGGTGCTTTTGAATTGGCAAAATATTATATTAAAGAAGAAGGTTGGGTTCTTGATGATGTTGAAGATGAATATTATACGATTAATTCAAAAAGCGAACTTGAAGATGATGAACAAGAATTGTATGATGAATGTCTTGAATATGGTTTCTCAATGATCTTCAATTGTTACGAGTCTGAAGAGGAATAATTACCTTTTATTATAGGTAATAAAACTATAATCGTATTTATTTTTTTCGTCTGACGAGAATTTTTCTCTACTTGTTTCTTGCCATAATTTTACATCAATTTCTGGAAAGAATACATCTGCTTCAAACTTCTGGTGAACTTCAGTAATGTCAAGTTTGTCAGCAATTTCAATCGCTTCAGTATAGATCTGAGCTCCACCAATAATAAATGGAGAGGCGTCATCCTTAGCAACTTCAATTGCTTCTTCTAGAGAATTTACCACGATACAACCTTCAGCAGTATAATCAGGATTTCGTGTGATAATTACAGAAGTTCTATTCGGTAAAGGTTTTCCTATTGATTCATACGTATTACGTCCCATGATAATATGATGCCCTGAAGTTGTACTTTTAAATCGTTTTAAATCAGCAGGTAAATGCCATATCAAGTCATTGTCTTTTCCTAATGCGTTGTCATGAGCAATTGCAGCAATCAATGTGATAGTCTGTTTTTTAACAACATTACTTTTTTTAGGCTCAATTTTTTTTTGCTCAGAATAGAATTCACTTTCTGCTATAAATTGCGATTCTATTTCTAACTTCTTTTTAATTTTTTCTATTCTTTTTTCTTGTTTTGCAACCAATTTTTCAGTTTGTTTTCGTTCCCATTCTTTTCCCATAAATCGCTTGGTAATAAAAACATTGATAAAATGTAGTACCAAAAAAAACGACCATAATAATATTGCCCAGACAAACCAATCTTTTAGATACCCTTCTCCAATCCCTAGAACTCTATCCATTATAAATAAAAACACAGAGCCAACAACAAATACAACGAAGTGTAAATACAATCGTTTTTTTTGTTTTGTACGCTTGCGTGCGTTTTCGTAAAGTTCGTGTTGTTCTTGCATAACTCTATACTGATACTTTTCCTCTAATTAATGGATGTGGATTGTAATCTATCAATTCAAAATCTTCAAATGTAAAATCGAAAATATTTCTAATAGATGGATTTAATTTCATTGTTGGTAATGGTCGAGTGTCACGTGATAATTGTAAGTCAATTTGTTCATTATGATTGTTATAGATATGTGCATCTCCAAATGTATGAACGAATTCACCATATTCTAAATCACATACTTGTGCAATCATCATCACCAATAATGCATAAGAACTGATATTAAAGGGAACTCCAAGAAAAATATCAGCACTACGTTGGTATAATTGACATGATAGCTTGCCATTCGCTACATAAAATTGAAAAAATGCGTGGCAAGGAGGTAATGCTGCTTTGTTATTAGAAACATTTTCTGAAAAAGAAACAGAAGTGTCCGGTAAAACACTAGGATTCCAAGCCGAAACAATCATTCTTCTACTGTCAGGATTATTTTTTATTGTATTTACAACATCTACAATCTGATCGATTCCATCGCTATTCCAGTTTCTCCATTGATGCCCATAAACAGGTCCTAAATCTCCATTTTCATCAGCCCAAGCATCCCATATTTTCACACCATTGTCTTTTAAATAGGCAATATTTGTATCGCCTTTAAGAAACCATAGTAATTCGTGGATAATAGATTTTAAATGTAATTTTTTGGTAGTGACCATTGGAAAACCTTCTGCTAGGTCAAATCGCATTTGGTATCCAAAAACACTTTTAGTTCCAGTTCCAGTTCTGTCGGTTTTTTCTATGCCATTTGCACGAACATGTTTTATTAAATCTAGGTATTGTTTCATTTTTTAATATTTTCTAACCAATAATCATTCCAGCAATAGTAGCCGAGATTAAAGAAGCAATCGTTCCACCGAGTAATGCTTTCATTCCAAATTGTGATAAAATTTTTCGTTGTCCTGGAGCTAAGGAACCTATTCCACCTATTTGAATTCCTATAGAGGCAAAATTGGCAAATCCACATAACATGTATGTTGCCATTATTATAGATTTGTTATAGGTAAGATGTGTTGCGTTTGATACATCTTTTAAATCTGCTAATTGAATATAACCAACAAACTCACTGGCAGCTAATTTAATACCAAGCAACTGTCCCATCATCATCATATCTTGTTTTGCAATTCCAATTAACCACATTAATGGAGCGAAGATCGTTCCTAAAACAGCTTCAAGAGAAAATTTAGGATAAGACGTATTTGCAGCCATCCAATCATTAATATTGGTTACATCTCCAACCCAGCCTAAGATTCCATTGATCATAGCAATAAAAGCCACAAACACCAATAGCATCGCACCAACGTTAACGGCAAGTTTTAATCCTTCAGTAGTTCCATTAGAAATAGCATCAAGAATATTAGAACCAATTTTTTCCGAAGATACTTGTACTTCAGCATTGACTTTCTCAGTCTGTGGATATAAAATTTTAGAAATTACAATTGCTCCAGGAGCCGCCATAACAGAAGCTGCTAGTAAATGTTTCGCATAAATTAATCGAAGGGCAGGATCATCGCCTCCTAGAAAGCCAATATAAGCTGCCAATACAGCACCAGCAACTGTTGCCATTCCACCAATCATAACCAATAACATTTCCGACTTATTCATTTTTTCTAAATACGCCTTAATAAGCAATGGTGCTTCTGTCTGTCCTAGGAAAATATTTCCAGCAACACTTAAACTTTCTGCTCCTGAAATTTTCAAGGATTTAGATAATAACCATGCTAATGCTCTAACAACTTTTTGAATAATTCCTAAATAAAATAATACAGAAGTTAAGGCAGAAAAGAAAATGATTGTTGGTAAAACTTGAAAGGCAAATATGAACCCAAATGTATCCATATCCATCACTAAACCTTCAAATAAGAACTTACTTCCTGCTCTTGTATAGTCTAAAATTTCTATAAAAACGCTTCCTATAAATTCAAATATTTTTTTGATAAAAGGAACTTTTAAAACTCCAATGGCAATTAATAGTTGAAAACTCAATCCCAATCCTACAATTTTCCAATCAATTGCTTTTTTATTATTACTAAATAAATATGCAATAAAGATTAAAGAAATCATCCCTAAGACTCCTCTCCACAATGAATCAAGTGAAAACCCTTGACTAGGAATTATTCCAGCACCTACAACTTCTTGAGCATTACTATAGACGAAACTTAAAAGCAAGCCTAATGTCAAAATCAGTTTCTTATTCATAATTTATTTATTTCGTTTGTTTATTTCGTCTCTTAATCTTGCAGCCAATTCATAGTCTTCATTTGTCACAGCATCATCCAATTGCTTGTTAAGATCTTCAAGGTTTTCAGTTTTGTAAGAGACTTCTTCAACAGCTTCAGAAATTAAATCGTCTAAAAGGACTTCTTCATTTTCTAGTTCATCTTCAGATTTCATCTTTAAATATATTCCAGCTTTATCAAGAATATTTTCATAGGTAAAAATCGGCGCATTGAATCGCGTTGCAAGTGCTATTGCATCTGAAGTTCGTGTGTCAATGATTTCTTCAATACCATCTCGTTCGCATATCAGACTTGAATAAAATACACCATCGACCAGTTTATGGATAATAACTTGATTGATATTGATGTTAAATCTATCAGCAAAACTTTTAAATAAATCGTGGGTAAGAGGTCTTGGTGGTTTGATCTCTTTTTCTAAAGCAATAGCAATTGACTGAGCTTCAAATGCACCAATCACAATAGGCAGAGTGCGGGTCCCGTCTTCTTCGCTTAAAACCAAAGCGTAAGCTCCACTTTGTGTCTGACTATATGAAATTCCTTTAATATTTAATTTTACTAAACTCAATTGAACCAGTTTTTTTTTAATAAAAAAAGGCTGTCTAATTCAAGACCTTTAGAGAATCTAAAATTAGACAGCCTTTAGAGGCACAATTTAATAAAAATTATGCGTTATTGGCTTTAAAACTTTTCAACTTTTCAATTAATGCCGGAACAACTTCAAATGCATCACCTACAACACCATAGTCAGCTGCCTTAAAGAAAGGAGCCTCAGCATCAGTGTTGATAACTACTTTTACTTTAGAAGCGTTAATTCCTGCTAAATGTTGAATCGCACCTGAAATCCCAATCGCAATATATAAGTTAGACGATACAGGTTTTCCTGTTTGTCCTACGTGTTCACCATGAGGTCTCCAATCCATATCAGAAACTGGTTTTGAACAAGCAGTTGCAGCACCTAAAACACTTGCAAGCTCTTCTATCATCCCCCAATTTTCTGGACCTTTTAATCCACGTCCAGCAGAAACAACTATTTCAGCATCTGCAATGGTTACAGTTCCAGTTGTTCTATCAATGGATGTAGATTTTACACCACTTTCAATAAGTGATGGTGAAAAATCTTCCGTCGAAGAACTCACGGAATTCTCTACCAATCCAAATGAGTTTTTAGCTAATCCAATAACTTTTACATCAGTTTTTATTTCTGTAAAATTAAAACCTTTACTAGAGAATGCTTTTCTTTTTACTGTAAATGGACTTGTGCTAGATGGTAAGGCAACAGTATTCGACGCGTAACCTGCGTTTAAGTTCACAGCTACTATCGGCGCTAATGCAATTCCATTGGCACTAGAATCAATAATGACAACCGTTGCACTTTCTTTTTCTGCAGATTGTTTAATGACATCTGCAACAACTTTAGAATTTAAAGATTGTAATGTGTCATTTTTTACAGCTAATACTTTTTCTGCTCCATACGTGTTTAACTCAGATGAGTTATCAACGTTTATAGTTAAAACAACTAAGTTTGTTCCAAGTTGTTCAGCAATATTTTTCCCGTATGATGTTACTTCTAAAGCAACTTTTTTAAATTTTCCTTCCGATGATTCGGCGTATACTAAAACTGACATTTTATTATAGATGTTAGATTGTGAGTAATAATTATTAAATAACTTTTGCTTCGTTATGAAGTAATGAGATCAGTTCGTCAAGATTATCTGGACTTACTAATTTACAAGCGCCTTTCGCTGCTGGTTTTTCAAAACTAGAAGATGATGTTGTAGACTCAAATTCTATTGCTTCAACAACTGCCAAAGGTTTTTTACGAGCCATCATGATTCCTCTCATATTTGGAATACGTAAATCTTTTTCTTCAACCAATCCTTTTTGTCCGCCAATTACTAAAGGTAAACTTGAAGATAACACTTCTTTTCCTCCATCAATTTCTCTACTGATAGTTGCATTATCACCTTCAATTTCTAATCCGATACAAGCGTTTACAAAATTATAATCTAAGATTGTTGCAATCATTCCAGGAACCATTTCACCATTATAATCTATCGACTCTTTTCCAGCTAATACTAGATCATAACTACCTTTTTTCGCAATTTCGGCAATCTGTTTTGCAACAAAAAAACCATCAGTAGGTTCAGCGTTTACTCTGATTGCATCATCTGCACCTATTGCTAGTGCTTTTCTTAGCGTAGGTTCTGAAGTTGCCTCACCGACATTTACTACCGTTATAGTCGCTCCCTGTTTCTCTTTAAACCACATTGCGCGTGTCAATGCAAATTCGTCGTAAGGATTAATTACAAACTGAACACCATTCGTATCAAATTTAGTGTCGTTATCAGTGAAATTTATTTTTGAAGTCGTGTCAGGAACATGACTTATACAAACTAAAATTTTCATTTAAATTCTATTTTTAGAAGTTTTTATTTAATAATAAAATGATGTTTTTAATATCGGTACGAAGATAGTACTTTTTTTTAAATTTACTATGCGTGCATAGTAAAAATATTTGCACTGAATCAATATTTACATTGTATAATTAATTATTTTTGCCATTCAATATATTTAGCCAATGAAAACAATACAATTTAGAGAAGCAATTTGCGAGGCAATGAGTGAAGAGATGCGCAGAGATGAAACTATTTTTTTAATAGGTGAAGAAGTTGCGGAATATAATGGAGCGTATAAGGCTTCAAAAGGGATGTTGGATGAATTTGGTGAGAAAAGAGTTATTGATGCACCAATTGCAGAATTGGGTTTTGCTGGAATAGCTGTAGGTTCAACAATGGGTGGAAATAGACCTATTGTAGAATATATGACATTTAATTTCTCATTAGTAGGAATAGATCAGATTATCAATAATGCGGCTAAAATCCGTCAGATGAGTGGAGGTCAATTTCCATGTCCTATTGTTTTTAGAGGACCTACTGGTTCTGCAGGACAATTAGGAGCAACACATTCACAAGCATTTGAAAACTGGTTTGCCAATACTCCTGGATTAAAAGTAATTGTTCCTTCTAATCCTTATGATGCGAAAGGGTTGCTAAAAGCAGCAATTCGTGATGACGACCCTGTAATTTTTATGGAATCGGAACAAATGTATGGTGATAAAGGAGAGGTTCCAGAAGGGGAATATATAGTGCCAATTGGTGTCGCAGATATTAAAAGAAAGGGTGAAGATGTAACTATTGTCTCTTTTGGAAAAATAATTAAGGAGGCTTATAAAGCCGCTGATGAATTAGCTAAAGATGGAATTTCATGTGAAATTATTGATCTAAGAACGGTACGTCCTATGGATCATGAAACTATATTGACTTCAGTAAAGAAAACGAATCGACTTGTAATTCTTGAGGAGGCTTGGCCGTTTGCAAGTGTGTCTTCTGAGATTACGTATCAAGTACAAGAAAATGCATTTGATTATTTAGATGCACCTATAAAAAGAATTACTACAGCAGACACTCCTGCACCTTATTCTCCTGTTTTATTGGCAGAATGGTTGCCAAATGCTTCCGATGTTGTGAAGGCAGTGAAAGAGGTCATGTATGTGAAATAAAATCAATAATAAAACGTTTTAAACCTTTCAAACTAGTTAGTTTGAAAGGTTTTTATTTTGGATATGAAAAGAAAATTAAGCATTATTTTTTTACTAATTAGCGTGACTGTTTCAAGTCAAGTAAAAATTAGTGGAAATGTAGTAGACAAGAATAGCGAAAGTATTCCATTTGCCAATGTAGTTTTTGAAAACTCAATTATTGGAACTGTATCTGATGAAAATGGAAGATTTTATTTAGAAACTGAAAAGAATTTTGAGACTGTCGAAATCTCATTTATAGGATATGAAACGAAAAAGGTTCAAATAAGTAGAAGAGATTTTGATTTAAAAATTGTTTTAATTGAGGCGAGCGATCAACTTGATGAAGTTGTGATATATTCAGGAAGAATAAAAGCCAAAGGGAATCCAGCAGTTGCAATTCTGAAGAAAATTTGGGCAAAAAAAAAACAGAATGGAACCTATCTTTTTGACCAATATCAATACGATAAATACGAGAAAGTCGAATTCGACATGAATAATATTGATAGTATCATGAAGAATCGCAAGATCTTCACTGGTATGGAGTTTATTTTTGAGAATATTGATACTTCAAGAATTACTGGAAAAGCGTATTTACCAATTTTTATCAATGAATCTGTTCATAAGACATATGGTAATAATACATCTAGTAAAAAACGTGAGGATTTAATTGCAAATAAAAACTCTGGATTTGATTCGAATCAACATATTATTTCGTTTATAAAAGACCTGTATGTTGAGTATAATATTTATGATAATTATATAAAGATATTTGACAAGAGTTTTGTAAGTCCGCTGTCAAGAGTTGGGAATTTAACTTACAATTATGCGCTGACAGATAGTGCGTACATTGGTAATAAATGGTGTTATAATATTGCTTACTATCCAAGAAGAAAAAACGAATTGACTTTTAAAGGAGATTTTTGGGTGAATGATTCAACATTTGCAGTGAAAGAAATCAACATGCAAGCCAATAAAAGTGCGAATATAAATTGGGTAAAAGATATTTATATCGAGCAAGAATTTGAAGTGCTGAATGATTCTGTGTTTTTACTTGAGCGTGATTACATGTTATCAGATTTCAGTATTGGAAAGAAAGAAAAATCTAAGGGAGTTTACGGAAAGCGTACAACTATGTATAAGGATTATAAATTCAATATTGATAAAGGCGAGGATTTTTACAAAAAAGAATCTGATATATACAATGAAGAAATTTATGCGAAGTCAGAAGATTATTGGTCTGAAAATCGCCAAGAAAAATTAAATAAAAATGAGTTTGGAGTCTATAAAATGTTGGATACATTAAGTACACTTCCCAAATTTAAAAGACTCTATAATTTGGTTTCTATTTTAGGTTCAGGATATATCGAATTTAAGAATTTCGATTATGGACCTATTTTCTCTACTATAGGAACCAATGATGTGGAAGGTATTCGATTGAGAGTAGGCGGAAGAACCTATTTTGGTAAAAATGATCTTTGGCGATTACAAGGTTATACTGCTTATGGATTTAAAGATCAGCAATTTAAATATGGTATTTCTGGAAAATTCATGCTCGATAAAAAAAAGCGATTGATTTTTGGTGCTGGAAATAGAAGGGATATAGAACAAATTGGTGCGAGTTTAACGACAACCAATGATATTTTAGGGAGAAGTTTCGCTTCGTCATCATTTTTCGCAAGTGGAGATAATGGTAAATTAACCTCTATAAACTTGTCAAATGCTTACTTGGAGATGGAGCCTAAAAAGAACTTGACCATAAAACTCGGAGCATCCTATAGAACTTTAAAATCTGCATCACCTACCTTTAATTTGAGTTATTTTGATGCAGATAATAGCATACAGTCCAATACAATCCAGTCAGAAGTGGATTTTTCAATCAAGTATACACCTGGGCGTAAAACGATAGGATATGGAGTTGAAAGATCAGAAGTAAGTGATGATTATTCCACACTATTTTTAAATTATTCCAAAGGAATAAAAGGTGTTTTTAATAGTGATTTTGATTATCAGAAACTACAATTGTATTATAGACAACCTTTTTTAATTGGTGGATTTGGGAGGACTTTCACGACCTTTGAAGCAGGAAAAACATTTGGTGAAGTTCCACTAGGACTATTAAATGTAGTTCCAGGAAATCAATCGTATTTTAATATAGAGAATACATATGCGCTATTAGATTTCTATGAGTTTGTTACAGATACCTATGCATCTGTTCACATTGAGCATAATTTTAATGGCCGCCTTTTTTCTAAATTACCTTTGTTACGAAAATTAAACCTTAGAGAAGTTTTAGGTTTTAAAGCGGTTTGGGGAAGTATATCTGATGAGAATATTATGATGAATACACCTTCGCTTTCAAACTTGCCTTTTTCTTCTTTAGAATCTAATATTATTGCACCAGAAGATGTCTACTATGAATACAGTGCAGGAGTAGGTAATATTTTCAAGGTTTTCCGATTGGATTTCATCTGGAGAGGAAGTTATCGGGATGCTCCGAATGCCAATAATTTTGGAATTAAAGGTTCTTTTGGTTTTTATTTCTAATAGATTTTCTTCAAATAAAAAATACTACTTTTAGGATGTAATCTAATGGCATTCACTAACTTTGCTGCCCCCTTAAAAAAACAACTATGACTACAAAAGAAAAAAAGACATTTGACGTATTGATTGAAATCCCAAAAGGAAGTAGAAATAAATACGAATATGATTTTGACCTACATAAAATCCGATTTGATAGAATGTTATTTTCATCAATGATGTACCCTGCCGATTATGGGTTTATTCCTGAAACCCTAGCATTAGACGGTGATCCATTGGATGTATTAGTTTTGGGTGGAGAGCCAACGTTCCCAATGTGTGTTGTGGAGGTTAAACCGATTGGAGTTTTCCATATGGCAGATGAAAAAGGACCAGATGAAAAAGTGATATGTGTCCCAGTTTCAGATCCAATCTGGAATAGTCTTAATGATTTATCTGATATGAACCCCCATCAAATTAAAGAGATCGAACATTTTTTTCAGGTTTATAAAGATTTGGAAAAGAAAAGAGTAGATGTCGGAGGTTGGGGAAATGCTGATGAAGCATATGATATCCTTGATAAATGTGTGGAGCGCTATGAAAATAGTGACCATAAAAAGAATGGTAGCTTTACTATATAAAAATAATAGAAAATTGTAAGAACCTCTTAAAATTAGACTAAAGAAGAGGTTTTTTTATACCCAATGTTTTTAGTACATTTGCCCTGCTAAAAATTATAACTAATTTAAATATATTATATGGAATCAATGATGATTTATATGCCAATAGCGGCAGCAGCAATTGGATTAGCATACATGCTAATAAAGAGATCTTGGGTAATGAAGCAAGATGCTGGTGATGGAAAGATGAAAGAAATTGCGGATCATATTTACCAAGGAGCTTTGGCTTTTTTAAATGCGGAATACAGACTATTGACATTTTTCGTTATTGGTGTGAGTATTGCGCTTTATGTTGTTTCAATATTTGTAGAATCTACAAGTGCATTAATAGTACTTGCCTTTATTTTAGGAGCAATATTTTCTGCTTTTGCGGGAAATATAGGGATGAAGATTGCTACTAAAACGAACGTAAGAACAACACAAGCAGCAAAAACAAGTTTACCGAATGCATTGAAAGTTTCTTTTGGTGGAGGTACCGTTATGGGACTTGGAGTTGCAGGTTTAGCAGTTCTTGGTTTAACAGCCTTTTTTATCATATTCTTTAATTACTTTATGGATGGACAATGGACTTCTGTAGATGATATGACTGTAGTTCTTGAAACATTGGCAGGATTTTCTTTAGGTGCTGAGTCTATTGCATTATTTGCGCGTGTAGGTGGAGGTATCTATACGAAGGCAGCAGATGTTGGAGCAGATTTAGTAGGGAAAGTAGAAGCAGGTATTCCGGAAGATGATCCTAGAAATCCAGCAACAATTGCAGATAATGTAGGAGATAATGTAGGAGATGTTGCAGGAATGGGAGCAGATTTATTTGGTTCTTATGTTGCAACTGTATTGGCTGCAATGGTTTTAGGAAATTATATTATTAGAGATAATGGTGGTGCAATTGCAGACGCTTTTGGAGGAATAGGACCTATATTATTACCGATGTCAATTGCAGGAGTTGGAATTATCATTTCTTTGATAGGAACTATGTTTGTCGGTATTAAAAGTAACGATGCAAAAGAGTCTCAAGTAATGAGAGCGTTGAATATTGGAAACTGGATATCAATTGGATTGGTTGCAATATCTTGTTACGTTTTAGTAAGATGGATGTTGCCAGAAACAATGAAAATGAGTTTTTTCGGAGAAGGATTGATTGAAATTTCGTCAATGCGCGTATTTTGGGCAACGATTGTTGGCCTTGTTGTAGGAGCAGTTATTTCTTCAGTTACTGAATATTATACTGGATTAGGTAAACCACCTATTTTAAAAATTGTCCAACAATCAAGTACTGGAGCAGGAACAAATATTATTGCAGGATTAGCAACGGGAATGATTTCTACATTCCCAACAGTATTGTTATTTGCTGCTGCAATTTGGTCTTCGTATGCATTGGCAGGGTTTTATGGTGTGTCTCTAGCAGCATCGGCTATGATGGCAACTACTGCTATGCAACTTGCGATTGATGCTTTTGGGCCTATTGCAGACAATGCAGGCGGAATTGCTGAAATGAGTGAACAAGATCCTATTGTAAGAGAACGTACTGATATTTTAGATTCTGTAGGTAATACAACTGCAGCAACTGGAAAAGGATTTGCTATTGCTTCTGCGGCGCTTACATCATTAGCATTATTTGCTGCGTATGTAACGTTTACAGGAATTGACGGAATTAATATTTTTAAAGCACCAGTTTTAGCAATGTTATTTGTTGGTGGAATGATACCGGTAGTATTTTCTGCACTTGCAATGAATGCTGTTGGTAAAGCTGCTATGGAAATGGTAGAAGAAGTAAGACGTCAGTTTAGAGAGATTCCAGGAATTATGGAAGGAACTGGAAATCCAGAATATGATAAGTGTGTTGCTATTTCTACAAAAGCATCTTTAAAGGAAATGATGTTGCCTGGAATTTTAACGATAGGTTTTCCATTAATCATAACATTTTTACCAATGTTATTTGGAATGGATAATATGATTATTGCTGAAATGCTTGGAGGTTATATGGCTGGAGTTACAGTAAGTGGAGTTCTTTGGGCAATCTTCCAGAACAATGCTGGAGGCGCTTGGGACAACGCTAAGAAATCATTTGAAGCAGGAGTAGAGATTAATGGAGAAATGACTTTTAAAGGGACTGAGGCACATAACGCGGCAGTTACTGGAGATACAGTTGGAGATCCTTTTAAAGATACTTCTGGGCCGTCAATGAATATCTTAATAAAATTGACTTGTTTGATTGGATTGGTTGTTGCTCCTATATTAGGAGGACATGCTTCTGATTCTCATGAAACTGAAGTAAGTAATCAAATTGAAATAGTTGTTGATGCTGATTCTAATGAAAATGCGAAGGCGACTATTACTACTTCTAAAACGGTAAATGGTGAAACTGTTACTGAAGAAGAAGTAATTGAAGGAACAGCTAAAGAAGTTGAAGAGAAAGTTGAGGATTTAAAACAAGGTATTGAAGTTGGAATTATAGAAGGAGTTGAAAAGCACTAATTCAGTAATCTAATCTATACAAAATAAAAAAGCCAGCATATTTGCTGGCTTTTTTATTTGTTCTTCATAAGGATTAAAACAAACCGTTGATTTGAGCATCAATACGTTCAATAACAGAGGCTAAATCTTCAGGATTGTCAACGAAATTAAGATTGTCAACATCAATAATTAAAATTTTTCCTTTGCTGTATTTTGTAACCCAAGCCTCATACCGTTCATTTAATCGGCTTAAATAATCGATAGAAATTGAGTTTTCATAATCTCGTCCTCGCTTATGAATCTGTCCTACCAATGTTTCTATACTTGCACGTAAATAAATTAATAAATCAGGAGGCGTAACCAAATTTTCCATCAATTCAAATAAGGAAGAATAATTGCTAAAATCACGATTGGTCATCAATCCCATAGCATGTAAATTGGGAGCGAAAATACTAGCGTCTTCATAGATAGTTCTATCTTGAATGATGTTTTTACCACCTTCTCTTAGTTCTAAAATTTGTCTGAATCGACTATTTAAAAAGTAAACTTGCAAGTTAAAACTCCAACGCTCCATTTCAGCATAGAAATCATCCAAATATGGATTTTCATCAACCGATTCAAAGTGTGGTTGCCATTTATAATGTTTTGCAAGAAGTTTTGTAAGTGTCGTTTTTCCAGCGCCAATGTTTCCGGCAATCGCTACATGCATAGTTGATATTTTAGAATGCTAAATTAGTTATTTTTTTGATGAATTATAGTATCTACTAAAGATAAATATTGATTGAAAATCAAAGTTTTCTTCTTCCCAATCAATTTAACAGCATTAAAATCGCTTACCATTTTTATGGGTTCAAAGTCTATAAATGTTTGAGAAGAGATGATGACCGTATGAGATTTATAATCGAATAATTGCAATTTTTGTTTATCTGAATTATAGAGCCATAATTTATTGACGATACTTTTATTGGCCAAAAATATGGTTTCAGAAAAAGAAATAGATTGAATCTCGTTAAGATAATTATCCAAGATAACAACGGTATTAAAATCCTTGTAAAAAAGTATAATTTCAAATGGACTTAAAATATCAAAGGTTGTTATTTTTCCTAGTGCGAAATTTCTGTACGTATTCTCGTTTTTACCATTTTTCTTTATAAAAGTTGTTTGATCGATAATGCTATAGGATGCTCCAAGAAAACCACCTTTTAAAGTGTCTTTTTTTTGAGTATTCTCTTGAGAAAATGACATTAAAAAGGAAAATAAAAAAAGAGTTTTGAGAAGTGTTTTCATGCTTTTCAAATATACCTCTTTTAAAGTTAAAGTATATATTAAAATATACTTCCAACTCAATCCCAGGCAATTTTAATAAAATCACACAAGCACTTCAAGTTATCATTTACTTCCTAAACGATTTATGTTTACCGAGAAATAGAATTACATATTTGAACTGCATAAAAAAAGCCCCAAAATTGATTTTAGGGCTTTTTTTATTGATTTGACTTTTTACAAATTAAATGCTTCTTTAACTATATCTACATAATCTAGTTTTTCCCAAGTAAAAGTTTCTACTTCTTGTTCAACGACTTCACCATTAGGAGATTCAAAACGTACAGTTTTCACTTCAGGAGTTCTTCCCATATGTCCATAAGCTGCTGTTTCTGAATAGATAGGTGTTCTTAACTTCAATCTTTGTTCTATGAAATACGGACGCATATCAAAAATAGTTTCAACGATCTTAGAAATTTCTCCGTCATTCATATTTATAGTTGCAGTTCCGTAAGTTTCTACATTGATTGAAGTAGGTTTTGCAACTCCAATAGCATAAGAAACTTGTACTAAAACTTCTTTACAAAGACCTGCAGCTACTAGGTTTTTCGCAATATGTCTTGTTGCATATGCTCCAGAACGATCCACTTTTGAAGGATCCTTTCCAGAGAAGGCTCCACCTCCGTGAGCTCCTTTTCCACCGTATGTATCTACTATGATTTTTCTTCCTGTTAATCCAGTATCACCATGAGGGCCTCCAATAACAAATGTTCCTGTTGGGTTGATGTGGTATGTAATTTCGTCCGTAAATAACGCTTGAATATCTGTAGGTAACTTTGCAATAACCCTTTGAATTAAGGTGGTTTTAATATCAGAAGAAATTTTCTCTAACATTTTAACGTCAGCGTTTTTTTTATCATTTTCACTTTCAGATAAAGGTTTTATAAAATCATCATGCTGTGTAGAAACAACAATTGCATCAATCCTTTGAGGGGTATTATCATCAGAATATTCAATTGTTACTTGAGATTTTGCATCTGGTCTTAAATAGGTAATATCTTTATTCTCGCGTCTTAACGCTGCCAATTCAATCAACAAACGATGCGATAATTCTAATGCTAAAGGCATGTAGTTTTCAGTTTCATCGGTTGCGTAACCAAACATCATCCCTTGATCTCCAGCACCTTGATCTTCTTTATTTACTCTGTCAACTCCTTGATTAATATCTGGAGATTGTTCGTGAATTGCAGAGAAAACTCCACATGAATTTCCGTCAAACATGTATTCACTTTTCGTATAGCCAATTTTATTAATAACATCACGTGCTATTTTCTGTACATCAAGGTATGTGTTAGAATTTACTTCACCAGCAAGAACGACTTGTCCAGTTGTCACAAGTGTTTCACAAGCAACTTTAGAATTTGGGTCAAATGCTAAAAAATTATCAATAAGCGCATCAGAGATTTGATCCGCAACTTTATCAGGGTGTCCTTCAGAAACAGATTCTGAAGTGAATAAATATGGCATGCTTTTTAATTTAATATTAAATAAAATTGTTCAAAAGCAGAATGGTATTACTGCTTTAGCATTTTTTGTTTTACTGAAATTCATTCAGTTAAAGAGGTTGCAATCAGTTCAAAACTTTCCTCTTTGGTAATGACTGCAAATCTATAAAAATTAGTAGGAACGAGAATGTATTTTAACTTTTATTTGTGTTTTGTAAGTAAATCATAACTTTAGAGATAAATATTGAAATTTAATTTAGAAGGAATTAGCGGAAATTACTCTTATACTATTCCTGTTAATACAGATTTATCGAAGTATAAATATGTCGTAATGTGGTATGTGGATTTCTCAGTAAGTTTTGTTCACGCCGAATTAAAATAAACTACTTCTATTTTCGTATTTTTGCTTTTTTAATTGAAGGTTCACCTTTTTTTGAGTTTTCAAATAATTATAGTACAGAATGATTAAAACCGATATATTAATAATTGGCGCAGGTCCTGTTGGAATGTTTGCAGTTTTTGAGGCTGGATTGTTGAAGTTGCGCTGTCATTTGATAGATGCCTTACCTCAATCTGGAGGTCAATGTTCAGAAATTTATCCAAAAAAACCAATTTATGATATTCCTGGATTTCCAGAAGTGATGGCAGGAGAATTAATAGTTAATCTTGAAGAGCAAATAAAACCTTTTCAGCCAGGATATACGCTTGGTGAACGTGCAGAAACCATTGAAAAATTAGAAGACGGAAGCTTTAAGGTAACTACCAATAAAGGAACAGAGCATATGGCTCCAGCAGTTTTTATTGCTGGTGGATTAGGGTCGTTTGAACCAAGAAAACCACCTATACCTGGATTATCAGACTACGAAGATAAGGGTGTCGAGTATATTATCAGAGAACCAGAAATGTATCGCGATAAGAAAGTGGTAATTGCTGGAGGAGGGGATTCTGCATTGGATTGGTCAATTTTTTTATCTGATATTGCAAGTGAGGTTTCATTAGTCCACAGAAGGAATGATTTTCGTGGAGCACTAGATTCAGTAGACAAAGTTGCGGAGTTGTCTAAACAAGGAAAAATCAACCTTATAACAGAGGCAGAAATAAAAGAAATTCACGGAGAAGGAAAAGTGGAATCCTTGTTGATTAAGCATAAAACAAAGGGCGATATTAATAAAGAAACGGATCATTTTATTCCGCTATTTGGATTGTCACCTAAATTAGGTCCTATCGCAAATTGGGGGTTGGAGATAAAAAGAAATGCGATTGTTGTGAATAATGCGTTGGATTATCAGACTAATATTCCTGGAATATTTGCGATTGGAGATGTAAATACATATCCTGGAAAACTGAAATTGATTTTGTGTGGCTTCCATGAAGCAACTATTGCAGTGCAATATGCTTATAATATTATTCATCCTGATAAGAGATATGTGATGAAATATACGACAGTAAATGGTGTGACGGGTTTTGACGGGAATACCAAAAAAGCAGAAGCGACTGTTGTAAAAAGTATTTTGTAAAAATGGATGCATTAGATATTAGTATTAAAATAACTGATAGAGAAGGAACGACTCATGAGATACAGGCGCCTACCGATATGGCGATGAATGTTATGGAAGTTGTGAAAGCATATGAATTGGCTCCAGAAGGAACGATTGGGATATGTGGAGGAATGGCAATGTGCGCTTCTTGTCAATGTTATGTCTTGTCTGGCCATGAATTGCCAGAAATAGGAATAGATGAGGATATGATGCTTGCAGAAGCATTTTATGTGGAAGAGAACAGTCGTCTTGGTTGTCAGATTCAGATTACACCGGAAATGGATGGGCTTGAAATAGAATTGGCTCCGGAAGCAGAATAGAAATTAATTTATAAGGAAATCACTTTTATTAATACTATGATAAAAAAAAATGATTGATACTCAATTAAAACGGAGGGATAATTGATTATTTTTGTAATGTGAAATAGAATAAACAAATAACAAATAAAATTATGGCATTAGAAATAACAGACGCTACATTCGAAGAAGTAGTATTGAAATCAGACAAACCAGTATTAGTTGATTTTTGGGCTGCATGGTGTGGGCCTTGTAGAATGGTTGGGCCTATCGTAGATGAAATTCACACTGAATACGAAGGAAAGGCAATTGTAGGAAAAGTTGATGTAGATGCAAACCAAGAATTTGCTGCAAAATATGGAGTAAGAAATATTCCAACAGTATTATTGTTTAAAAACGGAGAAGTAATTGACAAGCAAGTTGGTGTTGCTCCAAAAAGTACATATACTCAAAAAATTGATGCTGCTTTATAGAAAGTTGTATTGAATAGATTTTAAAAAAGGCTCGACTATACGTTGAGCCTTTTTTAGTTTAAAATATTTATATTTACAGGATATAATTGTGATGCATAAAATTCCTTTAAAACATATTTCTGAATTTAAAAACCTCGAATTACTAGCCAATCAAGTCGTCGAAGGTTTCATTACTGGAATGCATAAAAGTCCATTTCATGGGTTTTCTGTAGAGTTTGCAGAACATAGATTGTATAATAAAGGAGAGAGTACAAGGCATATTGATTGGAAGTTATTTGCTAAGACCGATAAATTATATGTAAAGCGTTACGAGGAAGAGACGAATTTACGCTGTCATATTATTATTGATAATTCTGGATCAATGTACTACCCAATAATTAAGAATCCAAGTATCGATAACCTTACCAAAATTAGTTTTTCTGCCATCGCATCAGCGGCGTTGATGGAAATATTAAAGAGGCAAAGAGATGCAGTAGGACTTAGTATTTATTCAGAAGAGTTTGATTATTATAGTCCTGAAAAAGGAAGTGATGCTCATAGAAGAATATTATTAAAAAAACTGAATGAGTTACTTAGTTCTTCTTCTGAAAAGAAGACTCAAACTCACAAAGCATTACATCAGATTGCAGAAAAAATTCACAGAAGATCTTTGATTTTTTTATTTACCGATATGTTTCAACACGATCAGGATGACAGTCGATTATTTGAAGCTCTACGTCATTTAAGACATAATAAACATGAAGTGGTTTTGTTTCATACGTATGATGGGAAGTTGGAATATGAGTTTGGTTTTGACAATCGCCCAAAAAGATTTGTTGATATTGAAACTGGAGAACACATTGATTTATATGCTGATACGGTTAAGGAAGGGTATCAAAAATATGTAGAAAAGTATTTTAATGATTTGAAATTGAATTGTATGCAATATAAAATTGATTATGTTCCTGTTGATATAAATAAAGGCTTTGATCAGGTTTTAACATCTTATTTAATCAGCAGAAAAAGATTTATATAAATTTTAAAGAAAATGTTTTGTATATATAAAAAACGCTGCTATATTTGCATCCGCTAAGAGCAACGGTCTGGTAGTTCAGCTGGTTAGAATACCTGCCTGTCACGCAGGGGGTCGCGGGTTCGAGTCCCGTCCAGACCGCATAAGCACTTGTTAATCTATTGATTTTCAAGTGCTTTTTTTTAATTTCCCGCCTATACTATTATCTAAATAATTTATAAAAATTCTTTTTGGTTTTTGTATAAATGTAATAACCACATGACTCGCCTTACTATGTTTTTTCATGTTGGTCATTAATTCTTGAAGTATTCTATATATGGTTATTTTTTTTTCATCAGAAATTTTTCTCCAGTTTACTGTTTTTAGGTCATTAAACTTATAAGCGGTTTGCTTCGCAGCGTTTAAAAACAATTGTATCTATAATTAGCCGTTATGTAAAATTACTCGGTCACATACTTATTTATAAAATAGAAATAACGGGAGTAATTATCCAACGCTTGCCAGCATGAAAAAAAGTTAACCGTTTTGCACTGTATTAAAAATCGTTAATAGCTTACAATTACTTTTCATCGATACTTTTCTGCATCTCACCTACACATTAACTCGTTTCGTCTAAATTAAGAATCATTTTTTTATGAATACAGTAAATTTAAAAAAATTTAAAATTAATAACTAAGAGCAAGATCATCAATAACTTATCCAAAGTTTTTATGAACATCTATAGAACTATTTTCTTTGATGTGTCTCGGGCTTTAAAATTAGTTTTGTTTTACAACTAATTTTACTTAAGTTTGTCATTCATAAAAACACTTTTAATTAATTATTGTTAATGTAAGAATCTTATTTTCTAAATAGAAAAATAGAATTCGTTATTATAAAAATGAAATAAAAATTTAGCAGTCGTACAATAAATCTTAATTTTGCTATCGTTGTGGGGGACGACAATTTTTTCAAGTTATTATTTGCGGCTGCTTAATTAATTATTGTTAATGTAAGAATCTTATTTTCTAAATAGAAGAACAGAATTCGTTACTATAAAAATGAAATTAAAATTTAGCAGTCGTACAATAAATCTTGATTTTACTACCGTTGTGGGGACGACAATTTTTTCAAGTTATTATTTGCGGCTGCTTTTTTAATTAATTATTGTTAATACAATAATCTACTCCTGCTTTTTTAAAGAGTTTACAAACTTTAAACTTATTAGTTTAAAGAATTCTTTTTTAAATTAGACATAATTTTTTAGACTATATCATTATAAAAATAAGTCGTTAAACGATTTTGTTTTATGATTGTGAAGTTTCTTAGAACAATTCAGAGTGATTAAACGAATAAATGTATAGTAAAACCTGGAGTTACTACATTTCTTAAAAGAGCTTATTTAGACTCAACTACTTCAGTTCCTTTATCAACAATTAATCTTCCATCTCGATTGGCAACTTCCCATGCAGTATAAAATACCAATTGAGTACGCTTTCTCATTAATTCAAATTCTATTTTATCAACAGTATCTGTAGGCTTATGATAATCAGGATGTGAACCAGTTGTATAGAAAATTACTGGAATTCCATTTTTGGCAAAATTCCAATGATCCGAACGATAATAGATTCTTTCTGGATGATTTTCATCATTAAATGTATAATCCAAAAACAAATTAGTGTATGTTTTATTCATACTTTCACTGATCTGATGCAATTCAGTAGATAATTTATCTGCACCTACCAAACAAACGTAATTATCACTATTCTCAATCCCTCTGCTATCAATTCTTCCAATCATATCTAGATTTAAATCAGCAACAGTATTTTCTAATGGAAATATCGGGTTATCAGCATAATATTCAGAGCCTAAAAGCCCTTTTTCCTCAGCAGTAACAGTCATAAAAAGTATACTTCTTCTTGGACCATTCCCATCTTTCTTTGCTTGAACAAATGCTTCAGCAATATCCATTATTGCAACGGTCCCTGAACCATCATCATCAGCACCATTATTAATCTCACCATTAGTTATTCCTATATGATCATAGTGAGAAGTCAATACAAGTATTTCATCTTTTAAGTCTGAACCTTCTAAGAATCCTAAAACATTTTCTGAAATGATTTTATCTACGATAAAATTTGTTTTATAACTCACTTTTTTAGATTTAACCTTTTTTATTGCTTTCGAATCTCCAGCATTAAATTTAGTAATTGCCTCAGTAAGTTTTTCAAACGGTTGATTCATTATTTCTCCAGCAATATCTGGGCTTATATAAAATGCGCCAACACTTTTATCTTCTTTTTCTTTATCAATCGTCATAGTTGCTCTACTGAAATATCTAGAAAATCGCTTCATAAAACCTTCGTATTCGGTTTGATCCTCAGTTCTCACAATAAATATTTTTTCAACACCTTGCTCTTCAGCGGCAGCAATAATTTTTCTTCTATCGTTTCTATTAGAGTTTATCACTAATATAGATTTTCCTTTTACATCAATGTTTTTAAAAACGTTCTCATTTCCTCTTCCTATAAAAACAACTTCAGTAGACACTTCTTTAGTTTCTTTAGGATCCCCCAAGTACATAAAGTCTTTAAGGTTTGTCAATTTCTTATCTCCTATTTTTAAATAAATATCTCCAGCCTTAGAAGTTACTAATGGAACATCTTGATAATATCCATTTCCTGTTTTAACTGGACCTTCTAGTCCTAATTCTTCAAAGTGTGTTTTAATATAAGCAGCAGCCATTTTCTGGCCTCTTTTTCCAGTTTCTCTTCCTTCTAATGCATCAGACGCTAAAATCGTTAAATCTTCGCGCATATCTTCAATAGTGATTGTTTCTGCATATTTCATTGCAATTGGATTCTGCTCAACAACAGTTTCATCAGGTGATTGAGCAATTGAAAACCCTGTTACAAGTAATACAGAAAGGGTAATTAATTTTTTCATTTATTAAAATTTATATTAATTGTGAGTTTGCCAATTTTTGGCACTTACAAATATACATTACACAAAATGCCCAATGCCTAAAGCAATGTTAAAAAAGGAGGTTAAAGATATCTATACAATTTCAGCAGAAAGACCTAAAGATAATAACTTGCTACAACGAGGTTTTAAGTAATCATATTCTCCTGTTTTCACAGTGCATTTCCCCTTATAATGCACCAAGATAGTGCATTGTTCAGCCTGTTCTAAAGTATGTTCACAGACATCCATTAATGAATCCATTACAAAATCAAAGGTATTCACATCATCATTATGCAATACAATTTCGTATTTATGCGCTTCTTGGTCTAAGACCTCTACATCCTCTTGTATTTTTTCTTTTGTGCTCATTGTTAATACAAACTTATAAAAAACAATTTTATTTTACGTACTTCATCGCAACCCAATTATTCCGTTCAATAACTGTTTCCAATTTCAATCCATATTTAGAAACTTCTTGATCTATCATCGGAATATCATCTTGATAAAATCCGCTTAATAATAAAATGCCATTATCATTTAAACACCCAGTATAAATTTTAATATCCATTAAAAGAATATTACGATTGATATTCGCAATTATCAAATCATATTTTTTATTCACCAATAAAGAAGAGTCTCCTTCAAAAACAGAAATATGATGACAATTATTGCGTTCTACATTCTCTAGAGAATTTTGATAACACCAATTATCAATATCTATTGCATCCGTTGGATTTGCTCCTCTCATTTCAGCAAAAATTGCCAAAATTCCAGTTCCGCAACCCATATCCAACACCTTTTTATTTTCTAATTCCAATTGTAATAAGTGCTGCACCATAATATGAGTAGTTTCATGATGTCCAGTCCCAAAACTCATTTTCGGTTCAATTACAATATCATATTTAAGATTTGGATTTTTATGAAATGGTGCTCGAATACTTACCAAATCATCTACTTGAATCGGTTGAAAATTCTTCTCCCATTCTGCATTCCAATTGGTTTGTTCGATTTCTTTGTGTTCATATTCAATAGAAAATTCGTCAGAAGTCAAAATAAAAATACCCTTTAAAACTTCTGCATTCCAATCATCCTTTTGGATATATGCAATAACTCCATTTTCATTCTCTACAAAACTCTCAAAACCTGCCAATCCTAACTCTGCAATTAAAATCTCTGTTGCAGGTTCCTTAGGAGAAACAGTAAAATTATATTCAATATAGATGTTATCCATTACTTAATTTCTATTCTAAAAAGAGACTTTTAAATTGCCTTTATTATTGCAGTAAAATCTGAAGCGTTTAAGGCTGCTCCTCCTATCAATCCTCCATCAACATCAGGTTTAGAAAAAATTTCTTGTGCATTGGCAGGTTTTACACTCCCGCCATATAAAATTGAAAGACGATTCGATACTAGATCATCATATTTATCTTTAATTAAGTTTCTCACAAAGGCATGCATTTCTTGTGCCTGTTCAGGACTTGCAGTTTCTCCTGTACCTATAGCCCATACTGGCTCATATGCTAAAACTATTGAATCCCAATCAACATCATTTAAGTGAAATAAAGAATCTTGTAACTGCTCTCTTACGATATCAAAATGATTATTTGACTGACGATCTTCTAACTTTTCACCAAAGCAAAAGATGATTTTCATTTTATGCTCTAGCGCTTGTTCAACTTTTTTTGCCAAAAGATGTGATCCTTCATTAAAATATTCACGACGTTCAGAATGTCCTAAAATAACAGTAGTTATACCTATACTCTCTAACATTTCAGCAGAAATTTCTCCAGTATAAGCGCCGTTTTCAGCAAAGTGCATGTTTTGTGCAGCAACTTCAATTTTACTATTTCGATCAACTGATTCAACTACAGATGATAGATTTACAAAAGAAGGAGACACGATAACATCAGTATCTTCGGAAATATTTTGAACACTATTACTTATCTCTTTAATCAAAGTTAAAGATTGTTCTTTAGTCAAATTCATTTTCCAGTTTCCTGCAACTATTTTTTTTCTCATCTATTTAAATTTTAATCTTCTGTTAGAAAGCAAAAATAACTTTTTTTTAGACTAATTTTAAATTCTACCAACTATAAATTTATCTTCTTATAAGGCTAAAATGCCCTTTGTACTCTTTTGTATTACCATCAACAATATTAGTAACTTGAACTCTGAACCAATAATCTGATGCAGATAGATCCTCACCATTATAAGTACCATTCCATCCTACTTCATTTGGAGCAACAGTTGCTATAATTTTACCAAATCTATCAAAAATTGCTACTGAACTTGTTGTAAAATTTGCACTTCCAAGACCTATCAATTGCCATACATCATTTTCGCCATCATTGTTTGGAGTGAAAAAACGAGGATAATCTAATATTACAACCTTTAATGGAAGAGAAGTTCCACAACCTTCCTTATCTCTTATGATAACTTGATAAATACCTCCTAACAATCCTGTGAAAATTGGCTCGTCTTGCCATGTCCTTCCATCATAACTATGCTCTAAAGCATATTCATAATCTCCAGACCCTAAATTTTCGGTCAGTATTTCAAGAGTGTTTTTATCACGATTAAACTGAGACGTTATAATGTCGGTATCTGTAAATGTAGCAATTGAAGATTTTTTCAAAGTGAACGACTTAGTAGTATCACAGCTTGTCATCATATCAGTTGCTGTAACAGTAAAAACGACTCCTGTTGTTGATATTGATGAAGTATCTGTTATTAATATATTTTCACCATTGCCAATAAAATCTCCATTATTATTAAACCATTCGTAAGTATACAATCCTTGAGGATTCTGAACCTTTATTTCATGAGGCAATATATTCTCGCATATGGTTATAACTGTTTCTTCTATATCAAATTCAAGAATTGGAATAATATCTAATTCAAATGAAGTTGTATTGTAACAGTCTTCACTAAATCTATTTTGAATACGCACATAAATAGTTTTCTCCGAACTTGTATAAGGGGAGGAAATCTGATTTGACATATTTAAATCTTCATAATATTGCACTTCAAAAACTGAAGAAGGTTGTCCATTTAAAATCTCAGCTTCTTTATCTTCAAGTGTAAATGTGGCAAAGTCATTATCTTGATTTTTACAATTAGATAAATTGGTTACTGATGTAGTTAATGGCATATCAGTAAATTCAACATCAATTGAATCTTCCAAGTCACAACCAGAGATCGATCCTCTAACAACATATGTACCACTACCAAGATTCGCGTTATATTCAATATTGTCTATTGAATTTCCAAATACATCTAGAATCTCTACTTCACCTGTTCCATCATTATAATACCATTTGTAATAAGTTGCCTGAACATTAGCATTTAATAAAACTTCGTCTCCACAGACATCGTTATTGGTAGCATATAAATATGAAGCCCCTAAATTTAAACCTAAATTAAAACTCCCTCCTTCTAAAAAAACAGCAGAATCATATCTACCATTAATATGGTCAGCAATTACTAATTTTATTTCATATGCTTGGTTTGGAGTAACATCAGATGAAGCTATTAAAACTTTAGTTCTTCCTCCGTAATTGGTATCCACTAAATCATACCCTTCAAAATAATCAGGATTTGACCTACACGCTGAAGCATTATTTATTGTAGAAACACTAACAGGAGTAGTATCTGGTAATACGGCAAGGTTCGTATAATTAACTGTGCCAACTTCTCTAATTAAAAAAGCAAAACTATCAGCATAAGTACATTCTGAACTACCGTTATATTCTTCTGAAGCCATTATATATCGAAAACTTAGAGTACTTGTAACAGGAATAAAAGTAAACTTAAAACTAGTAGCATCAAAGGTATCAGATTGACTCAGCGCATTTTCTAAATCAATATCTCCTGCTTCATTATGAACATTATCAAGAAGACCTGCTGAAGAATTTCCTGCCGGAAACGCCTTCCCTGTAGTCAAGATTAAACCTTCATTAAATGGGAATGAACTACCTGTAGGTTTTTTAAAATAACCGTAACTTTTAGTAGTACGATCTGTAGGATTATCATGTACTACAGAAGAGAAATCTGTAACACTTGAGCATGTTCCAGATATTAATATATTGTCAACCAATTCTTGTGGTGAAAATATTGATTCAGGTGCTGAAGAATCATTTATAGATAAAAGTTGAGCATTGGAAGTTTTAAAAGTAAAAACTATACAGAAAATTGAAATAAAATAAAGTCTTTTCTTCATAATTTTAATTTGACCTTAATTCAAGAGTTGTATTTATACTCTATTTTAGTCTAATTCTTGGATCTAACCATCCATAAATAACATCGACAAAGATATTGATAATAATAAACATTGTTGCAATAATTATTGATGCACCGAGAATTACAGGATAATCTTTCATATTCAATGCGTTGATAATTTCTTTACCCAGACCATTCCAATTAAAAATGTATTCAACAAATACTGCTCCAGCCAATAAAGATGCAAACCAACCAGAAATCGCAGTTACAACTGGATTCATCGAATTTTTCAAAGCATGTTTCCGGATAATTGTAAACATAGACAGACCTTTGGCTTTGGCAGTTCTTATATAATCTTGATTTAAAACTTCTAGTAAAGAATTCCGCATCAATTGTATTACAACTGCCAATGGTCGAATTCCTAAGACAATCGCTGGAAGAATCAAGTTTTTCCATTGAATATAAGATCCTTCGCCAAAATCATCAACTTCATATAAACTTCCAGTCATATTTAAATTCGTGTATTTATGTAATACAAATCCAAAAAACCAAGCAAATAAAATGGCGGAAAAAAAGGAAGGTACACTCATTCCAAGCGTACTAACAATTGATATAATTCTGTCGAATAATGTATCTTTATATACTGCCGATAATATCCCAAAAAGTATTCCTAAAATAATGGCAATGGTAATTGCTGAGACGGCAAGAATAATAGTGTTAGGTAAGGTTTCTGAAATGATTTCTGAAACTTTTTTACCATTCTTCTGATAAGATTCGCGTAGATATGGCAATTTCAGGACTACTGTTTTATCTGCAATAGATAGCAGTCTGACAGCGGCATATTTTTTTTTGTCTAAAAAAGTATAATTATCAGAGTCATTACTATGAATGGAAACTGGTGATAAATCGTTCAAGTAATACAAATATTGAGTAGAAATCGGCTTGTCAAATCCATATTTCTTGCGAATATTTTTCAATTGCTCACTATCTTCTCTTTGATCAAGCATCATTTGAGCAGCATCTCCAGGAGTTTTGTTTAGTAAAAAGAAAATCACTGTAACTACACCTAGAAGTGTCAAGATTGCATAGAAAATTTTATGGACAAGAGATTGCAACAAATTGTAGTTTTATTTCAACAAATATAGGCAACAGATTTAGGTTTTTGGAAGTTTATAGAAATAAAGCGTAGAAAACACAAAAAGTTAAGTGTGTTGAGTATCTAAATTAAAATATTAAAATTACTACATTTGCAATACGATTTAAAACTCACAATGACTAAACAAGAAATTATTGCTCAAATCCAATTAAAGAAGTCTTTTTTATGTATTGGATTGGATGTAGATTTAGATAAAATCCCTGCTCATTTATTAGAATTGGAAGATCCAATATTTGAATTTAACAAACAAATAATTGATGCAACGCACCATCTTGCTGTTGCTTATAAGCCAAACACCGCTTTTTATGAAGCCTATGGAATAAAAGGCTGGAAATCTCTTGAGAAAACTATTAAGTACCTGAATGAAAAACATCCTGAAATTTTTACTATCGCAGATGCAAAACGTGGAGATATTGGAAATACTTCAACGATGTATGCGAAGGCGTTTTTTAACGATTTAGAGTTTGATTCCGTAACTGTTGCTCCTTATATGGGAAGTGATTCTGTGGAACCTTTTTTGGCATTTGAAGAAAAGTTTACGATTCTTCTTGCTTTAACTTCTAATACTGGAGGATTGGATTTTCAAGGATTAAACGTTGGAAACAGTAAATTGTATAAAGAGGTCTTAAAGAAATCATTGACTTGGAAAAATAGCAAGCAGTTGATGTATGTTGTTGGTGCAACCAAATCCGAATATTTTAAAGAAATCCGAAAAATTGTCCCAAATCATTTTTTACTTGTTCCTGGAATAGGTGCGCAAGGAGGAAATTTACAAGATGTCTGTAAATATGGGTTGAATAAAGAAGTAGGACTCTTAATTAATTCTTCCCGAGGAATTATTTATGCTGGAAAAGGAGATGATTTTGCTGGAAAAGCAAAAGAAAAAGCAATAGAGTTACAGCAACAAATGGAAGTCATTTTAAACAATATGTAATAACAAATCCCAAGAAATTTTCTTGGGATTTGTTATGATACTCTATATATTATCCTGAAGGGCAAATATTCTTTTTGGATAGAAACATAAATTGATAAAATTTCTAGATTGTTATACCTGCTTAAAGCCCTTAAGTATCGCTTTAATATTAAAGTTTTGGGAAGTTTTTGGGCAAATAAAAAAATCAGCAAACCCGAAAACACTGGGAAATACTGATTTTATTGTGACCTCGACAAGATTCAAACTTGTAACCTCTTGAGCCGTAATCAAGTGCGCTATTCAGTTGCGCCACGAGGCCTTTTTTGAGAGTGCAAATATAGTAACTTTTATAGAATTACAAACTATTTTTTGTTACAAAATATCTCCACCCTACAAGAGCCATTTGTAATTTACTGGCTTTTGCTAGATCTACTCTTTTTTTTGACAAAGATGGTAGGAGTACTTTATTAACTGTTGCGATAAAGTTGAATAGTTGTTTTTTCATGAATACAAATTTACGTAATAAATAAGAACAGAAAAAACCTTTTAATCGTCAGGAGGAGGAGAATAGAGATGAATATGCTTGAAATCTGTTTAATCCTAAAATCTGCATTGAAAATTAAACGATGAGTCGTCTTTCATTTTAAAATAAAAAAATGAAAAAAGCCATGTGCTTCGCATTTTAATGTTGACTAGTTGAGTTAATATTTTTTTCTTTTTATAATCTGTTAAAAATAGCTGAGTATATATGTAGCAATTATTTTAGTCATAAATACAACGAGTTCTAATAATAAATGAATCATAATTTTAAGTATTTTTTTTTAAAAGTTAGTTAATTTTCATATTGTCTTTTAAAGATATTGTAATAGATGCTTTACTTCCAAGCGGTATAGAATATATTAATCTAAATAATATTACTTTTATAAGTGTAATCACAGTAATTATTTTAATATGAAATATAATTCCCACAATAAAGTTTACATATGTAACTATATAGTCGATTTTACATATAAATGTATTAGTAAGTAAAGGGTGGTTTTTAGAGGAATAATAAATGTAAAGGAAGTTTGATCATTTTTTTGATTTAATTTGATAGTTTGATTATTCAAGAGTTGTATTATTAGGCTTAAATAGTATCTTCGTAAAAAAATAAAATATGAGTATTGTATTAATTTTTATTGGATTTATATTGCTAGTAGTTGGGGGAGAATTTTTAATTCGTTCTTCAGTAGCTTTATCTTTTAAGTTGAATTTGTCAAAATTAATTATTGGTATGACCGTTGTGTCATTTGCTACTTCTGTACCAGAATTATTGGTGAGTGTTCAAGCGGCTTTAGATGGTTCACCAGACCTAGCTTTAGGAAATGTTATAGGATCCAATATCGCTAACATTGCTTTGGTATTAGGAATTACAGCAGTTATTTCTCCATTAACTATCGATAAAAATTTTTACAAAATGAATTGGCCTGCAATGATGTTAATTTCATTGTTGTTTTATTATTTTTTAACAAATGATAATACAATATCAAGTGTAGAAGGGATTATTTTGTTGGTCTTCTTAGTAGTGTTTGTCTATGTTATGATAACAAAAGCAAAGAGCGATAAAACGGTTGCTGTTGAAGAAGTAGATGACGCATTACAGGAAACTAGTTATTTTAAAATATTTTTATGGCTTCTTATTGGTGGATCTGCCTTGTATTTTGGATCTAGTTGGCTTGTAGAAGGTGCTAAAGATATAGCCTTAAAGTTTGGTGTAAGTGAAGGTGTGATTGGCGCAACTGTTATTGCAGTAGGAACAAGTGTCCCTGAATTAGCTGCATCTATCATTGCTGCTTTAAAAGGCGAAAAAGCAATTTCATTAGGAAATTTAATAGGCTCCAATATTTTTAATATAGGATCTGTAATAGGATTGACTGCTATTATTACTCCGATCACTGCAGTTAAACCAAATGTTCTGACGAATGTGTATTGGATGCTTGCTGTTTCAACTGTATTAATTCCGTTAGTATTTATTCCAAATAAATTCGAAATAAGTCGATTGAAAGGACTCTTTTTATTGGCGACATATATTGTGTTTATTTACTTGGCGTTTGCTTAAAGCGATGCGTGTTATTTAGGAAGAACATATATATATTAAAATTAATACATAAAAAAAGAGCTTACATTTTTAGTAAGCCCTTTAATTTTTTTAAAAGATATATTCTAACTGATATTAGCAGACTTTACAGTCTTAATAATTCTACCAGCAATTTTATAAGGATCTCCATTTGATGCAGGTCTTCTGTCTTCTAGCCAGCCTTTCCAGCCTTTTTCAACAGTAATAATTGGAATTCTAATTGAAGCTCCTCTATCAGAAACACCATACGAGAAGTCAGAAACGTGAGCAGTTTCATGTAAACCAGTTAAACGCTCATCATTAAATTCACCATATATTTTCATATGATCTTTAGTAACAGGTCTAAATGCTTCACAGATTTTCTCATAAGTTTCTTTAGAGCCACAAGTTCTTAATACAGTGTTTGAGAAGTTTGCATGCATACCAGAACCATTCCAGTCTCCTTTTACTGGTTTTGGATGATACTCAATATAGTAACCATGTTTTTCAGTTAATCTGTCTAATATGTAACGAGAAACCCAAATTTCATCACCAGCTTTTTTAGCTCCTTGTGCAAATAATTGATATTCCCATTGTCCTGGTGCTACTTCTTGGTTAATTCCTTCAAAGTTTAAACCGGCTTCAATACATAAGTCAGCATGTTCTTCAACAAAATCTCTACCCCAAGTATACCTACCACCAACAGAACAGTAATATTTACCTTGTGGTCCAGGGAATCCTCCACGTGGAAAACCTAAAGGTAAATCAGTCTTAGTATCCATTAAGAAATACTCTTGCTCAAATCCAAACCAAAAATCGTCATCATCATCATCAATTGTAGCTCTTGCATTAGATGGATGTGCAGTGCCATCTGCGCTTAAAACTTCAGACATAATTAAGTAGCCGTTTTTTCTTGTAGGATCTTTATAGATTGCTACAGGCTTTAATAAACAATCTGATGCACCGCCAGAAGCTTGTTCTGTAGAACTACCGTCAAAAGACCAGTTGTCTAATTCTTCAATTGTAGCTTGAAAGTTTTCATGTTCTTCAACTTTCGTTTTACTCCTCATATTTTGAGTAGGAAAATGACCATCTAGCCAGATGTATTCTAATTTAATTTTTGCCATAATAATTACTGATTAGATTGATAATTAAGGTAGCAAATATAAATTATTTTAAAACAACCTATAAATATTACGCCCAAAATTTATAATAATTACTATATTGTTATTATTGACCCTATTTTTTTTAGGGTATAAATATAATTAACATCATTTTTACCTCAAAATTGATATATTTGTAAAAAATAAGATATTATGTCTACACTTAGATTTCAAGCGCTTAAAGAAACATTGAATAGAAAACCTATTAAGATCAAAGAGAATAAACGGAGATCTTCAATGTTTGGTGAAAATGTTTTTAACAAGACGACCATGCGTCAGTATTTAACTAAGGATGCATATTTAGGAGTTATGGATGCTATAGAGCACGGTTCTAAGATTGATCGTAAAATAGCAGATCAAGTTTCTTCAGCAATGAAAGATTGGGCATTGTCTAAAAATGTAACACATTATACACATTGGTTTCAACCATTGACTGGAGCTACTGCTGAAAAGCATGATGCTTTTTTTGAAACGATAGGTGATGGAATGGCGATAGAGAAATTTGGCGGAGGACAATTGGTTCAGCAAGAACCAGATGCGTCAAGTTTCCCAAATGGTGGAATTAGAAATACATTTGAAGCAAGAGGTTATACAGCTTGGGATCCTACTTCACCTGCTTTTATTTATGGAACTACTTTATGTATTCCTACAATTTTCGTATCGTATACTGGTGAAGCATTGGATTATAAAACACCATTATTAAGAGCGTTAAATGCTGTGGATGACGCAGCAACTGCTGTGTGTAAATATTTTGACAAAAATGTAAAGAAGGTAAGTGCATCATTAGGATGGGAGCAAGAATATTTTCTTATTGATAAGGCACTAGCATCTTCAAGACCTGATATCATATTAACAGGAAGAACTTTATTAGGACATTCGTCAGCCAAAGGTCAACAATTGGATGATCATTATTTTGGAACGATTCCGAGTAGAGCATTGTCTTATATGAGTGCTCTTGAAAAAGAGTGTATGCTATTGGGAATTCCAGTAAAAACACGTCATAATGAAGTTGCTCCGAACCAGTTTGAACTGGCACCGATATATGAAGAGTCCAATCTTGCTGTGGATCACAATTCATTACTAATGGATGTGATGAAGAAAGTAGCAGATCGTCATAATTTTAAGGTATTATTCCATGAAAAACCATTTGCAGGAGTAAATGGATCTGGAAAACATAATAATTGGTCATTGGCAACCAATACAGGAATTAATCTATTAAGTCCTGGAAAAACTCCTATGAGTAATTTACAATTCTTGACATTCTTCGTTAACACTATTAAAGCAGTTTATGAGCATGAGGAGTTAGTAAGAGCATCAATTGCTAGTGCTAGTAACGACCATAGGTTAGGAGCGAATGAAGCACCTCCAGCAATTATTTCTGTATTTATTGGATCACAATTGACCAAAGCATTAAAAGAATTGGAAAATGTGACTAATGGAAAATTATCTCCTGAAGAAAAAACAGACTTAAAATTAAATGTAGTTGGTAAAATCCCAGATGTTTTACTTGATAATACAGACAGGAATAGAACTTCACCATTTGCATTTACTGGGAACAAATTTGAATTTAGAGCCGTAGGTTCTACAGCCAATTGTGCCAATCCAATGACAGTTTTGAACACGATTGTTGCGAAGCAGTTGAAAGAATTTAAAATTGAAGTAGATACATTAATTGCATCTAAAGATTTAAAGAAAGATGAAGCCATCTTTAATGTGTTACGTGAGTATATTAAATCCTCTAAAAAAGTATTGTTTGAAGGAAATGGATATGGTGAAGAATGGGAGAAAGAAGCGAAAAAACGAGGACTAAGTAATAATAAGACAACTCCAGAGGCTTTAAAAGCAAGAATTTCTAAAAAGACGACTGCACTATTTGAAGAAATGGATGTAATGAGTAAAATAGAGGTTGAGGCTAGACATGAAATTGAATTGGAAGAGTATACGTTGCGAATTCAGATTGAAGGTAGAGTTTTAGGTGATATTGCTAGAAATCATATTGTTCCTACGGCAATAAAATATCAAAATGTATTGATTGAAAATGTTTCAGGATTGAAAAATATCTTTGGAAAAAACTTTGAAAAATATGCTTCTGAACAGATTAGTTTAATAACTGAAATTTCATCACATATTGAACAGATCAATCTGAAGATTGATAAAATGATTGGCGAACGAAAGAAAGCCAATAAAATGGAAGGACAGAAAGCAGCAGATGCTTATTGTAATAAGGTGAAACCTTATTTTGACGAAATTCGTTATCACTGTGACAAATTGGAATTAATGATTGACGACGAACTTTGGCCATTGACAAAATACAGAGAATTATTATTTACTAAATAAACCAAAAAGGAGCCTCGATCACGAGGCTCCTTTTAATTTTTAAACAAATACGCGCCAATAGTCCAGTAAAAAATAAACAATTCTTATTTTTACACTCGATAACAATCTTAAATTCATGAGTCAAGAAATTTCAAAAAGATACGCGCAAAGAGGTGTTTCCGCATCTAAAGAAGATGTCCATAAGGCGATAAAAAATGTAGACAAAGGATTGTTTCCACAGGCATTCTGTAAAATTATTCCAGATCATTTAACCAATGATGAAGAATATTGCTTGATTATGCATGCTGATGGTGCAGGAACGAAATCTTCGCTAGCATATATGTATTGGAAAGAAACTGGAGACTTATCTGTGTGGAAAGGGATTGCTCAAGACGCATTGATTATGAATATTGATGATCTATTGTGTGTTGGAGCAACTGATAATATCTTATTGTCTTCTACTATTGGAAGAAATAAAAATGTAATTCCAGGAGAGGTAATTTCGGCAATTATCAATGGAACTGAAGAATTGATTACAGATTTGAAAACATTTGGAGTAACCATTCATTCGACAGGTGGTGAAACTGCGGACGTTGGTGACCTTGTAAGAACTATAATTGTAGATTCTACAGTAACGGCAAGAATAAAGCGTAAAGATGTTATTGATAACGCTAATATTAAGGAAGGAGATGTTATTATAGGTTTGGAATCATTTGGTCAAGCGAGTTATGAAAAGGAATATAATGGCGGAATGGGATCTAATGGATTGACATCTGCACGTCACGATGTTTTTGATAAATACCTTGCTGAGAAATTTCCTGAAAGTTACGACGCTGCAGTTCCTGAAGAATTGGTGTATTCAGGAAAAGTTAAATTAACCGATGCTGTTGAGAGCTCTCCTATTAATGCTGGAAAATTAGTGCTTTCTCCTACACGTACGTATGCGCCCATTATTAAAGAAATTTTGTCAAAATACACTTCAGAAACCATTCACGGAATGGTGCATTGTAGTGGAGGAGCACAGACTAAAATTTTACACTTTGTAAAAAACTTACACATTATTAAAGACAATATGTTCGATGTTCCACCTTTATTTAAGTTGATTCAAGAGCAGTCAGCAACAGATTGGAAAGAAATGTATCAGGTGTTCAATTGTGGACATCGTATGGAAATTTACGTATCTCCTGAAATTGCAGATGAAATTATTTCTATTTCAAAATCTTACAATGTTGACGCTAAAATCATCGGTAGAGTAGAAGCTTCTGATACTAAAAAGTTGACTATTGAGAGTGAGTATGGGGTTTTTAATTATTAATAGAGTTGATTGCATGCTGGGATTGTCTCCTTTGGAATAAAATCAATAAATAAAAAGAACTCGTAATTACGAGTTTTTTTTATGCCAAAAAAACAAGATAAAATTCGTAAATTTGTATTCCAATAGAAAGATAGATGTTAGACAAATTGCATATCATCAAGCAAAGATTTGATGAAGTTTCAGATTTAATTATTCAGCCAGATATTATTACGGATCAAAAACGCTATGTCAGGCTCAATAGAGAGTATAAGGACTTAAGCGCGATGATTGAAAAAATCAACGAATATGAAGTCTTATTGAATAATATAGAAGAGGCTAAAGAAATTATTGCTGACGGTTCAGATCCTGAAATGACGGAAATGGCAAAAATGGAAATTGATGAAGCAAATGAAGGTATTCCAAAACTGGAAGACGATATAAAATTCATGCTGATTCCAAAAGATCCAGAAGATACTAAGAATGCTGTAGTTGAATTGCGTGCAGGAACTGGAGGAGATGAAGCGAGTATATTTGCAGGAGATTTATTTAGAATGTATTCTAAATATTGTTCAGATAAAGGATGGAAAGTTGATACAGTAGATTTCAGTGAAGGAACTAATGGAGGTTTTAAAGAAATCCAATTTGAAGTGAATGGTGCAGATGTTTATGGAACCTTAAAGTTTGAAGCAGGAGTACATCGTGTACAGCGAGTTCCTCAGACTGAAACTCAAGGACGTGTGCATACTTCTGCCGCAACTGTGATGGTTTTTCCTGAAGCAGAAGAATTTGATGTAGAGATAAATCCAAAAGAAGTGAGAATTGATTTTTTCTGTTCTTCAGGTCCAGGAGGTCAGTCAGTAAATACAACCTATTCCGCAGTTCGATTAACGCATCTTCCTACAGGTCTTGTTGCTCAATGTCAAGATCAAAAATCACAACATAAAAATAAAGAGAAGGCTTTTAAAGTATTACGTTCTAGATTGTATGATTTGGAATTGGCTAAAAAAAATGCAGAAGATGCTTTAAGAAGAGGATCTATGGTTACTTCAGGCGATAGAAGTGCTAAGATTAGAACCTATAATTATCCGCAGGGACGTGTTACAGATCATAGAATTGGATTGACATTATATGATTTACAAAATATTATCAATGGCGATATTCAGAGAATTATTGACGAATTGAAATTGGCAGAGAATACTGAGAAATTAAAAGAACTTGGAGAAGTACTTTAATCTATTTCTATAGGAATAAAAAACCCAAACAAATATTGTTTGGGTTTTTTATTTTCTACTTTTTAGGATACCAATCTCGAAGTCTCACTTCAATAATTGCGTCTTGCTCATTTACAAGTTCCTTGAATTTTACAATATCAGAGATTTGATCTTTTCCTCGATAATGATAAGGGTAAATGATTGTTGGTTTGAATTCAAGAACAGCACTTGATGCTTGATGTATATCCATAGTGTAAGGTAGATTCATACATACAAATGCTACATCTATATCGTATAAAGACCTCATTTCAGTAATATCTTCAGTATCTCCAGAAATATAAACACTTTTACCTCCCATATAAATCACATAGCCATTTCCACGTCCTTTGGGATGTTTAGAATCACTAGTTTCTGGAAGATTGTACATGGCAACTGCCGAAATAAAAATTCCGAATCGATGAATCCCTTGACGGTTTTCTAAGACTTCAATTTGGTTTTTATAAGTAGAAGATAATTTGTCAGCAACAGCCTGTGGAGTGATAAATAATGTATTTTTAGTATCAAGACCTTCTAGCGTTTCTAGATTTAGATGATCTCCATGAATGTCGGTAATTAGAATAATATCAGATTTGTTAAAACCTTTAAATCCTTCAGCGCCTCCATAAGGATCCACATAAATGGTTTTATTGTTAAATGTTATAACGAGTGTTCCATGTGTAATAGGATGTAAGGTAATATCGCCTTCATTTGTCTTGATAATATCAGCAGAGCTCGGAGCATTTATTAGCAAAAGAAAAACACTGAGTAATAAGGCTAAAATAATTTTATAGTTCATGTGTTTGATTTTATATTTTTTCAACGGTCACATGCTGTTCGCTATGAATCATTCCTTTGTATGATAAAACTTTTAGTATGCTCTTGTTTCATATTATAATTATTGATTCGTACTATTGATTCGTACTATTGATTACATAAAGTGTACCAAAGTTATGAAATTCATTTTTTTACAAAACAAAAAGTCCCGAACTTTCGTTCAGGACTTTTATTATAAGCAAGGATTGTTATTATTTTACTTTTTCTACAACTGCCTTAAATGCTTCTGGATTGTTCATCGCTAAATCTGCAAGAACCTTACGGTTCAATTCGATATTGTTAGCTTTGACTTTCCCCATAAACTGAGAATAAGACATTCCGAATTGGCGAGCTCCAGCGTTAATACGTTGAATCCACAATCCACGAAAGTTTCTTTTATTGTTATTACGGTCTCTATAAGAATAAAACAACCCTTTTTCAACCGCATTTTTTGCTACTGTGTAAACGTTTTTACGTCTTCCAAAGTATCCTTTTGCTGCCTTCAAGATTTTTTTTCTTCTTTTTCTTGAGGCTACTGAATTTACTGATCTTGGCATAATTTCAAATTGTTTTTTGTAGTAGGCGGTTTAAAATAAACACTTTATTGAGCCTAACTCCATGGTTAATAATTAAATTCCCTAAACAAGAGCTT
>JAWUWX010000040.1:0-52692 GCA_034111625.1 Flavobacteriaceae bacterium | reverse complement strand
CTGTTTGCACAGCTATTGAGGTTTTACCTAATAAGGTTCCTTGAAAAAGACTTCCGGTCCCTAGTGTAACAGCGCCTGATACTTGCCAAAAAACATCATCTGCATCTCCTATTGTTCCTGATCCTGAATTCTTTGTAAAAGTAATTTGAACATTATTACTCATTGTAAGCGTCCCTGCAACTTGAAAAATCCATATAGGATTCGACATACCGTCATTATCAAGTGTTATGTCTGTCGGTATTAAAAGAGTACTTCCCCAGGTATAAACCCCTGGTTCTAATGTAACTCCTACTCCTAAACTCCCAGCGTCTACATTTAAATGATCACCAGATGATTGAGTGAGTGATGCAGCAGCTGTATATGAAGCTTCCATATCACCCACAGCTGTTGTAAGTGTAGAAGCGGCAGTTATTTTCCTTGTAGGACACCCAAGTGGGCCTGCTGCAGCAACGGTATGTATTAGCCCAGTTACTTCAGCACATGTTAATAAAAGAGCAGCACCTGTTATCGGGCTTGTTCCTACATTACCTACAATGGCAGATGGAGAAACATTAGTGATTCCTGATTTTGACAGAATCGTATAACTTCCTGCAGTACCAAGAAAAATAGAATCTACTTCAACACCAGAACGTAACTGTTGATTAACTGTTGATTCTGAAGATTTAGATTGCTTACTTGTTAAATTTGCTTCCTCAAATTCTAAGGATTCGATTTCCGAATTACAGCTCAGTAGTCCAATACATAGCATCGCTAGGATTGAAGTTTTTTTAATAATTTTCATAATTTTCATAATTTTGCATAATTTTATCATATTTAAAACTGGGGATTTTGTCTTAAATACCGGTGTAAACATAGTTAAAATATTAATAAAATCTACGTTAATTAATCATAATTGTCTTTTTAAGTAGTTTCTTGTGTGTTTAATCTGATTTATAAGAGGTTAAATGGATGAATATTAGACTTAATTAATAAAGAAATTGTAGCGTAATAACGGAAGTGCAACAATGTGTATGATTTATTGCTTTATACGAGCCTACTTAAGAAAATTCCGCTGGAATTTCTTCTGGTTCGTTTTCTTTTATTAACTTAGTTCTTGCCATCGCAACCAACCATACACAATCACGATAAGCGTAGCCATAAAACTAGACCACTTTCAATAAGTAACAACTCTTTTTACCTTTTTGTAATAAGACGTATTTATTAGCAATTAAATCATTGGCAGTAATTACGAAATCTTCTTTTACGTTGGTTTTATTTACTGATATTGAGTTTTCTTTTAAAACGCTTCTTTTTTGCTTAGATTTTAAAATTAACTTTTCAATTTTTTTTACTAAATTGAAACCTATTTATTTTTAACACATAAACATCATTTAATTCAAAAATATTTATTTAGTTTTGCATTTAGTTTTTTAAACAGCATGAATTATAAAAAACAGATTGGTAAAAGTATATCCGCATTATTGCTCTTAGTAGCTTTAATGTTACCAACTGCTGTTCAATTTATTCATACGCTTGAAGGCCATGAAGAAGTTACTTGTTCAGACCATACGTCACATATTCATAAGACTATTATAAAATGTGAGGTATGTAGTTTTTATTTAGCATCTTTTAATTACGATACTGCTGAATATCCTGATTTATTACTTCCAGTTATTATTCAAAAGAAGGAAGTAAACTTCGCTTCACTTCTACCGCATTCTTTCACAATAACCAATACACAACTTAGAGGCCCGCCATTTTTTTCTTAATATATAAATCTATTTTTATTATGTTAATTAAGAAATTATATGAGCAAATATGCACTGTTAATACTGCTATTTAGTTGTATTACATCTATATCACAAAACTGTGAAAGCAGCCTTTCTGGTTCGGTAACAGACCTACATGACGGATCAACACTTGTTGAAGCGATAATTATAGTTGTAGGTTCAGAACAATTCGTTCAGACCAATATTGAAGGTAAATTTACCATTTCAAACTTGTGTGAAGGTACTTATAAAGTACAAGTATCACATGAGGATTGTTTGACCAAAGGCTTTACTGTTGAAGTATCAGGAAATACAATCATAAACTTTAATTTAGAACATCATTTAGAGGAGTTGAACCAAATCATCATTCAAGGAAACGTTTATAATGATAAATCTAAAACAACTCTAGAAAGTACAATTTCTAAAGATGAATTAGAGAACTTTAGTAGCGGAACCCTTGGTGATGCTCTTAACAGCTTGAGCGGTGTATCTTCATTGAATACTGGAAATACGGTTGTTAAACCATTGATTAATGGGCTTCACAGTAGTCGTGTTGTCATTATAAACAATGGTGTGAGAATGGAAGATCAAGAATGGGGTGCAGAGCACGCTCCAAATATTGATATCAATTCAGTTGGGAACCTTACATTAATAAAAGGAGCAGGAGCATTGCAGTATAGTGGTGATGCTGTTGGAGGTTTAATCATCGCTGAATCTACTAAAGTTCCAGTAAAAGATAGTATTTATGGTAAAACTTTATTAACAGGAGCGTCAAATGGACGAGGTTCTGTTATTACATCTCAATTGACTAAAAGTTATCAAAGTGGTTGGTACGGAACAGTTCAAGGAACATTGAAGCGTTTTGGAGACTTTGAAGCGCCAGATTATGTCTTGAGTAATACAGGAGTTTTTGAACGCAATGCTTCTTTACAGGTAGGACTTAATCGTTTTGATTATGGCTTTGATGTATATTATTCATTCTTTAAAAACGAAATAGGAATTTTAAGAGGTTCGCATTTAGGAGGTGCTGGAGATCAAGTTCGTGCTATAGGTAGTGATGTGCCCTTGATAATAAATGATTTTACTTATGATATTGACGAACCTAAACAAGATGTTACGCATCAGTTGGCTAGAATAAAAGGGTTTAAAAAGCTCGAAGGTTTTGGGAAACTGAGTTTGCAATATGATTTTCAACGTAATAATCGTTTAGAATTTGATATAAGACGGGGTAATGATCGTGGTGACGCATCAGTAGATCTAGAATTAGATACGCATACTTTACTGGTTGATTTGGATGCATCTTTGACAGATGCAATTAAATTAAAAACAGGAGTAATGGCTGGTTATCAAGACAATTTTGCGAATCCAAATACTGGAGTGCGTAGATTGATTCCAGATTATGACAAATATGATTTGGGAATATATGCTATTGTTGATTATCAATTTAATGATGACTTGACTCTAGAAGCAGGAGCACGTTTTGATTATACACATATGGATGTTTTTAAGTTCTATCGTACTTCTTTTTGGGAGTTACGAAATTATGATGAATTGCTTCCAGAAATTGTAGTTGAAGAATTAGTTAATCAGGTTTTGACAAATCCTAAGTTGAATTTTAATAATGTTTCAGCAACTTTAGGAGCAACATATGAATTTGATGAAGAAAATAAACTATTTTTTAATTACTCATTAGCATCAAGAGCGCCAAATCCTTCAGAACTTTTTAGTGAAGGATTGCATCATTCTGCTTCACGTATTGAACTTGGAGATTTAACCTTTAATTCAGAAATTGGTCATAAAATTGGATTAACGTTTCAGCATGAGAATGAAAAGTTTAGTTTTTCAATAAATCCTTTTATAAATACAATTAATGATTTTATTGTTATTGAACCAACTTCAGTCCAACAAACGGTAAGAGGTAATTTTCAAGTTTGGGAATACAGGCAAACTGATGCACAGCTGTTGGGAGTTGATATAGATGCATCATATGTATTTAATAAAAATTTCCAATACAATCATCAGTTATCAATTGTTAAAGGATATGACCGAACATTTGATGAACCTTTAATAAGTATGCCTCCTGTAAATACGAAAAACGAAATTGTATATCAAAATTCAAAGTTGAACAATTTGCGCTTGTCTTTGCAAAGTGAGTATGTATTCCGTCAAAATGAATATCCTGACAATAATTTTGAAGTTTATATTCCTACAACTGAGACATATGAAACTATCGATGTAACTACACCTCCAGACGCATACCATTTGCTCAATTTTAATTCAAGTATAGATTTTAACATAAACAAACAATCAAATTTAACTGTAGGATTTGGAGTTACGAATGTATTCAACACTTCCTACCGAAATTACCTAAACCGCTTACGCTACTATGCAGACGATTTGGGCAGAAATTATTTATTAAATATTAAATTCAATTATTAAACTTAAAACAAGAACAAATGAAAAAAGTAAATTTTTTAAACCTTAGACAAATGAAAAAAATGAAATTTATAGCAATGGCTATATTTGCAACAGTAGTATTAACATCATGTGATGACGATGATACACCAGAAGCAGTAAACGAAGAAGAAGTGATTACCACAATGACTGTAACTCTTACCCCAAGTACAGGAGGAACAGCAGTGACTTTACAAACACAAGATTTGGATGGTGAAGGTCCAAACGCACCTGTTGTTACAGTTTCCGGGAATTTAACATCTGGAGTTGTTTATAACGGAGTTATTGTGCTTCTTAATGAGACTGAAAGTCCTGCGGAAAATATTACAGAAGAAGTAGAAGAAGAAGATGATGATCATCAATTTTTCTATACGATTGGAACTGGTTTAAACGCAACAACGACATATTCTAACTTTGATGGGAATGGAAATAATTTGGGAACTGAATTTGCACTTACTGCAGGTACAGCAAGTTCAGGAAATATAACATTTACATTGAGGCATGAACCAACTAAACCCAATGAGGGTCTTAGTGATGCTGGTGGAGAAACAGATATTGAAGTAACTTTTAGTGTTATAATACAGTAAATTGTAAATTTGAATTAGTTACAATTATTAACAAAAAGGCCCTTTACTAGTTTGTAAAGGGCTTTTTTATTTGAATCAATTTTACTTTTAAGATTTAACAAGTATAAATTTATATTACTTTCAATAAGTAATAACTCTTTTTACCTCTTTGTAATAGCACATAAGCATCGGCAATTAAATCATTGGCAGTAATTACGAAATCTTCTTTTACTTTGGTTTTATTTACTGATATTGAGTTTTCTTTCAAGGCCCTTCTTACTTCACCGTTGGACTTTAAAAATTCCGTATCGGCAAATGCTGCTACAATTTCAAATCCATTTTCTAGTTGTTCTCTCGAGATTTCTGCTTGAGGAACCCCTTCAAACACGTCTAAAAAAGTCTGCTCATCCAATGTTTTTAAATCATCAGAAGTAGATTTTCCGAATAGAATATTTGACGCTTTTATGGCGTTTTCATAAGCTTCCTTTCCGTGGGTAAGAATGGTAACTTCTTCTCCTATCCTCTTTTGGAGAATTCGCATATGTGGCGCTTCTTGATGTTCAGAAATTAAAACATCAATCGTTTCTTTATCAAGGAACGTAAAGATTTTAATATACTTTTCAGCATCAGTATCGGAAGAGTTTAACCAATATTGGTAGAATTTATAAGGAGATGTTCTCTCTGCGTCTAGCCATACATTTCCACCTTCTGTTTTACCAAATTTTGTTCCGTCTGCTTTCGTAACCAGAGGCACTGTAATCGCATAGGCTTTTCCTTGTGCTTTTCTTCGTATTAATTCTGTTCCTGTAGTGATATTTCCCCATTGATCAGAACCTCCCATTTGTAACAAACAGTTTTTTTCTTTGTACAAATGATAGAAATCATACCCTTGAAAAAGTTGGTAGGTAAACTCCGTAAAACTCATTCCCTCACTGTTTTCACCTGAAATTCTTTTTTTTACAGAATCCTTAGCCATCATATAGTTGACAGTAATATGTTTTCCTGTATCTCTGACAAAATCAATCAATGAAATTTCTTTCATCCAATCATAGTTATTTACCAATTCTGCGCCATTTTCAGCATCAGAAAAATCTAAAAAACGTTCCAATTGCCCTTGAACACCTTTTATATTCTTATTCAAGGTCTCTTCATCAAGTAAGTTTCTTTCTGCTGATTTTCCAGAAGGATCTCCGACCATTCCTGTTGCTCCACCGACCAATGCAATTGGTTTATGTCCACATAACTGAAAATGCTTCAAAATAAGAATCTGAACCAAACTTCCGATATGCAATGAATCTGCCGTAGGATCAAACCCAATATATGCAGAAGTTTTCTCTTTAGTTAGTTGCTCTTCAGTTCCAGGCATGATGTCGTGTAAAAGGCCACGCCATTTTAATTCTTCAACAAAATTCTTCATTTTCTACTATAATTTTGACAAAGATAGAAATAGCGCAATAATTAAGAATGAATAATTAATATTTCTTTACTTTCGTAGGATGATATTGGTAACAGGAGGAACAGGATTGGTAGGAGCGCACTTATTGGTGTCACTTACGCAACAACACAATAAAATTCGCGCAATGCGTCGTAAAAGCAGCAATCTTGATGCTGTAAAGAATGTGTTTTCATATTATTACGACGATATAGCCCCTTTTTATGATAAAATAGAATGGGTAGAAGGAGATATTATAGATGTAAATTCATTAGAAAAAGCATTTAAAGAAATAACTCATGTCTATCATGTTGCGGCAATCGTTTCTTTTAATCCAAAAGATTATTGGAAAATGAGAAAAACCAATATTGAAGGAACAGCGAATGTTGTTAACTTTTCACTAACACACAATGTAAAAAAACTCTGTTTTGTCAGTTCAATTGCAGCTGTTGATAAAACTGCTAAAAATGGATTTATTGATGAAACAGGTGATTGGAATGTGGAGACCAATAATTATGGATATGCGATCACCAAGCATGGCGCAGAGACGGAAGTGTGGAGAGGAACTCAAGAAGGATTGGATGCGGTGATTGTAAATCCTGGAGTTATTCTAGGATCAGGGTCTTGGGGCACAAGTTCTGGACAGATTTTTTCTAAAGTGCACGACGGATTAAAATTCTATACAGAAGGAACTACAGGATATGTAGGCGTTAAAGATGTGGTGAAATCAATGGTTTTATTGATGGAAAGCGAGATTAAAAATGAACGCTATATACTGGTTGCAGAAAACCTTAGATTAAAAGATGTTTTATTTAAAATTGCTGAAGTTTTTGGTAAAAAAAGACCCTCTATTAAAGTGACAAAAACCCTAAGTGAAATTGCGTGGAGAGTATTGTCAATTGTTAAGGTTTTTGGAATACAACCAAGATTAACAAAGCAAACAGCAAGTTCTATTCATAATCAATATTATTTTTCGAATGAAAAAATTAAAAAGGCTATAGGAATAGAATTTGAACCAATGTCAAAAACGATACAAGAGAGTTGTAAGGATTATAAAAAGGATTTACTTAACAGTAGAATCTAACATTAGTCCATCTTTTTTAAAATCTTTAATTTTTGTTTTGCTGGCTTTTGAAATAGAATCATTTGCTCTAAGTAAATCTTCATGTATGTTTTTTAAAGTATCAAGCCTTACTTTAACTGCTTGTAAAATATTGACATAGTCATCAATTGTGGTAGAATAATAAAAATTACTTCTTGAAAACCTAGCGCTATCAACGCCGTATTTTTCATAAATTAACGGCATGTAATCACTTCTTTTTTCTTCAATATTTTTTACATTTTTCCCTCCAATAGCAAGTTGCATGTCGACAATTAAATCAACCATTTGTTCTTGAGAAATCAAATCTTTAGGTTTTTTATAAATAGTATTACTTGAACAAGAAGACAAGAAAATAAGAATAGAAAAGAGGTATAATAACTGTTTCATTTATCTGTCAAATAATAAGCGTTTTCCTTTTTTTATGTTTGAAAACTCACCTTGATTGTACACAAGACTTCCGTTTACAAATGTATGTGTAATTTTTGATTGAAAAGTTGTTCCTTCAAATGGAGACCAGCCACACTTGTATAGGAGATTATCTTTATGAACAGTCCAAGGGCTCGAAGGATCAACAATCACTAAATCAGCGTAATATCCAACTTTTATAAACCCTCTCTTTTCTACTTTAAAGAGTATGGCAGGATTATGACACATTTTTTCAACCATTTTTTCAAGAGAAATTTTCCCTTCTTTATGCTTGCTAAACATTGCCATTAATGCATGTTGAACTAGAGGGCCACCACTTGGAGCGCTGGTATAAACATTGTTTTTTTCTTCGATCGTATGAGGAGCATGATCCGATGCAATGACATCAATTCTATCATCAAGTAGTGCTTTCCATAAGCCTTCTCTATCTGCAGCGGTTTTTACGGCAGGATTCCACTTAATCAACGTGCCTTTCTTGTCATAATCCGATTCATCAAACCAAAGGTGATGAATACATACTTCAGCAGTAATTAGCTTTTCTTCTAATGGAATTTCGTTAGTGAAAAGTTCAGTTTCTTTCGCTGTAGAAAGGTGAAAAACATGTAATCTAGCGCCTGTTTTTTTTGCCAATGCAATAGCATTAGAAGAGGAGATATAACAAGCCTCTTCACTCCTTATTTTTGGATGTAAATGCATCGGAATATCATCACCATAAATTGCTTTTTGCTCTTCGAGGTTTTTCTGAATCGTTGCTTCGTCTTCACAATGAGTAGCAATAAGCATTTTGGTTGAAGAGAATATTTTTTCTAAAACATCTTTATCATCTACCAGCATATTTCCTGTTGAGGAACCTAAGAAAAGTTTAATTGCGGCAACATTTCTTGGATTGGTTTTGAGCAATTCTTCAAGGTTGTCATTTGTTCCGCCCATCATGAATGAATAATTGGCGTAAGAACTTCCAGAAGCAATTTCAAACTTATCTTCAAGTAATTTTTGAGTTGTTGCTTGAGGAACAGTATTTGGCATTTCAATAAATGAAGTAATTCCACCAGCAATCGCAGCTTTACTTTCCGTTTCAATAGTTGCTTTATGTGTCAGTCCAGGTTCGCGAAAATGAACCTGATCGTCTATAACCCCAGGAAGCAGATAGTTCCCTTTAGCATCGATAATCGTTGCGTCAATATTATGAGAATTTATCGAACTTTGAATATCTACAATATATTCGCCTTTAATAAGAACGTCACCTATAAAAATTGAATTTTCATTGACGATTTTAGCGTTTTTAATGAGAATATTACTCATGATAGTTTATTTAGGGATTCCGTTTATAGTCATTTTTAATACGCCAAATATAGCTTCAGAAATAATTGAGCCATTCATTTTGGACTTTCCTCTTATTCTGTCAGTAAAAATAATTAAAACTTCGTTTACTTTAAAATTTCTTTTCCAGGCTTTATACTTTAATTCGATCTGAAAGGCATAACCGACAAATTGAATTTTGTCCAAATGAATCGTTTCTAAAACATTTCTCTTATAACATACGAATCCAGCAGTAGTATCTTTCACGGGAATTCTTGTAATAAGTCGCACATATTGAGAGGCTAAATAAGAAAGTAAAATTCGCTTTATATCCCAATTTACTACATTAATATCTCCATCTAAATACCGTGATCCGACAGCAACATCTGTATCGTTTTTGTCACATTCATCATACAGTCGTATTAAATCATTGGGATTGTGAGAGAAATCAGCATCCATTTCAATAATATATTCATACGGTTTTTCGAGAGCCCATTTAAACCCATGAATATATGCCGCCCCTAAACCTGTTTTTTCTTTTCTTATTTCAAGAAATAATCTGTTCGGAAATTCTAAGATGAGTTTTTGAACAATTTCCGACGTTCCGTCAGGAGAACTGTCATCAACAATTAAGATATCAAAAGCCTTTTTTTGAGAAAAAACAGCACGAATAATTAGCTCAACATTTTCCTTTTCATTATAAGTAGGAATAATAACTAAAGTATCTGACATAAATTTTAATTGATGAGCAAAGATACAGTTTTTTATTCCTAAATTTGTGTTAACGTTTCAGATAACCTACCTGTTGAATGAATAATTTTATACCGATTCCGTCACCAAAAAATGATGGGATTACATTGATTTTTTTACTCATTTTTATATTGCTCGTTGTTGTAAAATTAATTTACAATGAGCGTCTTTTTCTATTGACAACAATTGGAATTTCTAAAAAATACTTCTTGAATTACGGAAAAGAAAGTCAATTAATATTCAATGGCTTTAATTCAATACTATTTATAGTTCAGTCACTCATAGGAATGTTGATTGTTTATGCCTTTTTACAGTTTTACCAACCGGAATTAGTTCAAGAGAGTAATTTTTTATTGCTAAAAATTTTTTCATGCTTGTCAATTATATTTTTAATACGATATTTAATTGGGAAGGGTTTAGGCATTTTGTTTGACGTGGAAAACACTCACAATCATATTTCATTTGAGAAAATGAGTTATTTATTTAGCATTCTTTTATTGATTTTGCCTTTTCTTCTTTCGGTATTTTATGTCGAAAAGTATAATTTCTTGTTTTTTCAATTGCTTATAGCTGTTTTAACGATATTATTGATAATCAGATACCTGTTTCTTTTTTCAAATAACAAAAAGCAGATAGCAAGTAGATTGTTTTATTTTATTTTATACCTTTGCGCCTTAGAAATTGCGCCTATTTTTATAATTTTTAAAATATTTGATAAAATTGTCATTATATGAAAGTGAAAACAATTCTGGTTTCACAACCAGCCCCTAAAACCGAAAACTCTCCATATTTCGATTTAGCACAAAAGCAAAAAGTAAAAATTGATTTCAGGCCATTTATTCATGTTGAAGGTGAATCTGCCAAAGAAGTGAGAGTTCAAAAAATCGATTTAAGCAATTATACAGCAATTATTTTTACAAGTAGAAACGCAGTAGATCATTTTTTTAGAATCGCAGATGAAATGCGTTTTAAAGTGCCAGATGATTTAAAATATTTCTGTGAATCTGAAGCGATTGCGTTCTATTTACAGAAGTATGTTGTTTATAGAAAACGTAAAATTTACGTTGGAGAGAAAACATTTCCAGAACTGGTAAAATTAGTTAAAAAGCATAAAGACGAAAAATTCTTATTGCCTTGTTCAGACAAGTTAAGACCATTAATTCCAGAGGTTTTAAATGATTTAAAAATTAACTGGGATAAAGCAGTTTTTTATAAAACCGTAGTGAGTGATTTGTCGGACTTAGAAAGTGTATTTTATGATGTTTTGGTTTTCTTTAGCCCTTCAGGCATAGACTCGTTATTCCAAAATTTCCCGGAGTTTAAACAAAACGATACTAGAATTGCAGTGTTTGGAAACACTACTGTTAAGGCGGCTGAAGAAGCTGGACTTAATTGTCATATAAAGGTTCCTACACCAGAAACACCATCAATGACAATGGCTTTAGAAAAGTATATTCTTACTGTAAATAAGAAATAAGAAAAATTGATATATTAAAAAAGCCGAACAAATTCTGTTCGGCTTTTTTTATGAAACTGGCATATTAAAAATTTCACCTCCCAACGGAATTATAAAGAGCGAACAACATGTGACCTTTAAAAAAGAACAGGCTTAAACGCATTAAAATAATTCATTGAAAACTTCTTCTACTTTGGAAACTAAAACAACGTCAATAGAATAATTTTTTTTGCTGAATTTGTTGAATTTTGAAACGAAAATCTTTTTGAAACCTAGTTTTTCTGCTTCCAGTATGCGCTGCTCTATTCTGTTCACGGGACGGATTTCTCCTGACAATCCTATCTCTGCTGCAAAGCAATAATCTTGTGGAATTGCATCATCTTCATTGGAAGATAAAATTGCTGAAATTACGGCTAAATCTATTGCAGGATCATCTACTTTTATTCCGCCTGTAATATTTAAAAACACATCTTTTGCTCCGAGCTTGAATCCAGCACGTTTTTCTAACACAGCCAATAACATATTCAGCCGTTTTAAATCATAACCTGTTGCAGAGCGCTGAGGCGTTCCATAAACCGCAGTACTCACTAGGGCTTGCACTTCGATCATTAAAGGGCGCATACCCTCTAGTGTCGCAGCAATTGCAGTTCCGCTAAGGGATTCATCTTTCTGAGAAATTAATATTTCAGAAGGGTTATCTACTTCACGAAGCCCAACGCTTTGCATTTCATAAATTCCAAGTTCTGAAGTTGATCCAAAACGATTTTTTTGCGCTCTTACAATTCTATAGGTATGATTTCTGTCCCCTTCAAATTGGAGTACAACATCAACCATATGTTCGAGAATTTTCGGACCAGCAATGTTTCCGTCTTTGGTAATATGACCTATTAAAATGACTGGGGTATTAGTTTCTTTGGCAAATTTTATGAGTTCGGCAGCGGTTTCTCTAATTTGTGAAATAGATCCTGGAGAAGCGTCTATATTTTCGGTGTGTAAAGTTTGGATTGAATCAATAACCAGTATTTCGGGATTTGTTTCTTCAATACTTCTAAAAATATTTTGTGTTTTCGTTTCTGTCAGAATTAAGCATTCAGAATTGATTGAAGACAACCTTTCTGCACGCATTTTTATTTGACTTTGACTTTCTTCGCCAGAAACATATAGAACCTTTTTGTTAATAGATAAAGCAATTTGTAATAACAAGGTTGATTTTCCAATTCCAGGCTCTCCTCCTAATAATAAAACGGAACCTTTTACCAAACCTCCTCCAAGAACTCTATCGAATTCATTATTCATTGTCTGAATTCTATCTTCTTCATTAAGAACAATATTGGCAATTTTAAGCGCCTTGGACACTTTCTTCAGGGAAGTTGTCTGCTTCCAAGCTCTTTTCTCTTCTTTTTGAATGATTTCCTCAACGATGGTATTCCACTCGTTGCACGAAGTACATTTTCCAATCCACTTTGCATATTGCGAACCACAGTTTTGACAGAAAAAAGTTGTTTTAGTTTTAGCCATAAGACAAAGAAAAGAAATTATTTCTCTTTATTGTACAATGGTAAGAATAAAAAGGAAAGACCTCCGAAAATAAGAATCATAAGTGTCTGAGAGGTCCATATAATCCACCCAAAAGCATTCGCAGGGTTTTCCGCAATACCATATAAAACAAGAACTCCAGCAACAAAAACAGGATATGTTCCTAAGCCTCCATTAGTAAGCGCCATACTAAGTCCTCCAATTACGAATCCAACGACTATAGCGCCGAAAGGCAGGTTGGTAGTTTCAGGCAAGGCAAATGTTACGACGTAAAACATCAACACAAACATGCCCCAAATAAAAAAGGGGTGAAAAAAAAACGCCCATTTATTCTTCATTTTAGAGATGCTCTTAACGCCTTCTAGCAGCCCATTCACAAAGTTTTTTATTTTTATTGCAAAGGAATTTTTAGATTTTTTTAAAAAACAGAAGCCAAGAATTCCAAGAATTCCGAGAGTTCCAAGAATTGTAATAGTTTTAATTGGATCCGAGTCTTCTTTTATCAGCGCCTTTTTTATTAAATCGGCTTGTAGAAAAAAAGCAACTCCAATGATTGAAAGTAACATGATAACGTCTGCTATTCGTTCGGCAATAATAGTTCCTATTGCTTTTTCAAACGGCACCTTTTCATATTTTGTAATTGCGGTTCCTCTTGCTACATCTCCTGCTCTTGGAATGATTAAATTCACTAAATAGGATATTAAAACGGTCATTACAAGATTCGGAAATTTAGGGTTATATCCCAAAGGGTTTAGCATAAATTTCCAACGATAAGCACGTGATAAATGGCTTAATATTCCAAAAGTTAAAGACAAGAAAACCCAATAATAATTGGCAGTTTTAAATGAATTAATAATTGAAACCTTATCCTCAGGAGAAAGTTTGGACAGAAAATTCCAAATTAAAAAAACCCCAAAAAGAATGGGTAGTGAAGTAATAAGTATTTTCTTGACTTTTTTATTCAACTTTTAGGATACTAAATTAGTGTCTTCATTTGGAAAAATAATCCAAGGTTTAAAATTTTTGGCAGTTTCAAAATCCATATTTGCATAGGTAATAAGAATAAGAACATCTTCAACTGCAACTTTTCTAGCTGCGGCTCCATTCAGAATGATTTCACCCTTTTTGCGCTCTCCATTATTGTTGTTTACAATTTGGATTTTTTCACCTTCAATAATATTAGCAGCATCCATCAAATCTTGATCAATAGTAATACTACCGATATAATTTAAGTCTGCTCCAGTTACTTTAATACGATGAATTTTTGATTTTACTACGGTAACTTGCATGGCGCAAAATTAGGGATTTTTCTAAACAAATAATTTATAATTTAAGATTATCAATCAACCTTATTTTTCCTGCAAAAACAGCGATAAAAGCGCGATAATTTTTTCCTTGATTTTTTTCTGAAATAGTAAGTAGTGTTTCCTCTTCTGCAATCTCAAAATACTCCAATTTTAATAATGGATGTTTTTTAAACTTTTTTTCAATCCATTTATAAACTTTATAGGTGTTTTTCTTGGAAAATTTCTTTTTTGCTTTTTTCAACGTCTTATAAATAAATGGTGCTGCTTCACGATGTTTTTTAGTCAATCGAGCATTCCTAGAGCTCATAGCAAGTCCATCGACTTCTCTGAAAATTTTACAGCCAACAATACTTACTGGAATTTCATGTTTCTCAACCAATTTATGAATGATTTGTAATTGTTGAAAATCCTTTTCTCCAAAATAGGCATTGTTAGGTTTTACGATTTCAAAGAGTCGCTTTATTATTGTTCCAACACCATCGAAATGACCGTCACGAAATTTCCCTTCCATTAGATGCTCTAATCCATTAAAATTGAACGATTCAGATTGAATTTTTTGACTATAAATTTCATTTGCATTTGGTGTAAAAACAATATCACAGTCAACCGTTTTAAGTAATTCAAAATCTGCCTCAAGGGTTCTTGGGTATTTTTTTAAATCTTCGGGTTTGTCGAATTGTGTAGGATTAACAAATATGCTCACAACGACAAGATCGTTGCTTTTTTTAGCCTGATTAATCAATGATAAGTGCCCTTGATGTAAGGCTCCCATAGTAGGGATAAGACCAATTCTTTTATCAGAATCAATTAAAGATAAAGATTGTTGTAAATCTTTTATTTTTTCAAAAATCAACATTCAACATTGTTAATTACTGTTAAAACAAGGCAAACTTACTCTTTTACAATCAAAATTTGCATAAAATTTCGTAATTTTGCACAGAATTAATTTTAAGGGGATAATGAAAGATAAGAGAATATTATATGTGTCTTCGGAAGTAGTTCCGTACTTACCTGAAACGGAACTTGCTAAATCATCATTTGATATTGCAAGAATGGTTCATGGGAAAGGTGGACAGACTAGAATTTTTATGCCTCGTTTTGGTGTCATCAATGAAAGAAGACATCAGTTACATGAGGTAATTAGACTGTCAGGGATGAATTTGATAATTAATGATGTAGATATGCCGTTAATTATTAAAGTTGCTTCTATTCCAAAGGAAAGAATGCAAGTTTATTTTATCGATAACGATGAGTATTTTAAGCGCAAGGCTACGATTAAAGATGAAAAAGGAGAGTTATTTTCTGATAATGATGAGAGAATTATATTTTTTGTCAAGGGAATTATTGAAACAGTAAAGAAATTAAATTGGGCTCCAGATATTATTCATGTTCATGGATGGATGGCTGCTTTATTACCGTTATACCTTAGAGAATATTATAAAGATGACGCGTTGTTTACGAACAGTAAAATTGTGACTTCAATTTACAATAATGGATTTGAAGGAACATTGGATAAAGAACTGGTTAAAAAAATTAGTTTTGACAATATAGATCTTAAAAAAATTGATTCATTAAAAGAGCCAAACCATCATAATCTACTTAAAATTGCAATTGAAAATTCTGATGCTGTAATATCAGGAAGTGAAGACAATAGTGAAGAGTTACTCTCTTATGCTAACTCGTTAAACATTCCTGTGCTTGATTATCAACCTTTAGATAATTTCGAAGATGCGTATTTGAATTTTTACCAAACAGAAGTATTACAAGAAGAAAATTAAATCACCAAAATTTATGACAACAAAAGTTGTGAAAATAATAAAACAAGTATCATTTGTTTTATTAATAGGAATTATTTCGTGTGAATCTGACATAGAAGGAGTAGGAGTTAACATTGTAGATAATGGAGTTTTTGAAATAAATTCTTACAGTTCAGAATTTATTTCATACAATAATAATATTGACAACGTTAAATCGAACCAATTAGGTCAATATTTATTGGGGGTTTATAAAAATGATGATTTTGGACAGATAGAAGCCTCAATTGTTTCTCAATTAACGCAAAATACACCCATTTTTACAGGATTTGGAGATAGTCCATCGATTGATGCGGTTATCTTATCAATTCCTTATCAAGCAACTCGTCAGGCAGAAGATAATGATAATGGTTCTCCAAAATTTGAAATAGATTCCATTTTTGGGAATAAAGATGTAACGTACAACTTGAGTGTATATGAAGTTGAAACCTACTTAAACACATTAGACCCTTCTGACCCTTCCGAAGAATTGGATTATTATTCAGATCAAACTTATGCTTTTAATTCGAATGCTTTATATGCTGAGTTGTTTAACCCAAATGAACAAGACACTGTGCTATATATCGATCGTCCTGGAGTTATTCTTGATCTTGAAACTATGGAACATGATGTTGATACTATAAAAATCACTGGCGTATTGCCGTTCATTCAAATTCCACTGGACAAAGATTTTTTTACAAATGAATTTTTAACCAATCCATCTGCATTTGAATCTACAACAACTTTTGTTGATTTCTTTAGAGGATTGTTAATTCAAGCAACACCAGCATCCGATCCAGAAGCATCTATTACTTCTTTAGATTTAGCTTCTGCAAACATGTCAATTTATTACACCAATGATGTTGATGGTGTAAAAACAAAACAGACTGCTGTATTTAACTTTAGCGGAGTAACATCTAATATTTATAAGCGCGACTATACATCCTCTAATGTTGAACCTTTTATTCCTAGTTCTCCCAACACTACAGCAGGTGATGAAAAGTTATATTTACAAGGGGCCGCAGGTTCAATGGCATTAATAGATTTATTTGGGGGTGATGATATTGAAGAATTAAGAAATAACAATTGGTTGATTAATCAAGCAAATTTGATCTTCTATATTGATCAGAGTTCTGATGTGTCTTTACTACCAGAAAGATTGTTTTTATACAATTATGAAGAGGGTATTCAACTAACGGATGTATTGACAGAAACCGCCACCTATGATGGCTTGTTGGAAAATGATGAAGACGGAAATCCATGGAGGTATAAGATTAACATTACAGATTATGTTTCTAATGTTTTAAAGTCAGATGACCCTTTAGAACCAACGAAATTAGGATTGAAAGTTTTTAACATTTCTGATTTCCCTACGGCTTTTGGAGATGTTGATGTTAGGGATTTAAGTTGGACAATTAAAGGCGTTGTAGTACACGGAAATAATACTACAGATATTGATAAAAGAAGTAAATTAGAAATTATTTATTCGGAAATTAATTAAGAGAACATTATATGTGCGGAATTACTGGTTATATAGGCTTTAGAGATGCTTATCCAATTGTTATGAATGGATTAAAGCGGTTAGAGTATCGAGGTTATGATAGCGCTGGAATTATGATGTATGACGGCAAGTCGATGAATCTTTCTAAAACTAAAGGGAAGGTTTCGGACTTAGAGGAGGTTACTGAAAAAGATTCAAAAAAGAGAAAAGGAACTATAGGAATAGGCCATACAAGATGGGCAACACACGGAATCCCAAATGACGTAAACTCTCACCCTCATTTTTCTAAGTCAGGAGATTTAGTCATTGTTCACAACGGTATTATAGAAAACTATGATACTATTAAAAAAGAACTTATTAACCGTGGTTATAAGTTCCATAGTGATACAGATACAGAGGTTCTTATAAACCTTATTGAAGAGGTAAAAAAGAACGAAAAATGTAAATTAGGAAAAGCTGTCCAAATAGCATTAACCAATGTTATTGGTGCTTATGCAATTGCTGTTTTTGATAGAGAAAAACCCAATGAAATCGTTGTGGCTCGCTTAGGAAGTCCTATTGCAATTGGTGTAGGGAAAGGCAATAAAGAATTTTTTGTCGCTTCCGATGCTTCCCCTTTTATAGAATACACAAAAGATGCTATTTACCTAGAAGATGGTGAATTAGCAATTATAAAATTAGGAAGAGAAGTTCGTGTCCGTCAAATTAATGATGATAAAGTGGTCGACCCAACCATCCAAGAACTTCAAATGAGTTTGGAGCAAATCGAAAAAGGTGGTTACGACCATTTTATGTTGAAAGAAATTCACGAGCAACCTAAGGCTATTATTGATACATATCGAGGAAGGATGCTTCCAGATCAAGGAATCATTCGTATGTCTGGAGTTGATGATAATCTTCAAAAATTCTTAAATGCTGATAGAATTATTATTGTTGCCTGTGGGACATCATGGCATGCAGGTCTAGTCGGAGAATATCTTTTTGAACATATGGCACGTATTCCTGTTGAAGTAGAATACGCCTCAGAATTTAGATATCGAAATCCAATTATTAGACCAAACGATGTTGTTATCGCGATTTCCCAATCAGGAGAAACCGCGGATACTCTTGCTGCAATTAAATTAGCAAAATCACAAGGAGCATTTGTTTTTGGTGTATGTAATGTTGTAGGTTCATCAATTGCTAGAGAAACTCATGCAGGAGCCTATACTCATGCGGGACCAGAAATTGGTGTCGCTTCTACGAAAGCATTTACAACACAGATTACAGTGTTGTCATTGATTGCTTTAAAATTAGCAAAATCAAAAGGAACTTTATCGAACTCTGCTTTTCACACCTACTTGCAACATATGCAGTTGATTCCTGAGAAGATTGAAAAATTATTACAGATTGATGAGCACGTAAAACATATTGCGTCAATTTATAAAGACGCTAAAAACTGTTTATACTTAGGAAGAGGATTTAATTTCCCTGTAGCCTTAGAAGGTGCTTTAAAGTTAAAAGAGATTTCTTATATTCATGCTGAAGGGTATCCTGCGGCTGAAATGAAACACGGACCTATTGCATTGATTGATGAAAATATGCCAATTTTTGTAATTGCGACTAACAAAGGGCATTACGAAAAAGTAGTAAGTAACATTCAAGAAATTAAAGCGAGAAGCGGAAAAATTATTGCAATTGTTACAGAAGGGGATACTGAAGTTAAGAAAATAGCAGATCATGTTATTGAAATTCCTGAAACGGAAGAAGCGTTTACACCATTGTTAACTACGATTCCTATGCAATTATTATCATATCATATTGCAGTAATGCTCGAAAGAAATGTAGACCAACCTAGAAATTTAGCCAAGGCTGTAACAGTAGAATAGGTCTTCTTTCTTTATAGAATAAAAAAATCCAACTTATTTAGTTGGTTTTTTTTGTTTATAATCTATCGTGAATTTTAGTTGATATATTGTCATTCCATAATGTGAGGATATCTGTAGCAACACTAGCGCCACTTCCTGCAGCAATAGAAAATTGACTTCGCCAACCAGCAATTGTGCCACAAGCATACAGCCCTTCTTTTATCAAATGATTAAAATTGCGTAATTGAATTCGATCTTTCATAGGGTTTGCACGGATATGAGGTTCAATATACTTTTCTAGGCCTTGGATTGAAAAAGGTTTAGAATAATTTAAGGCAACCACAACTATATTGGAATATAATATATTTTTGTTAGTCGTAATTTGATATCCAGAATCATGCTCTGCAATTGAAATTACCTTTTCATTGTCTATCTGAAGAACATGTGGATACAGCTCTGAAAGTTGTTTTTTTCCAGACATTAATAGTTCTTTTCCTTCTGTTCCAGGTTCTAAACCAAATACATTATTGAAAAGAGCATTCTGTAAATGAGAATTTTTCTGATGCGCAATAATTCCAATATTTTTATGTATTGCAAATGACTTTTCTTTTGAAGAGCCAAGAACCAAAGCGCACTGTATTCCAGCAACTCCACCTCCAACTATCAATGCATCAAATTCCACCACTAAAACAGTGCTTTAATATTAGTTGCAAATAATTTTACAGAAATCGCGAGTAATACCACACCAAATATCTTACGAATGATTTTAATTCCATTAGGACCTATAATACGCTCTATTTTTGAAGAGGTTTTTAACACTAAATAAACTAAAGCGACATTTAATAAAACAGCAATAATGATATTTTCTACACTAAATTCTGCTCTTAAAGAAAGTAACGTTGTTAAACTTCCAGGGCCGGCAATCAAAGGAAAAGCAAGAGGAAATACAGAAGCGGTAATTCCTTCATCTCCATCATCTTTATACAATGTAATACCCAATATCATTTCTAAGGCAATAAAAAACAATATGAAAGAACCGGCAACTGCAAATGAGTTAACGTCAATCCCAATAAGCCCTAAAAGACTCTGTCCTAAAAACAAGAATACAATCATTATGAATCCAGCAATTATTGAGGCTTTTCCTGATTGAATGTGCCCCACTCTTTTCCGTAAGTCTATAATAATAGGGATATTTCCAACAATATCTATTACAGCAAATAATACCATAAATGCTGTAAAAACTTCTTTAAAATTAAAATCCATGTTGTCTTGTTTTTTTGGCAAAACTAGTAAAGAAACTTTACTTTAAAGCGATTATATAGTAAAATTCTGAAATTAAAAAGAGTATTTTTGTAGCATGATTCAATTAGGAAAAACAATTATATCTGAAGATATTATTGAGAAAGAGTTTATCTGTAATTTGAGTGCCTGTAAAGGCGCATGTTGTGTTGATGGTGATGCGGGCGCACCTTTGAGTAAAGATGAGTTGCCTATATTGGAAGGGATATATGACAAGGTAAAACCTTTTTTGACAGAAGAAGGAGTAAAAGCAATCGAAGAACAAGGACTATATACAACCAATGAACATGGCGAACATGAAACTACTCTTGTAGGAGGAAAAGATTGTGCTTATGTGATCTATGATGAAAAAAAAGTTGCTCTTTGTGGTATTGAAGAGGCCTATAATCAAGGGGAAGTAGACTGGAAGAAACCTGTTTCTTGTCATTTATACCCTATAAGAGTTCAAGATTACAGTGAGTTTTCTGCTGTGAATTATCATAAATGGGAGATATGCGATGATGCTTGTTCGTTAGGAAAAGAATTGCAAATCCCTGTCTATAAATTTGTGAAACAGGCCTTGGTGAGAAAATTTGGTGAAAACTGGTATGCAGAATTAGAAAAAGTGGCTGAAGAATTTCAAAAGGTTAAAAAAAACAATGAAATTCCATAGAAATTAAAACTTTCAATTTTTTATAAAAGAAAACTTATAATCTGACGTTTTACTTTAAACGCAACAAAATCAACTGCTGACGTAAATTACTTAATTATAAAACCTTTATTTTCAATAAGTTATCATCTTTTTTATTTTTGAATATTATTTCAATTCTAGGTGTTTTGTTAAAAACTCCCCTATGATTGTGAACAAGTATGACTTTCATTTCTAATTAAAAAGTTGAATATTTGTTTCTCACGATTGCAAGAAGTAATCGAAAGAATCAACCTTTAGAAAATCATCATTTAAAAATGTCCCAAATAGAACCTATTTTACAAGAAAACAAAAACAGATTTGTGATCTTTCCAATCCAACATCATGATATTTGGGAATGGTATAAAAAACAAGAAGCAAGTATCTGGACTGCCGAAGAAATTGACCTACATCAAGACATCTTAGATTGGGAAAACAAGTTGACCGATGACGAGCGTTATTTTATCAAGCATATTTTAGCATTTTTTGCTGCTTCTGATGGAATTGTAAATGAAAATCTTGCAGAAAATTTTGTAAGTGAAGTACAATATTCCGAGGCTAAATTCTTTTATGGGTTTCAGATAATGATGGAAAATATCCATTCTGAAGTGTATTCATTATTGATTGATACATACGTTAAGGACGATGCAGAAAAAGACGAATTGTTCCGAGCAATTGAGATTTTTCCAGCAATTAAGGAAAAGGCAGATTGGGCACTAAAATGGATCGAGAGTGATAGTTTTGCTGAGAGATTGATTGCTTTTGCAGCAGTTGAAGGAATTTTCTTTTCAGGAAGTTTTTGTTCTATTTTTTGGATGAAAAAAAGAGGATTACTTCCAGGATTAGCGTTCTCTAATGAATTAATCTCAAGAGATGAAGGAATGCATTGTGATTTTGCTGTGCATTTACACAACCATCATATCGTAAATAAAGTGCCAAAAGAAAGAATTACAGCAATTCTTGTAGATGCACTTAATATAGAAAGAGGATTTATCACGGAGTCATTACCTGTAAGCCTGATAGGAATGAATGCTAAATTGATGACACAATACTTAGAATTTGTTACGGACAGATTGTTGCAAGAATTTGGTTGTGAAAAAGTTTATAACGCAACTAACCCTTTTGATTTCATGGAAATGATTTCATTGGAAGGAAAAACTAATTTCTTTGAAAAGCGTGTTTCTGAGTATCAGAAAGCAGGTGTGAAATCTGGAGGAACTGGAAGCATCTCTTTTGATGCAGATTTTTAATCTACTAATAATAGCCAAAAGAGTCACTCTTTTATTTTAAAAAGAGGATTTCCCCTTATTAGTTTTCTTAATTTTAGGAAACTCAAAATTTACCAATCGTTTGGTTTTAACCAATCGCGACAATATAATCAACTAACTAAAGTCAATTTTAAAATTCACTAATTTAAAAAGGGCTGATAAGATTAAAACCGATAAAAGTATGTTTGTATTAAAAAGAGACGGCAGGAAAGAACCAGTGATGTTTGACAAGATCACGGCAAGAATCCGTAAGATGTGTTATGGATTGAATAAAATAGTAGAACCTACTAAAGTTGCCATGAGAGTTATTGAAGGATTGTACGATGGAGTTACGACTTCTGAACTTGACAATCTTGCGGCAGAAACCGCTGCAACAATGACTGTTCAACACCCTGATTACGCGAAACTTGCTGCAAGAGTTGCTGTTTCCAACTTACACAAGAATACTAAAAAAACATTTTCAGAGGTTGTTACTGATTTGTATACGTATGTAAATCCAAGAACGGATAAAAAAGCACCGTTGATTGCTGATGATGTGTATAAAGTAATTATGGATAACGCTGCAAAGTTGGACTCTACAATTATTTATAATAGAGATTTTAACTATGACTATTTTGGGTTTAAAACCCTAGAACGTTCTTATTTGTTAAAATTAAATGGAGAGATTGCCGAACGTCCACAACACATGTTGATGCGTGTTGCTGTTGGGATTCACTTGAATGATCTTGACGAAGCAATTGCAACATATGAGTTGATGAGTAAGAAATTTTTCACACATGCAACACCAACATTATTTAACTCAGGAACTCCAAAGCCTCAAATGTCATCTTGTTTCTTATTACAAATGCAAGACGATAGTATCGATGGAATTTATGATACTCTAAAACAAACGGCCAAGATTTCACAATCTGCTGGAGGAATAGGATTGTCTATTCATAATGTGCGTGCTACAGGGTCTTATATCCGTGGAACTAATGGTACTTCTAATGGTATTGTGCCAATGTTAAAAGTATACAATGACACAGCAAGATATGTAGATCAAGGAGGAGGAAAGCGTAAAGGATCATTTGCTATGTATATTGAACCTTGGCATGCTGATGTTTTTGATTTTTTAGATTTAAGAAAAAATACTGGAAAAGAGGAGATGAGAGCGCGTGATTTATTTTATGCGATGTGGATTCCAGATTTATTTATGAAGCGTGTTCAAGAAGATGGAGAATGGACATTGATGTGTCCAAATGAGTGTCCACATTTATTTGACACGTACGGAGATGAATTTGAAAAACTATATGAAGGGTACGAAAAAGTAGGAAAAGGACGTAAGAAGATTAAAGCTCGTGTCTTATGGGAGAAAATTCTTGAAGCACAGATTGAAACAGGAAATCCATACATGTTGTATAAAGATGCTGCTAACCGTAAGTCAAATCAAAAGAATTTAGGAACGATTCGTTCTTCTAATTTGTGTACTGAAATTATGGAGTATACTGCCAAAGATGAGGTTGCGGTATGTAACTTAGCATCGATTGCAGTATCAATGTTCGTTAGCGAAGATAAAGAAGGAAAGAAATTTTTCAATCACAAAAAATTATTTGACGTAACGAAAAAAGTTACACGTAACTTAGATACGGTTATTGATAGAAATTACTATCCAGTAATTGAAGCACAGAATTCTAATTTCCGTCATAGACCTGTAGGTCTAGGAATTCAAGGATTGGCAGATGCATTTATCATGTTACGTTTACCATTTACATCTGATGAAGCAAAGCAATTGAATCAAGAGATTTTTGAAACGCTCTATTTTGCTGCAGTAACTTCTTCTATGGAAATGGCAAAAGCCAAAGAGCCTTATTCAACATTTAAGGGTTCTCCAATGAGCGAAGGAGAATTCCAATTTAATATGTGGAATGTATCTGAAGATGATCTAAGCGGTCGATGGGACTGGAAAAAATTACGTAAGGACGTAATGAAACATGGTGTGAGAAATTCACTATTAGTTGCACCAATGCCTACAGCTTCTACATCTCAGATTCTTGGAAATAATGAAGCCTTTGAACCATATACATCTAATATTTATACACGTAGAGTATTGTCAGGTGAATTCATTGTTGTGAACAAGCATTTATTAGAGGATTTAGTAGAATTAAATCTTTGGGATAATGACATGAAAGAAAGTATCATGCGTGCGAATGGTTCCATCCAACACATCGACGAAATCCCTCAAGAATTAAAAGAACTGTATAAGACAGTATGGGAATTGAGCATGAAAGATATCATTGATATGGCACGTCAGAGGGGTTATTTCATTGATCAATCTCAATCTATGAACTTGTTTATGCAAGATCCTGATTATGCGAAGTTAACATCTATGCATTTCTATGCTTGGAAAAGTGGCTTAAAAACAGGAATGTATTATTTAAGAACAAAATCTGCAGTAAATGCAACTCAGTTTACACTTTCTAAGAAGAAAGAGAAAGTAGAAGAGAAACCATTGACTCCTGAAGAATTAAAAGCCATGTTAATCGAGTCTCAGAATAATCCAGACGACTGCGATATGTGTGGATCTTAAGGGTTTATTTAATCCCAAAGTGTTTAAAACCTCAACAAATTTTAATTTGTTGAGGTTTTTTATTTAAAAACAGTAGTGTTTATTTTTTAGAAGCATATAATTCTAACAAACTCATTGTTGCTTTAATCAAGTCTTCAGTTTCCAATAAAATACTAAAGTATAGTGTTGTGTTCTTCGGACTAGATTCTGAAGTTCTTGTACGTTCAACTTGTTTTTGAGCATATACTGAAACATCCTTCAATAAGTCTTTCTTATCTTCAATTAATGCAGGAATCTGATCAAAAGCACGTAAATCAAAAGCGGCTTGAACTTTATTGAATATTACACATAGTTTCTCATCAATCGATTTCAACTCTTTAGATTGATTTTTCTTTAATCCTTTATGATTGTTATTGATATGCTTATGACTTACTTTTGAAATAAACCCAACTGATTGAGCGATATCTTGTAAATCCCCAATCACATCAATATAAAAAGTACTTGCGCTTACTGAAGTGTCATCAAGATTTTTAATAAAATAGAAAATATTGTTTTGTAAATCTTCAATTTCAGACTCTAATTTTACAACCGTCTTTTTGGTCTTCTTCAACATTGATAAATCTTCACTTATCAATCCGTTGATAGCACTTTCATTAATTTTACTTACTCTTTTTAACACTTTAGAAATATTATCAGCACTCTCTTCAATTACACCTTGTACCGATTTACTTTCCGATCTATTTAAACTATCTTCTGCTTTAACTTCTTTTTTCTTCTTTACATGATTGATAGAGTTTCTTACCAGTAATAAAACTGCTAATAATAATAAAACTGCGATCATAGCTGCACCTCCTAAGTGAATTAAGTACGCAGCAGTTCCTGCTGCAATAAATGCAGTAATTGCAGTTCCAAACCATCCGCCGATAACATTTAAAACTCCTGCAACTCTGTAAACAGCACTTTCACTTCCCCAAGCTCTATCCGCAAGTGAAGTTCCCATTGCAACCATAAACGTTACATAAGTTGTTGATAAAGGTAATTTATAAGAAGTCGCAATTGATATTAATACTCCTGCAACCATTAAGTTTACTGCTGCACGTACCATATCAAATGCTGGTAACTCATGTGTTTTCCCTTGAACCAATTGTATCACTGGTTTCTCAAACTGCTTTTCTATCGTCTTTTGAAAAGACTTTGGAGTGACATAAGAAATATATTTTGACAGCAACATAGAACCCCTTACCAGCCCTCTAGAAAGAGAGTTTGGCTGGAAACGCTCTTCTGTATCTCCTTGGCTAGAAAGGTCAATAGATGTTTTTAAAACAGCTTTTGCTTTAGATGAAAACCACAATGTCAATACCATGATCATTCCTGCGATAAATAGCAAGAATGTAGGTGTTGGAACCTTTTTACCTAATACATCCATTGCAAATTCGTTGGCAGCTAACCCATTTATATTGACTAATGGATCCATAAAAGCTTGATAAGATTGCCAAGCAGCAATAGGAACTCCAATAAAATTTACCAAATCGTTTCCTGCAAATGCCAATGCTAATGCGAACGTTCCAACAACAATAATCAGTTTATAAATATTAGTGTTAAGGAAGTTAATGAACACATAAGATAATGCAGACCATATTACAAAACTTACAGAAATAATTGAGAATACATTGTTTTCAAGGAAGTCTTTAATTGTCGATCCTCCAATAATGTCAAAACTTTGTTTTGCTACATCGGCACCTTTAATCCCTTTCATTAAGATAAAGTAAACCATAGCAGTTAATGCAACTCCACCAAATAATGCTCCAACCCATTTCGCCTTTTTTTCAAAATTAAAAGATAAAAGTAATCGAGAAATATATTGTACAAATACTCCGACTGAAAAGGCAATTACTACGGACCCTAAAATCCCTAAAATAATTTCAGTTGCTTTTGTAGTATTGATATAATTAGTTACCTCAGAAAAACTTCCACCGTCAGCACCGATTTTAATCAATGCGACTGCAACTGCAGCTCCTAGTAATTCAAATACAATCGAAACGGTAGTTGAAGTAGGCATTCCAAGTGTATTGAAAAAATCCAGTAATAGAATATCAGTAATCATTACCGCCATAAAAATGATCATAATATCACTGAACATAAACATGCTCGGATTAAAGATTCCTTTTCTAGCAACTTCCATCATACCACTTGAAAAAATTGCTCCGCAAGCAATTCCTAAACTGGCAACTATCATAATGGTTTTAAACGAAATCGCTTTAGAACCAACTGCCGAATTTAAAAAGTTTACCGCATCATTACTAACTCCTACTACCAAATCTGCAACAGCTAGTATCGCTAGAGCGACAATCATTAATAAGTAAATATTATCCATTTTTTATTGTTTTAATAAGTTGTAAAAATAAATTGTTATTGTGTTTTATATGTTACCTCAATGTTATGATTTGTTAAAAATGTATGTCAAACTGTAGTCGATAAATTAAGCCATTATTACTCTCACCTTTAGATAAATAACTAACATCAGATTGGATCTTTAATTTATGCCCTACAATATATTTAGAAACACCCAAAGTGTACTGATTCTCAAGTTTATTACCTGTAATATTGGTGTCCAATTCAGTGTTGGTATATCTACCAGAAACTTCCCAATCATTAGTAAGTAAATATCCTGCCTGAAGATTCAATCCATTTCCAACTTGAACTTCGTCACCAGTTAAAGTCCCATCTAAATTTTTAGCAAATGGATCTCCAGCATCTCTATCAGCATATTCTGCCATTAAAGAAAACCCTTGATACTTAAACATTGCGTCTATAAAGACAGTATTTATATTTGTCTCATAAAAACCCGTATTAGTTACCATATAGGAACCTTGGTTACTTCTATTTTTTACCGCATTATTGTTATGATCGTAAGTAACTCCAATGGCTAATTTTGCATTTTTTTCACGTTTTAAATCACTACCAGAATAATCACCTTTGCTTGTGAAGTTTCCAAAAGGAAGAAATTCTACCCTACCCGTAAATTGGTGTCCGCCGATATTTCCTGTAGTAATATTTCGTCCTTCACCTTGAGCAATAGAAAAAGCCTCTTTTACTACAAACTTTTCTGATAAATTAAAATGATGCCTCAATTGAATTCCTAAATCTCTATCAATATTAAATCGACTATTTAAAAGCGAACGATCAACTTGCTGTAAGTTTCCTGATGAAATTACACGCTCTCTATTTCCAGGTAACTTTGTCTGACCAAACCATAATTCAAAATTTTCATGAAAATTCCATTTTACAACAGCGTCAAGAATATATCTAGGCGCATTGCTGGTGAATTCAGAAGCTCCAGAAAGATCTCTATTCGACAATCCTATTTCAATTTTGTATTTTAATTTAGGTGAAAAAGCAAAACCATTAAATTTTAACCTAGCGCGGCGTACTGAAAAATTAGTTTCAGGATTGTTTAAACTGCCGTCTTCAATAGTCCAGTTATTTGTACTTAGGAATTGCATCCTAGCACCTATTTTCATAGTAAAGGTGCTATCTTTTCCTACTAAATTAAAGAGTCCTTTTCCAAATTTTGGTGCGTTTGTTTCTTGTGCGGTTACATTGAATAATGTAAAGGCCAAGCATACGATGAGTATGTTTTTTAGTTTCATCAGGTATTAGTTTTTGTCGCTGCAAATAACTGATACTAATGTGAAATTAAAGTTAACAGACTGTTATCTTATTGCTACTATTTTTAAATCAAAAAGGGCTGTCAATATTGACAGCCCTTTCGTTTCAACAATCAAGTTTCGACAAAAACTAATAGATTATATGAAACAATAATAGATTTTCATAGGAACAATCCCACATCAAAATTCGGTTTTATATGTGTCGTAGATGTAATGAAAACATTATGTAATCATTAATAATTAGTAAAACGAAAAAGCATCAATGTAAATTTAATGTTAAGAAATTGTTTTATAATTGTAAATAATAAAGTATATTAGCATAGAATAAAAAATTTAGTCATGAAAAACATATCCATATATTTATTAATCGTACTGTTTTCTTTCGCAGGTTTTGCCCAAGATACAAATGAACCAACCTACGAAAAACAAGGAGATTTAGTAGCAGTAACTAATTATTATGAAGATGGTTCTGTAAAAGAAGAAGGTTTTTATAAAGATAAAAAACTACATGGAGAGTGGAATAAATTTAACCAAGATGGAGAAAAAATTGCAAAAGCGCAATATGATAATGGGGTAAAAACAGGAACTTGGCTGTTTTTGGAAAACGAAGTTTTGACAGAAGTTAAATACACGGACAATAAAATTGCGAGTGTTTATAAATGGAATGCAGATAATAAAGTGGCGATTAATTAAAGAATTACCCTATTTTATCAATAACAACAAAAAAGAGCAACTCGAAAGTTACTCTTTTTTTTAATATACTAATTCAAATAATTATTCTACAGTCCAACCTGTTCCCCAAGTTGCGTAGTCTGTTCCAGTTCCATTCCCATCACCAGAAATAAAATCTGATTCACTGAATGTCACTGTGGTGTCATTTTTTAATTTTAGAGTAACATCAGTAAAAGAGATGTTCGTTACACTTGAAGTACCTGCAACAATACTATTTCCTGTTTCTGTAGGGAAATTGTCATTTGTATCGATGTCAAACCCTTCTGTAAATCCTTCTATCGATACATTGATAAATTGAGCACTAGTTCCAGCTCTTAATCTGATCGCTTCATTACCTGTTCCTGAACCTAATCCAATAATAGTTAAGTTTTCAATAGTAGGGCTTGAGAAAAATACAGGACTAGAATTATTTCCTATATCTGTATTGTATCCATCAGCTTCAATTCCTTTATCATGACCAGGCCCATGCTTCACATAAGCATTCGTTATAACACCAGAGTATCCTTCTGTCCAGTCTATAGAATCGTCTTGAGCATTTACTGCTGAAAGATAACTCACATTAACAGTCCCTCCAAAAAATTCAAAGCCATCGTCTAATCCTTCATACATTTGAACATATTGAACAGTAGTTCCGTTTCCGACACCGTAAAAGGAAAATCCATTATTTTCTGATTGTCCATCTGCTTTTCCTCCTGAGTATTGCACACGAACATATGTTAAAGAACCAGAGTTATCTGTTGGTTGATCTCCACCATAAGCAAGACCTCCAATTTCTGAAGTTGCAGTTTCTGTTCCTCCTGTTACTGAATTGATAGGCGCTTTTCCTAAAAGAATTAATCCACCCCAGTCTCCAGCTTTTGGAGCAGAAGAATTAGATGTAAATACGATAGGTGCGCTAGAAGTTCCATTAGCAATAATTTTTGCGCCTTGAGAAATAGCAACATACACGTCTGAACCAGCCGCCAGCGCTTCAATTGTCATTCCAGCAGGAATCGTTAATGTTGTTCCGTCTGCCATAATCATCGGTCCATTAACAATGTAAGTATTGATATTGTCTAAAGTTAAATTTTCAACATAGGTACCAGAAAGGTTTATCGTTTGGCCTTGTGTATTGCCGCCTCCTGTTGTTGAATTATTGGTTGTTGTACTATTATCATTGATGATTATATCAGCAGTGTCATCATCTCCACACGAGATGAAAAGAGATGAGATTAATGCGAAACTTAAAAATACTTTTTTCATTTTGTTGTTTTGTTTGAGTAGTTATTATTTTTTGTTAAAATTTATATTTGAATTGAAAACTTATATTCATGCCTTTTTTGAAGCTTTGTAATACTATTTCTTCAGTTGAAGAAACTTCTCTGATAATTCTTAAATATGGATTTAAAAGGTTTTTTGTACTTAGGTTTAGTTCTGAATTTTCACCGATTTTATTTCTCCAGACAAAGTTTACTGATATAAATCCTTTTTCAATTCTATTTCCTAATTGTCCTGAGCCTAAAGAGTAGATTCTATCAGAAAAATAATTTGCTGCAAGGTTAAATGTCGATTTAATAGCACCACTGATATTCGCTTTATAACTGATATCTGCATTTAAAATCAGAGGAGATGATCCTTGTAGTTCATCAGAATTTCTATCAAAACTAGTGCTATATGTTCCGCTGATAGAATTGAATAAATCTTGTTCCGTATGCATGTAAGTTGCGTTGAAGCCAGTCGTTAACCTCCCGTTTTCATCTTCATCAACTAAAATATGTTTTCTTACTTCTAGTTCTATACCGTAAACTGTAGCCTTATTTCCTGTTCTGAAATAACGCTGCGTTCCTGTAGCATCGTTAGCAGCAACAAGATTGATAGGATCTTTAATTTGTTTCGTGAAAGCGGCTAAAGAAAAAACTTGACCAGAACCAGCAAACCATTCGTATTTTATATCAAGGTTTAAAATATCAGAATAGGATACATCTTTTACATTCGTGTAATTGATACCTTCTTGTTGTCCTAATAAATCTGGATTTCCACCGATTCTTTCTGTTACACTTTCATATACATATGGCGCCATTTCTTTAAATTCGGGCGTTGAAACAGTTTTACTTGCTGATAGACGAAGGTTTTGTTCGTCATTTAAAGCGTACTTAATATTGATACTTGGCAGGTAAAATTCTTCAACGATTTTTATACTTCCAGGATTATTGGAATTTAGGTTGATAACATCCCATGCTATTTCTTGTTCAAATGATTCTGCTCTGAAACCAGGAACAAAGAACCATTTATCATCTATTTTAAATTCAACTGAAGTATAACCACCACTTACGAATAAATCACCTTCATAGCTGTTTTCTGGCTCCCCAGGTCTAGTGGTAGGGCCAGAACCATTTCCAGGAGCAATTGCTCTAAAAACATCTGTTTGAATCAATCCATCAATAATATTTTGAGAATTAAAAAGGGAGTTTAAATTTGAAGGATCTACGAGTAAACTGTTGTCAATATTTTTATATCCGTAACGAATGTTTTCAAAATTTCTAGTTTTTGTTCTTGCATTGAATCCAATATTAAATTTTGCGCTTTCTGAGAATTCATAAGCAATATTAAGCCTACCATTTAATTCTTCGTCAATAATTTTTTGAAAATAACGTTGATTGTCAAATGAGTTGTTGGTGTATAATACAGGATTCGTTGAGGGATCATCATCCAGTGCATAAAAATAATCTTCTATCGAAATTCTCTTTCTATCAGGCTCATGTGAATACACATTATTGTATCCTATTCCCCAATCCAATTTAATTTTCTCATCCAATGTATGTTTTCCTAGTAATTGATTTACAAAAATTAAATCTTGATTGTATTGAACATTCATTTGATAGAAACCACGCTCAGTATCAACAGTAGATCTTGATTCTCTGTTAAAACCATTCCCTTTGGTCCCATAATAACCGACTTCGTCTCCAGAGTTATTAATAAATAGCGAATTGAAAGATATCTTGTGATCTGAGTTTATGCGATATACAATTCCTGCCATTAAAGTGGTATTTGTCGAATATTTATAACGCTCAACATCAGGGAAATTTTTGTTTGTTGTTGTACTAAAATCAATTTCACTTCCTTCAAGAAACGTGTAATCATTTTCAAACGATCCAGAAAAAAATAAACTCAACTTAGAATCTTCTCCTATATTAAACGATTTTCCAGCAGACGCACTGATTCCGTAATTAATAGGAACACCAGCACTTGCTGGATCTATACCATGAGAAAGTATAACTGCAAACGGATTATGATTATAACGATTGTAAAATCCAAAACTTCCAGTCCCTTCACTTTTTACAAAATCTTTACCGATAGCATTGGTATTAAAACCTGAATTTACTGAAACATCAAAAAAACTATTCCCAGTAAACTCTTTGGAAGAGATGTTCACATTTCCAGCAGAAAAATCACCATAAAAATGTGGAGAATATGATTTACTGATTGAAACATTTTGGATAATATCTGTAGAAAATAAATCAAGATTGATATTTTTCTTATTGATATCATTAGAAGGTAATGAGAGTTGATTTAAAGTCGTATTTAAATATCGATCTCCTAGACCCCTTACATACACATTGTTTGTTCCTTCTTCTTTTGAAACACCTGAAATTTTAGCTACTGCTCCTGAAGCATTACTGATACTCTTTTCAGATAATTCTGCGGCACCAATTGACGATTTCATTTCGACCGCCTTTTTTTGTTCGCCGAGAAGTGCTTGCACAGATTCTTTTCTAGTTGTTCCTATAATTTTCACTTCGTCTAATGCAACTCCCTCACTTGCTTTAAGAATTATATCTTTTAATCTGGTAGTCTGTCCAGCAGTTATAATCGTATTAGGAATTTCAACGGTTTCGTATCCTATAAAACTCAAAACAATTGTTTTTGTTCCTGGATTGGAATAGAATGTATAGTTTCCGTCAAAATCTGTTGTAGACCCTGAGTCAGTCCCTTTAATAAAGGCATTGGCAAATGGCATCGGGAGATTGTTATCTTCGGCATCTAGGATTCTTCCTGTAATATTTCCTTTTTCTTGAGCAAATGAAGATAGTGAAGCGACTAAAAATAGAGTAATGTATAGTTTATGTAAGGTCATTTGTTTTGTCTTATTTTTATGATGCAAATAACTATCTTGAATGTAAAGTGAATGTTATGAACTTATTATTAAAACGTCATTAGAACGTTGTTTTTGTGTTAAGACAGTTGAAGTTATATTTATAAACAATAAAATTATATCTTTGTTGAAAATTAAAATTTCATTAAATTGTTTAAAAGAATAACTTCTAAAATAGTATTGATTTTGTTTTTGGGAATCGTTATTTCTCCAACGGCAATCATTGCTATTGATAGTACTATCGATATTTCTATGTTTTTTGGTGTTGCTGAAGAGAATGAAGAAAAAGTAAACGAAAAAAATATTGAGATCGAATCTTTGCTTTTTAAAATCAACGAAAAAGAACATTCACTTATTTTAAATTCAAAGAAAAAAAAGGGCTTCTATGTGTTTAAAAAATACTCTAAGCCTCATTTAAACTTAGTTTTTCCGCCTCCTGATTTTTACTTTCATAAAACCAGACTTTGACTTTATTCAAGCCAGATCAAAAAATTTAATACTTAATATCACACATTGATATATAGTAGAGAGTATCAAGAATACAATTCACAACAAACTTATAATTATGAAGAGAGCATGTTAAAAGTGTTATCATCCAATGGAATGATTAATAGCGAATAGCATGAGACCTTTAAAAAACAATAAAATTAAACATATGAAAAAATTATTTTCAAATATAAAAGGGGATGCTTTTGGTGGAATAACAGCCGGAATAGTTGCACTGCCACTAGCACTTGCATTTGGTGTTTCATCAGGATTAGGTCCAAGTGCAGGTCTTTATGGCGCTATTTTTATTAGCTTTTTTGCTGCTCTTTTTGGAGGCACAAGTACACAGATTTCTGGGCCAACCGCACCAATGACAGCCGTTAGTATGGTGGTTATTGCTGCTATTATTGTGGCTAACGATGGTAGTGTAGAGAAAGCATTACCAATTATTTTAACTGTATTTCTTTTGGCTGGACTTATGCAAATTGGGCTAGGTTTTCTAGGTATTGGGCAATACATTCGGTTTATACCATATCCCGTAGTTTCAGGCTTTATGACTGCGATTGGAGTTATTATACTAATTACACAAATACTACCATCTTTAGGTTATTACCCAAAAGAAGATGTTGGCTTTGTAAAACAGTTTGAACCTCAAGCCCAAGAACTTATTCTAGAAAACATTTTAAAAGATGAAGCAGGAGAAGGTATTTTGGTTCTTGAAGACTTTAAAGAAACAATAGATAGAGCAGAAAAAATCTCGAAAGGAGATATATTAAAAGAATCGCAGACATTAGCCTCAAAAGAAGCTTCAGGAGTTTTAGGCGCAATAAAAGTATTGCCAAGAGCACTAAAAAATATTAGTTGGTTAGAACTTATTTTAGCACTCGGAACAATTTTTATAATTTACGGTTTTAAACGAATAACTACAGTTATTCCAAGTACTCTTGTGGCTTTAGGCGTTGTTTCTGGTATTGCCATAGGTTTTGGATTAGACTATAGACCCATTGAAGAAATTCCTAGTGGTTTACCAGTTCCAAATCTCGAAATTTTTACAGGTTTTAGTTTGAGTAATATTACACCTTACATTTTTACTGCGTTAACCTTGGCATTATTAGGCGCAATAGACTCACTTTTAACAAGTGTTGTCGCAGATAATATGACTAAAACCAAACACAAGCCAAATAAAGAATTAGTTGGTCAAGGGATTGGGAACAGTATTGCTGCTGTTTTTGGAGGTCTTCCAGGTGCAGGTGCAACAATTAGAACAGTTGTAAATATAAATTCTGGAGGAAAAACAAAACTATCTGGTATGATTGCAGGTGTAATGTTATTTATTATCTTATTAGCATTAGCGCCAATTGCATCAAAAATTCCAGCAGCAGTTTTGGCTGGAATATTAATTACAGTAGGTATTGGTGTAATGGATTATAAAGGGTTAAAAGCAATCCCTAGTTTACCTAGAGATATAAAAATCGGACCTTTTAAATTAAGTTCTGAGGTTTTAATAATGATAGTTGTCTTGTTACTTTCTACTTTTTGGAATTTAGTTTATGCAGTAGGTATTGGTTTGGTAATTGCGTCTCTTATGTTCATGAAAAAGATTGGCGATTTAACAGGTGAGCGTAGCGATGTTAAAGCGTTAAAAGAGGAAGCATGGGAAGACGAGATTAATTTCCCTGAAAATTTAAAAGAAGAAGTTTTTATTAAGCATATTAAAGGACCCTTATTTTTCGGGTCGACAAGTAATTTTCAGCAATTAACGCTGCAAATTCCAGGTTCCGCTCACTTTGTTATTATGCGATTAGATCGCATGGCTTATATGGATCAGTCAGGATTATATGCAATGGAAGATATGCTACAAGATTTACAGAAAAAAGATATTGAAGTGCTTTTTGTAGATTTATTAACGCAACCACGATATATGATGGAACGTATTGATATTATTCCAGATTTTATTTCTGAAGATAAGATTTTCGGAGATTTTGATAGTTGTATTATTTGGATTAAAGAAAACGTCAAACAATCATAAGTATAAAAATCTATTTGCTATAAAAAAGGGTTGTCAATATTGGCAACCCTTTTTGTTTTAATAACTAAGTTTTTATAAAAACCAATAGATTGTATAAAACGCCAAGAGAATATTTCTTTTTTTGTCAAATATATTCCTTCAATTTTTTATCAAAAACTGCTATATTGCAGGCATAAAACAACTTAGATGAACTGGGAACAATTACTGTCATTAAAAAGAAGTGGAGACACCTCTTTAAGGTTAAGAAAAGATCAAGACGAAACACGTTTAGGATTTGAAGTAGATTATGATCGAATTATCTTTTCAGATTCATTCAGAAGTTTACAAGATAAAACACAAGTTGTTCCACTTTCTAAGACCGATTTTGTTCATACACGTCTAACTCATAGTCTTGAAGTAAGTGTTGTAGCGCGTTCTTTGGGAAGAATTGTAGGGAAACAATTAATGGAAAAATATCCTAACCTTCAAGAAAAAGGATATCAAGCCAATGATTTTGGAGCAATTGTAGCAGCAGCAGCACTAGCTCATGATATAGGAAACCCACCATTTGGGCATTCTGGAGAAAAAGCAATTGGTGAATATTTCAAAACTGGAAACGGACAACGGTTTAAAAACGAATTAACGGACAAGCAGTGGCAAGATTTAATTGATTTTGAAGGGAATGCGAATGGTTTTAAAATTCTAACTGAAAGCGGAGAAGGTGTTGATGGCGGATTGCGATTATCATACGCTACTTTGGGTGCATTTATGAAATACCCTAAAGAGTCGTTGCCTAAAAAGCCGACGAATCATATCGTTGATAAAAAGTATGGAGTTTTTCAATCTGATGTAGAGGCATTTGAAGATGTTGCTCAAGAATTGGGTTTGGTGAGATTGCGTGACGATAAACACATGGCGTATAATCGTCACCCTTTAGCATATTTGGTAGAGGCAGCAGATGATATTTGTTATACAATAATAGATTTTGAAGATGGAATAAATCTCGGGTTGATAGACGAGGCATTTGCGCTAGAATATTTGATAAAATTGGTAAAGGACACTATTAATTCTAAAAAATACCACAAGTTAAAAACCAAGAAAGATCGAGTAAGTTATTTAAGAGCTTTGGCAATTGGAAACTTGATAAATGAGGCTGTAAAAGTGTTTTTAGAAAATGAAGATGTGATATTAAAAGGAGAATACAATCTTTCTTTGCTGGACAAGTGTAAGTATGAGGCACAGATTAACGACATCATAAAGATAAGTGTTGAAAAAATTTACAGAAGTAAAGAGGTAATTGAAAAGGAAGTTGCTGGATATAAAATTTTATCTGACCTTCTTGACGTGTTTATTACTGCTGTGAATAATAAGTATGACAAGACAGCAACTAATTATGACAAACTAGTTTTTCAATTATTACCTGAGAATTTCCAACAGACGAAAGGCTCACTTTATGATAGAATTTTTACTGTCTGTAGTTTTATTTCTACAGTATCAGATAGTTATGCGATATTGCTACATAGAAAAATTAAGGGAGAAGTTTTTTAATCTCTTTAAGAATAGATTCTTTATCCAACCCAACGATTTCTTGTAGTTCCGAAACGGTTCCGTGTTCAATAAAATTATCTGGAATTCCCATTCTTTTAATAGTTTTAGAATGGTAATTTTTTTCTGAAGTAAACTCTACCACTGCACTCCCAAATCCACCTACAATAGTTCCGTCTTCAATGGTAATTATTTTATCAAATTGGCTGAAAATTTTATGTAATAATTGCTCGTCAAGAGGCTTTATGAACCTCATATTAAAATGAGAAACCGTATTTTTAGGAAGTTCTTTTTCGATTTCGAGAACCCTATTTCCAATAGTTCCTATTGTAAGAACAGCAATTTTATTTCCATCAGATAATTGTTCTCCTCTGCCTATTTCAATCTTAGAAAAGGGAGATTTCCAATCTACAACAGTTCCACGACCTCTAGGATATCGAATCGCAATAGGATGTTGTAAACCAAGTTGGGCTGTGTATAAAATATTACGCAACTCCATTTCGTTCATTGGAGCAAAAACAATCATGTTCGGGATCAATCTTAAATATGCAATATCGAAAACGCCATGATGTGTAGCGCCATCTTCGCCTACAAGCCCTGCTCTATCGAGACAGAAAATTACAGGAAGGTTTTGAAGTGCAACATCATGAATGATCTGGTCATAAGCACGTTGTAAGAATGTTGAATAAATATTGCAATAAGGAATCATTCCTTGAGTTGCTAGTCCTGCAGAAAATGTCACAGCATGTTGTTCTGCAATTCCTACGTCAAATGCTCTTTCAGGAAAAGCATCCAACATAAATTTCAACGAACATCCTGTCGGCATTGCAGGAGTTATACCTACAATTTTTTCATTTATTTCTGCAAGTTCAACCAAAGTCAATCCAAAAACGTCTTGATATTTCGGAGGTAAATTTTCTGCAGATTTAGGAATAATGTTTCCAGTTGCTTTATCAAACTTTCCTGGAGCGTGATACATTACTTGATCTTTTTCAGCACTTGAAAGCCCTTTTCCTTTAACAGTTGTAATATGTAAGAATTTAGGTCCTTTGATTGATTTTAATCGAGTTAACTCTTTTAATAATGCATTAATATCATTGCCATCTATGGGTCCTGAATAGTTAAAATTTAAGGCTTCAATAATATTGTTTTTCCTGACAGCTTTTCCTGCCTTTACATTGGTAAAATATTCTTTTAAAGCTCCAACACTTGGGTCAATTCCCATTGTATTGTCATTTAGAATAATTAAAAAATTTGCATCTGTAACTCCTCCATGATTCATTCCTTCAAATGCTATTCCAGACGCAATTGAAGCGTCTCCAATAACGGCAATATGTTGCCTCTCTGTTTCGCCTTTAAGTTTTGATGCGATTGCCATTCCCAATGCTGCGGAAATTGAGGTAGAACTATGCCCTACACCAAATGTGTCGTATTCACTTTCTCCACGCTTAGGAAAACCAGAAATTCCACCTAATTGTCGATTGGTATGAAAAATAGTCTTTCGATTTGTTAAAATTTTATGACCATAAGCTTGATGCCCTACATCCCAAACCAATAAATCACTAGGCGTATCAAACACATAATGCAAGGCGATTGTCAATTCTACAACACCAAGACTTGCGCCAAGATGCCCTTCTTTAGTAGCGACAATATCAATAATAAAATCACGTAATTCTTGGGCTACTTGAGGTAACTCACTACTAGAAATTTCACGTAGATCCTTAGGAGAATTAATATTTTCAAGTAAATTACTTTTCACATAGACAAAACTACGACTATATTTGTTATATGGAAAACCCTTTTAACGATACTTACTTTATGAAACGCGCCCTTCAAGAGGCGGAAACGGCTTTTGAAAAAGGAGAAGTTCCTATTGGTGCTGTGATTGTATGCAAGGATCAAATTATCGCTCGCGCACACAATCTCACAGAAACCTTAAATGATGTGACTGCGCATGCCGAAATGCAAGCATTTACAGCAGCAGCAGATTATCTTGGAGGCAAATATCTAAAAGAGTGCACCTTATATGTAACGATAGAACCTTGTCAAATGTGTGCTGGTGCAAGTTATTGGACTCAAATTGATAAAGTTGTCTTTGGAGCAAGAGATGATCAACGAGGTTATATAAATATGAATACAACTTTACACCCTAAAACCAAAGTTGTCTCAGGAATTATGGAAGAAGAATGTGGAAAATTGTTAACGCGGTTTTTTATTGAAAAGCGAAACTTGAATTAGTTCTTATTTACGTCTTTAAAAATAGATTTATCAAATTTAAAATTTGATAGGTTTTTCTTTCTATAACGATGATAGATAAATAAAGGCATCACTAGAAATGAAATAGTAAGAACACCAAGCCCTACAACTGCTTCTCCTCTGAAATGAGAAATACTTTTTAAATAAAATCCTGTTGTAACCAATCCGATGGCAATAATTAAAAAAGCAATAATGACGTATTTCATGTGTTTATTTTTTTTTAACGGTCATACTTCGACTTGGCTCAGTACATGCATGCTGTTCACTATGAATCATTCCCTTTAATGATAAAGTTTTTAACATACTCGTTTTATAATTTAACAAATTTATAGACAACAAATCTACAAAAAATCAATTGGTAACTTCAATCAATTTTCTACGATACACAGTTAGTAACTTTGATTTTGAAATAAAACCATAATATTTCCCGCCTTTAATAACAGGAAGATTCCAAGCACCACTCTCTTTAAATTTTTTCATAATCTGTGGCATAGAGTTTTTATCATAGTCTATAACATCAGGAGCATTATGCATTAACTCCTTTACAAGAGTGGTTTCATAAAGTTCAGTATCAAACATGATATTGCGAATGTCATCCAACAAAATAATTCCTAAAAATTCTTTTTCATCGTTCACTATCGGAAATATATTTCGTGTTGATTTTGCAACCCCTTTTTTTAATATCTCGCCTAAATTTGCTTCAACGGAAATTGTTTTAAAATTAGTTTCAATAATTTTATCTAGGTTCATCATCATCAACACATTATTATCTTTATTATGCGTTATCAACTGCCCTTTTTTAGCTAATTCAGAAGTGTAAATTGAATTTGGAATAAAATATTTAGTGACCGAAAATGAAATGGCGGTTACGATCATTAACGGAACAAAAAGCTCATAGCCTCCAGTAATTTCTGCAATTAAAAATATAGCTGTTAATGGGGCATGCAAAACTCCTGCCATTAATCCAGTCATACCAATAAGTGTGAAATTTGATTCTGAAACTTGAAACCCTAATCCAATATTATTAATCACCTTAGCAATTACATTTCCTAGAGCGCTACCCATAAATAATGTTGGAATAATAATCCCTCCAACTCCTCCAGCAGCAAAAGTTGTTGTCATTGCAATAGCCTTAAAAATAATAACGCCTGTTAATAGCATAATTACAACCCAAATATTATCAGTATATGCATCAAAAGGCGTTTCACCTAAAGCAGCAATATGGTTTCCGTCCAATAAATTATTAATCATGCTATATCCTTCTCCATATAAAGGAGGAATAAAATATAACATTATTCCAATTGCAATTCCACCTACAATGAGTTTATAAATTTGGTTTTTAATACGTTTAAAAAAATCAGTAATTAAGAAGTACATTTTAGTAAAATATATGGATGCAATTCCTGTCATCAATCCTAAAAAAACATAAAACAATATATCTTTTATTGCAAATTCATCTTGTAATTCAAATCCCAATAAAACATGAGTTCCTTGGAACAAATACGACATTAATACTGCGGAAATAGAGGCCAATAATAATGGAATTAGAGAGGCGAAAGCTAAATCTAAACTGAAAATTTCTACTGCAAAAATAATCGCTGCAATTGGTGCTTTAAACATCGACGACATTGCGCCTGCTGCTGCACAACCAATTAATAGCATTCGTGTTTTTGTATTCATATGAAACACTTGCGAAAGATTGGCTCCAATCGCGGAAGCGGTACTTACGGCTGGACCTTGCAACCCCACAGAACCACCAAAACCAGCAGTTATTGGAGCTGCAATTAAAGAGGCTAAAATCTTATAACGCTCTATGATTCCGTTTCTTTTTGAAATAGCAAAAAGGGTTGATGTTATACCGTGGCTTATTTGCTTTTTTAGTATATATTTTTGAAAAATAAACACTACTAAAAGACCAAGAATTGGAAAAATGAAATACAGTGTTGTCTGGTAATCTTTTATAAATTTACCTTCAAGAAGAGATTGAATAAAATAGGTGATATTCTTTAAGGTTACCGTAACTAATCCTGCCAACAACCCAACTAAGATGCTCAAGAAATACACAAAATTTCGTTCAGAAACATGTTTATACTTCCAGATAAGAAAGCGTATTAATATTTTTTTTGAAGAAAAATTCATCGGATTAAAAGTAAAGAAATTTATATAATTATAATTGAGAATAATTTATTTAATTTGATTAAGTGAATTGGGCATGTTAAAACCTTCGTCACTCAATCTTCCATTTTATCTATTATTTGGTATTGATTTACGTTCATTACGAGCGCTACGATTTATTAGAATTTTAAAATTATCCCGTTATAATAAAGCTTTGAAACACTTTACAATGGCGATGTATATCCAATAACTGTAGGAGGAAGAATATTTACTTTTTTTGTTAATTACAGGTTTAGGGATTGTTGCAATTTCAACTAGAATTATTTCTTCTGCACTTACAAAATCTGTTGAAAAAAATGAAGAAATAATGATTCCTGCTTAAGCAGGATTCATTTATTTAAGACTTTAAATTGAGTTTGAGGCCCAATTCTGTCAACTGTTGATCATCAATAGGAGCAGGAGCATCAATCATCACATCACGTCCAGAATTATTTTTCGGGAACGCAATGAAATCACGAATCGTTTCTTGTCCGCCAAGAATAGCAACCAATCTGTCCAATCCGAACGCCAATCCACCATGTGGAGGCGCACCATATTCAAACGCATCCATTAAGAAACCAAATTGCGCTTTTGCCTCTTCTTCTGAAAAGCCAAGATGTTTCAACATCGTTGCTTGAATCTGTTTGTCATGAATTCTGATCGATCCACCACCTATTTCGTTTCCGTTTAAAACAAGATCGTAAGCATTCGCTTTTACAGCTCCAGGATTGGTGTCTAGTAATTCTAATTGTCCAGGTTTTGGCGAAGTAAAAGGATGATGCATTGCATGGTAATGTCCAGTTTGTTCATCTAGTTCTAATAATGGAAAGTCAATCACCCAAAGAGGAGCAAATACTTTAGGATCTCTTAATCCCAGACGCTCTGCAAGTTCCATTCGTAAAGCAGATAATTGTGCTCTTACTTTATTGGTGTCACCTGATAAAATACATATGAGATCACCGGCTTTTGCACCAGTAACCTCAGCCCATTTTGCCAAGTCTTCTTGGTCGTAAAACTTATCAACTGAAGATTTGAAAGAACCGTCATCGTTACAACGAGAATAAATCATTCCAAGAGCACCAACTTGTGGACGTCTCACCCAATCAATCAATTTATCAATCTCTTTACGTGTATACGAATTTCCTCCAGGAACCGCAATTCCTACAACCAATTCAGCATTATTAAACACGCCAAATTCTTTATGCTGAGCAATCTCATTCATTTCTCCGAATTCCATTCCAAACCTGATGTCTGGCTTGTCATTTCCATACAAGCGCATTGCATCGTCGTAGTTCATTCTTGGAAACTTATCAACCTCTACACCGTTCACTTCTTTCAATAAATGACGTGTCAATCCTTCAAATACATTTAAAATATCTTCTTGCTCTACAAATGCCATTTCGCAGTCAATCTGTGTAAATTCAGGCTGTCTATCAGCACGTAAATCTTCATCACGGAAACATTTTACAATCTGAAAATATTTATCCATTCCACCGATCATTAACAACTGTTTAAAGGTCTGTGGAGATTGTGGTAATGCATAAAACTGCCCTTCGTTCATTCTAGAAGGCACGACAAAATCTCTAGCACCTTCTGGAGTAGATTTTATTAAATAAGGTGTTTCTACTTCTATAAATTCTTGGTCTGAAAGGTATTTTCTTACCTCCATTGCCACTTTATGACGAAAAATCAAACTTTCCTTTACAGGATTTCTACGAATGTCTAAATAGCGATATCTCATACGAATATCTTCTCCACCATCAGTTTCATCTTCAATTGTAAATGGAGGTGTTAATGCCGAGTTTAATACGGTCAATTCTCTAACTAAAATTTCAACTTCTCCTGTAGGAATATTCGTATTTTTAGATTGACGCTCTATAACTTTTCCTTTAACTTGAATAACAAATTCTCTTCCTAATTTTTTAGCATTTTCAATTACAGTAGCATCTGTACGTTCTTCATCAAAGATCAACTGCGTAATACCGTAACGATCTCGCAAATCCACCCAAATCACAAACCCTTTATCACGTGCTTTCTGTACCCAACCAGATAGGGTAACCTCTTCATTTACATGAGACAATCTCAATTCACTGTTCGTATGACTTCTATACATATCTTTCTAAAAATTATTCTGCAAAAATAAATGATATTATTGGAAGTAAGGGTTTTGTAAGAATAATCTTTCAATTGAGAAGTGTCATTAATCAATATATTATATTCAAACTAATAATTGCGATTAACACAGTATATGTCATTTATTTCTGCAGAATAATTAGGATAAGAGGCATAAAAACCACAAATTTGTTTGTACTAACTAATTCAAATGATATTATGAAACAAACTTATTTTTCGAGACTGTTAATTTTTTTGATAGTCTTTTCGCCTGTTTGTGCTATAGCACAAATTACAACTTCTGGAATAATTATGGATTCAAGCAATTCTCCATTACCTGGAGTTAATGTTATTGTAAAAGGAACTTCGTTAGGCTCTTCAACTGATTTTAACGGAAACTTTTCTCTTAATGTTACTGATTTTCCTGTGATATTAGAAATATCTTCAGTTGGCTATGAAAATAAAGAGGTTATGGTTTCTAATTCTACTCAAATTTCAATTACTCTTCAAGAAGGACAAGAACTTGACGAAGTTGTGATTTTAGGAAATAGATCTAAACCCAGAACAATTTTAGATTCTTCAGTTCCTATTGACAATATAGGTGTTGAAGAGTTAAAAAGCACAGGGCAGCCTACAGTTGATAAAATGTTAACGTATAAGATCCCTTCTTTTAATTCTACGAATCAGACTATTTCAGATGCTACAGCTCATTTTGACCCGGCTGATTTAAGAGGATTAGGACCGAGTAGAACGTTGGTTTTAGTAAACGGAAAAAGAAAGAATCAAAGTGCATTAGTTTATATTAATGATACTCCTGGAAAGGGAGAAGTTGGTGTAGATTTAAAGAGTGTTCCTGCAGCTGCAATAGAGCGAATAGAAGTCTTAAGAGATGGAGCTTCTGCACAATATGGATCAGACGCCATTGCGGGTGTGATTAATATGGTTCTTAAAAAAGGTGTTGAATACACAACCATCAATACAAATGCTGGAGTTACAACAGAAGGTGATGGATTTAATTTTGGCGCTGACTTCAATACCGCAATAAATGTAGGTGAAAAAGGAGGGTATCTAAATTTAACTTTAGGGTATTATGATCAAGAAGAGACTAATAGAGCAGGAGAACCTGGAGGCGATGCGCTTTTTGGAGTTCAGGCAGGTGATCCTGCTTTTGGGCCTTGGTTAGCAGCAAATCCAGATTTAGGAATGACAATAGGTCAACCAAAATATCATAAAGTTGACGCATTTTTTAATACAGGAGTCCCTTTTAAAAGTGGAAATGGTGAATTTTATGCTTTTGGAGGTGTGTCTTTTAGAAAAGGAACAAGCTTCGCATTGTATAGAGTTCCATATTGGGTTCCAGATCCATTCAATTTACTACATGAAGCAGGAACTGAATATCAAGGATTTCAGCCAACATTTGAAACGGATGTAACAGATAATAATTTTACAGTTGGTGCTAAATGGGAATTACACGGATTTAATGTAGATTTAAGTGGAACCAATGGTAGAAATGCTGTTTCATATGTAGTGAATAATAGTTTAAACCCTGCACTTGGAGCATCTAGCCCAACTTCTTTTGAGGTAGGAGCCTATACTTTTAGTAATAATTTAGCAAATTTAGATATTTCTAGAAACTTTGGTCAAGTTAATTTTGCTTTTGGAGCAGAAGTAAAAGAAGAAAAATTTTCTTCCACTGCTGGACAACCTGAATCGTACTTTGCTGATGGCGTTCAATCTTTTCCAGGACTTCAGCCATCCAATGAAGTGGAAGCAAAAAGAAATAATTATGGTGTTTATGGAGATCTTGAATGGGAACCGACAGAAGACTTGTTAATTGGAGGAGCAGTAAGATATGAAGACTTTAGTGATTTTGGAGATAATACTTCTTGGAAAGTAAGCGGAAGGTATTCGATTGGAGATAAGGGAGCAATAAGAGCTTCATACGGTACTGGTTTCAGAGCGCCATCTTTACATCAAATTTATTTAAGCAATATTCAAACTCTAGTTTCTGGTGGAACAGTTTCTAATCAAGGAACATTTAACAATGTTGATCCTGTAATTAGAGATGGACTTGGAGTCCCTCAATTATCAGCGGAAACGTCTAAAAACATTTCTGCTGGAATTACGTATAAACCTATTTCGAATTTATCATTATCTGTAGATTTTTATAATGTAAAAGTTGATGATCGTGTATTATTTTCTGGTGAAATAGGATATATTGATGGAGGGGTGGGAAACCCACAAAATCCTGTTGAACAAATATTAGAAGACAACTCAATAACAAGTTTAAAGTTTTTTACAAATGCTGTTGATACAGAAACATCAGGAGTTGATCTTGTTGCTAGCTATAGAAATATCGAATTAGGTAATGGGAAATTAGGAGTTACACTGTCAGCTAACTTTAATGATACAAAAATCACAAATGAAGATGTTGATAGTTCAAAAGACGGATTGCAATTAGAAGCTCCTGGTTTAATTGGTGAAAACGGATATGATATATTTAATAGAAAAGAACAATCAAGAATTACTTCTTCTAGACCGAAGTCTAAAATATTAATAGGGCTGGCTTATGAAATTAACAAAGTAAACATTTCTTTAAATAACACATACTTCGGAGAAGTAACTTGGCAGCATTCAAATAACGGATTAAATGGTGCTCCATTAGGGCCTGGAGGAAGCTCTTTGCCTGTTAATGATGAAGACTATGATCAAACTTTTGCAGGAAAAGTTATTACGGATTTAAATATAAATTATGATTTTTCTGAAAAAATATCAGCACATGTTTCAGTAAACAACTTATTAAATGTTTATCCAGATGAGATAGATACTAAAGGTGATTTCGTTACTGATCTAGGAGGTCGTTTTAAATATCCATGGGAAGTAAATCAATTTGGGTTTAACGGAACGGTTATTAATGCTGGATTAACATTTAAATTCTAGCAATAAAATTTTTATTCAGGAAAAACTCCTCTAAAAAAAATCTGTTTTTAGAGGAGTTTTTATTTATAAGGGCGGCCCCCTTTATTAGATTCTAAAGGCAAAAAAAATTTATTGGATTTCAATAATTCGTCCATAACAATCTGGTTTATAAAGCGCTTATTTTGTCGTAACTTTACAGCAATTAGAAAAGAACTTCATGTCCAAATTATATATAGTACCAACACCAATCGGTAATCTTGAAGATATGACTTTTAGAGCTGTAAAAGTGCTCAAAGAAGTTGATTTAATTCTTGCAGAAGATACGCGAACTTCTGGTAAATTATTAAAGCACTTTGAAATTTCAACTCATATGCAATCTCATCACATGCATAATGAGCATAAAATGGTCAATAGAATTGTAGAGAGAATTAAAGCTGGAGAAACAGTTGCTTTAATTTCAGATGCCGGAACCCCTGCAATTTCTGACCCTGGATTTTTATTGTCAAGAGCAGTCATTGAGAACGGAATTGAAGTGGATTGTCTTCCTGGAGCAACGGCTTTTGTACCTGCTCTTGTAAATAGTGGTTTGCCAAATGATAAGTTTGTTTTTGAAGGATTTTTACCCGTAAAAAAAGGGCGTCAAACAAGGCTTTTATTCTTAGCCGAAGAAACGCGTACGATGATTTTTTACGAATCTCCTCATAAATTGATAAAAACCTTAGGTCATTTTACAGAATACTTTGGTGAAGATAGATCTGTTTCTGTTTCTAGAGAATTAACAAAGCTATTTGAAGAAACCATTCGAGGAACAGCCAAAGAAGTATTAGAACACTATACAAATAAGCCTCCAAAAGGAGAAATTGTAATTGTTGTTGGTGGTAAAAAGTAAGTAATCTTTTATCTGATATTAGACAATACACCATTTGTAAAGAGCCTTTTGATTTAGGTGCAAATTCTTTTGTTTCTATTCACAAAATTGAGACTCCCCTTTAATAGAAAAGAAAAATAGTTGGTTTCTTAATTATTTGGCAACTCAAACTAAAAAAATCATCTTTTAAACGAACTAAATTTTATGAAAAACGTATATTAACAGCCCTAAATAGACATTTTTATATCAACTATGAAGACTCTCAACTCTATCCCTGCTTCGGGAATTAAAGGCTTAAAAGAAAACTGGCGCAATGACCTTTCGGCAGCAATAAGTGTATCATTGGTCGCTTTACCACTTGCATTAGGAATCGCAGTGGCCTCTGAAGTGTCACCTATGGCAGGCGTACTCTCCGCAATTATTGGAGGAATTGTTACTACCTTTTTTCGAGGAGGACATTTAGCAATTAACGGACCTGCCGCAGGCTTAATTGCCGTAATTCTTGGAGGGCTTGTAGCTCTTGATGGAAATATTAATTATGTTTTAGCTGCAATCGTAGTGTCTGGAGGTATTCAAACGATACTTGGTTTTTTAAAAATGGGTCGTTTTGCAAAGTTATTACCTTCATCAGTATTACATGGTATTTTAGCTGCAATTGGTGTAATTATATTTACAAAACAAATACATTATGCATTAGGAACAACTTCTGATGCAAAAAGTATAGTAGGAACATTAATAGATGCTTTTTATAAAATTCCAGAAATTAATCCTTTTGTTTTTTTAATTGCTTTAGTTGGAATTTTAGTACTCGTTTTTTATAAAAAAATTAATACTAAATTCATTCGAATGATTCCAGCCCCAATGTGGGTTTTGATATTGTCGATACCTTTAGTATTTACTTTTGACTTTTTTAACGAACATAGTCTTTCTTTTTTTGGAAAAAGTTATGGTGTAGGTCCAGAATTATTAATTAAAATCCCAGACAATCCATTAGATAGCATTATGCATCCAGATTTTGGAATGATAGGAACTGCTGCGTTTTGGCTTACAGTCTTATCAATTACTATGATTGCTTCTGTAGAAACGCTAGCAAGTGCTCGTGCTGTTGATAAATTAGATCCTTATAAACGAACTACAAATTTGAATAAAGATTTAATAGGTGTTGGATTAAGCACAATGGTTTCTGGTGCTCTAGGTGGACTTCCAATTATAACTGTAATAGTGCGTAGTACAGTAAATGTAAATAGTAATGCAAAAACCAAATGGTCTAATTTCTATCATGGAATTTTTTTAATTCTCTTTGTACTTATTTTAGCACCCGTTTTAAGGAGCGTTCCTTTAGCCGCTTTAGCTGCAATTTTGGTACACACAGGATTTAAATTGGCATCACCAAAAGTATTCAAACATGCTTACGGTCAAGGTGTAGAACAATTGTTATTTCTTTCATCAACACTTATTATAACATTATTTACAGATTTACTTTATGGGATTATTGGTGGAATTTTAATCACTTTGTTTTTACATATGCTATTAGCAAAAGTTGGCTTTTCACGTTTCTTTAAAATGATTTATAAATCTGGCTCAAAAGTATACCGTTTAGAAAATGGTTCTTATGATGTGAAACTTAAAGGAATTAGTAACTTCTTATACGCGTTACAATTAGATAAGTTGTTAGAAGAAATCCCGAAAGGAGCGACGGTGCGTATAGATATGTCAAAAACACGTTTAGTGGATTTATCGATAATGGAAAATTTAATCGATTTTAAACGAATACAAGAAGATCAAGGTGGAGATGTGAAATTGATTGGGTTAGATAATCATGTTTCTTCTACAAGTCATAATAGAGCTTTAAAGATTGTAACCGGTCGTATAAAAAAACGTATCACACAACGTCAAATTCGTTTACAAAAAATGGCTATTGCAAACAGTTGGTCATTTGAACGTGAAGTAGATTGGAATACTTCTTATTTGAGAAATTTTCATTTTTTTGATTCACGCCCTATAGAAATGAAGATGAACTCTTTACAGGGATTAGATGTTGAAAGTAATGCTCATTGGGAAATTGCTGATATTGTGTTTGATGAAGGAGCTTTGCTTGCTTTAGAAGTATATCAGACGACTGTACAAATAATAAGACTACCATCATCTATACCAAAATTTATAATTGATAAAGAAGGTCTTTTTGATAAAGTTTTTGACCGTGTAAAGGTTTTTGCAGGAGCGAAAGGTGATATCAATTTTAAGAGATATGCAGGTTTTTCAAGCAAATTTCAATTAAGTGGAGAAAATGAAACTGAAATTCGAACTTTTTTCACAGATGACCTAATCCGTTTTCTTGAAGAAAACGAAATACATCATATAGAAAGTAATGGGGAAGCTCTGATGATTTTTAAATATATTCATGTCGCTCGCACAGATGAAGTAAAAAACATGCTTGTTTTTGCAACTAATTTATTGAGTCATATGAATTTGAAATAATTTTAGAGAAAAAGGAAATGAAGCATCTTCTTTCTCAAATAAAACAATGTACAATCTGCAAAGAACATTTATATTTAGGCCCTCGACCTGTTCTAGCGGCACATAAAAATTCTAAAATTGTAATTATTGGACAAGCGCCAGGAACCAAAGTTCATGCTTCTGGAATTCCTTGGGATGATGCTAGCGGAAGACAATTACGGAAATGGTTGAATGTTTCAGATGAAGATTTTTATGATATAGAAAAGTTTGCCATAATTCCTATGGGATTTTGTTATCCCGGCAAAGGAAAATCTGGAGATATGCCTCCTAGAAAAGAATGCGCACCGCAATGGCATCAAGAATTATTTGATAAGATGCCAAATCTAGAATTGATTGTTTTAATCGGAATGTATGCGCAGAATTATTATTTGAAAGAAAATGCAAAAAGTACCTTGACCGAAACGGTTGATAATTATACTGAATATCTTCCTAAATATTTTGTGTTACCACACCCTTCACCTAGAAATCGTTTTTGGTTTACGAAGAACCCTTGGTTTGATAGAGAGGTATTGCCTGAATTGAAGGGGAAAGTGAAGAGAATTTTACAATTGTAAGTCCACAAACTTAAATTTCTCACCACTAAACAATCCTTTATCGGAAAGTTTTAAATCTGGAATTACGAGTAGCGCCATAAAAGAAAGTGTCATAAAAGGTGCTCGTAAAGTACAGCCTAAATCTTTTGCCATCGCGTCTATTTCTTGATACTCTTTCCCTGCTTCCCAGCCGTTTTTACCACTCATAATTCCAGCAACTGGCAAGGCAAGATTTTTCTTTTGGCTTCCATTCACAGCACATACACCTCCTTTATTTTCAATAATAAGATTTACAGCACTGCATATTTCTTCATCAGATGTTCCTATAACAACAATATTATGACAGTCGTGCGCTACAGAACTTGCAATAGCGCCTTTTTTCAATCCAAAATTCTTGATAAAAGCAACTGAAGGTTTTACATCTTGATATCGATTTACAACGGCCATTTTTAAAATGTCATTTTCAACATCAGAAATTAAATTCCCATTCTTTAAAATTGCTGATGAATGAATTTCATTTGTTATTAATTCTCCATCCAATGCTTCAATCACACGTATCTTTTCTGACGTTCCTTCTATTCGAAAATCACTTACTGATTTTGGAGAAACATTAAAATTATTTGGTTTTTCAAATGGAATTGATTCAATAAATGATTGCCCTTTTTCAGCAACCAATTCGCCATTAATATAGGTCTGTAAAACTTTAAATTCAATCAAGTCTTCAACTACAACAAAATCTGCTGCATCATTATTTTGCAACAAACCAACATTCATATTGTAATGTTTTACTGGATTGATACAAGCAACTTGCAAAACTTTAAAGACATCAATTCCTTTAGCAACGGCACGAGCACATAATTGATTTATATGACCTACAATTAAATCATCTGGATGCTTATCATCAGAGCAAAACATCATGTTTTCATAATGTTCTGGAAGTAAGTCAATCAATGCTTCAAAATTTTTGGCAGCACTTCCTTCTCTAATTAATATTTTCATTCCAAGCGCCAACTTTTCATTCGCTTCATCAAATGAAAAACATTCATGGTCTGTAGAAATGCCAGCAGAAATATATTTTTCAGCATCTTTCCCTCTCAATCCTGGAGCATGCCCATCAACTGGTTTGTTAAAATGTTTTGCCCAAGCAATCTTTTTTAAAACCTCATCATCATCAAACAAAACTCCTGGATAATTCATCATTTCAGCCAAATAATTAATATCTGGAGAAGACAACAGTTCTTTAATATCATCGGAATCAATAACAGCTCCAGCAGTTTCAAAAGTTGTTGCAGGAACACAAGAAGGGGCGCCAAAATGAAATTTTAACGACACTTTTTTACCATTTTCTATCATATAATAAACACCCTCTTTTCCAAGAACATTTGCAATTTCGTGTGGATCAGAAATAGTTCCAACTGTACCATGTAAAACAGCCAATCTAGCAAATTCAGAAGGCACCAACATCGAACTTTCAATATGTATGTGTGCATCTACAAATCCTGGAAGGATATAGTGCTGAATAGTATGCTCTTTTTCTTTTACTGAAACAATTTTCCCATCAGCAAAAGAAACTTCAGCAGAAAATATATTCTTATTTTCAATATCAACAAATTGTCCTAAAATTGTTTTCATTTATAGATGTTTTCCTTTTTCCCAACCATGTTTTCCAAGATACTGGTCGCCACTTTCTACTGCGCCGTCTTCAATAGAAGTTCCCATAGAATCATTCCAACGGTTTAAATATCCGAAAAGAGAAATAACACCTA
>JAWUWX010000039.1:0-30326 GCA_034111625.1 Flavobacteriaceae bacterium | reverse complement strand
AAGATATCCAAATTCATTATGTAGATTTAAATCGTACTCCAGAATTATGGGCAGCGTTAGAACGTGATAATGTAACACTTCGCGAAGCGTGTGGAAATACGGTACGTAATGTTACAGCTTCTGAAACTGCTGGAATAGATATTTATGAGCCTTTTGATGTGTCTCCAAATGCAGATGCCTTATTTAAATTCTTTTTAAGAAACCCAATCTGCCAAGAAATGGGACGAAAATTTAAAGTTTCTTTTTCTGGAACAGATGAAGATACAGGTTTATCATATATACACGATCTTGGCTTTATTGCTAAAATAGAAAATGGTGTAAAAGGTTTCAAAGTGATGATTGGTGGTGGATTAGGATCACAACCAAGACATGCTGATGAGTTTTATAGTTTTTTGCCTTCAGATAAAATAATTCCTTTAATGGAAGGTGTCTTGCGTGTTTTTGACCGTTACGGTGAGCGTAAAAGTAGAGCAAAGGCCAGACTTAAATTCTTGTTAAAAGATATAGGATTAGAAGCTTTTAAAGAATTAGTAGAAAATGAACAAAATGCTATTGAGTATAAAACTGTAGTTATTGATGAGGCAAATTATACAGCTTCAATTCCAACTTCAATTGAAGCGTCAATTGTTGAGATAAAAGATAAAAACGCCTTCAATTTATGGAAAAAGACCAATGTTATCTTTCAAAAACAAGAAGGGTATTCTGCTATTGGAATTAAAGTTTTATTAGGTGATTTTTATACTGACAAAGCAAGATTATTATCTGACTTAGTTGAGAAATATGCAGCAGGAGAAGTCCGATTAACATTAAGGCAGAACATATTAATTCCATTTGTAAAAAATGATTTAATTCCATTTTTCTATACTGAATTAGAAAAATTAGGATTTACAGAATCAGGTTATAATAAAGCGGTTGATATTACTGCTTGCCCTGGAACAGACACCTGTAATTTAGGAATTTCCAGTAGTACTGGAATTGCTAAAGAATTAGAACGCGTTATTAAAACGGAATACTCTCAATATTTAGAAAATAACGATTTAGTTATTAAAATAAGTGGCTGTATGAATGCTTGTGGACAGCATAATATGGCAAATATAGGGTTCCAAGGAATGTCAATTCGTACAAAAAACAAGTTGGTAGCCCCAGCATTACAAGTGTTATTGGGAGGTGCAAACTTAGGGAACGGAAAGGCATATTTAGCTGATAAAGTAGTGAAAGTGCCAAGTAGAAGAGGACCAGAAGCTTTACGTCGTATTCTTAACGATTACGAAGCAAATACTCAAGGACAATTATTTGCAGAATATTATCAAGAAAAGGGCGAAAAATACTTTTACAATTTGCTTACTGATTTATCAAATGTTGAAAACCTAACTCAAGAAGATTTTATTGATTGGGGAACAGACGAAGCCTATATTAAAGCAATTGGTGTAGGTGAGTGTGCGGGGGTTGTTATAGATTTAATTGCAACACTGTTTTTAGAAAGCGATGAGAAAATAGAAGAAGCGAAAGCGGCTTTTGACAATAAAGTATATTCTGGAGCAATTTACGAGGCGTATCGTTCTATGGTAAATTCAGCCAAAGCAATATTACTTTCTGAAAACATAAAAACAAATACACAAGTAGGAATTATAAGCCAGTTTGATGAGTTATTTGTAGGTACAAAAAGAATTGAATTAGGGACTTCTTTTTCAGATTTAATCTATCAAATAAAAGTGTACCCACCAACTAAAGATTTCGCAAGTAATTATATCGGAACTGCAAGTAAATTTTTAAATGCGGTTAAAGTTTTTCGTCAAGAGCAAATAATTATTAAGAACTAAAATTATGACACCAAGATTAACTGTTGTAGGTGCTGGTCCAGGAGATCCTGAATTAATTACACTTAAAGCCATTAAAGCAATATCGTCGGCGAGTGTTATTTTATATGACGCCCTTGTAAATATCGAAATACTAAATTATGCATCTAAAAATGTAGAATTAATATATGTAGGAAAACGTAAAGGTTGTTATGCCTATCAACAATCTCAAATCAATGCGTTAATTGTTGAACGAGCATTTAGATGTGGTCACGTAATACGTCTTAAAGGAGGGGATCCATTTATTTTTGGTCGTGGAGCAGAAGAAATTGAATACGCAAAAGAATATGCAATAGAAGTAGACGTTGTACCAGGTATTTCATCATCATCTGCGGTACCTGCATATCAAGGTATTTCATTGACTAAACGAAATGCTTCAGAAAGTTTTTGGGTAATTACAGGAACTACAAAATTTCATAAAATTTCTAATGATATAGTTTTAGCGGCACAGTCAACAGCAACCGTTGTCATTTTAATGGGAATGGGGAAATTGTCAGAAATAGTTGGTATTTTTTCTTCAGAAGGAAAATCAGATACAGCAGTTGCTGTCATTCAAAATGGTACGAGGCATAATGAAAAAGTAGGGATTGGTACAATTAAGACTATTGAAACTATTGTTGAAGAAAAACAATTATCCTCACCTGCGATAATTATTATTGGTGAAGTTGTAAATCATCGTGTAGACCTTTCTTCAATTTATTCTAAATCAGATTCTGCTTATATAAATTCAAAATTTAAACATCAACTTGTTTAGTTATGGAAAGGAATAATTTATATCCACTTTTTTTAAAGGTTAAAAATTTGGAGGTTTTAATTGTAGGAGGTGGTTTTGTAGCTCAAGAAAAGTTAGAGTTTTTATTAAAATCCAGTCCAGATGCGAATGTAACTATGGTATCTCCATTCTATAGAAAGACGACAAAAGAAGTTGCTAATACGGGAAATGTAAAATTAGTGGAGGATATATATAACAGTGATTATTTAAAAGGAAAACATATTGTAATAGCAACAACAGATGTTCCAAAAGTAAATATTCAGGTTTATGAAGATTGTCGTGCTCAGAGCAAACTTGTTAATGTAGCAGATAATCCACCATATTGCGATTTTTATATGGGAGGTATAGTCACAAAAGGCAATGTGAAAGTAGCCATTTCTACAAATGGAAAATCACCTACAACTGCTAAAAGATTACGCCAGTTTTTTGAAGAAGTACTACCAGAAAATATAGATGATTTAGTTAAGAACCTTAATATATATAGGAAAACGATTAAAGGAGATTTTCAACAAAAAGTTAAAACTTTAAATGAATTTACTAAAGGATTAGTAGAAAAAAAAGAATACAATGATTGAAGCAGATATATTAATAATAGGAGCAGGACCAACTGGTCTATTCACTGTTTTTGAAGCAGGATTACTAAAACTAAAATGTCATTTAATTGATGCATTGCCCCAACCTGGAGGTCAATGTTCAGAAATTTACCCTAAAAAACCTATTTATGATATTCCTGGTTTTCCAGAAGTATTAGCAGGTGATTTGACTAAAAATTTATTGGAACAGATTAAACAGTTCGAACCTGGATTTACCTTAGGAGAACGTGCAGAAACAATAGAAAAACAAGATGATGATAGTTTTATTGTCACAACTAATAAAGGCACAAAACACCATGCGCCTATTGTTGCTATTGCTGGTGGATTGGGTTCCTTTGAACCTCGAAAGCCACTATTAGAAAATATAGATATATACGAGGGAAAGGGTGTAGAATACATTATTAAAGAGCCTGAATTTTATAGAGATAAGCGTGTCGTAATTTCTGGAGGAGGTGATTCGGCATTAGATTGGGCTATTTTCCTATCCAATATTGCGAGTGATGTGACATTGATTCATCGAAGAAACGAATTTAGAGGAGCGTTGGATTCTGTTGAGAAAGTACAAGAATTAAAATTATTAGGAAAAATAAATATAATAACTCCTGCTGAAGTGACAAAATTGCATGGTGCTGATAAGATAGAAGCCATTTCTATTATTAAAAATTCTGAAGAAATATATATAGAGACGGATCATTTTATTCCTTTATTTGGTTTATCACCAAAGTTAGGGCCAATAGGGAAATGGGGTTTAGATATTGAAAAGAACGCTATTAAAGTAGATACGTTTGATTATCAGACCAATATTCCTGGGATATTTGCTATAGGTGATGTCAACTCATATCCTGGTAAATTGAAATTGATTCTTTGTGGTTTTCATGAGGCAACATTAATGTGTCAATCGGCTTTTAAAATAATAAATCCCGGGAAAAAGTATGTTTTGAAATATACTACTGTGAGTGGTATCAATGGATTTGATGGAACAAGGAAAGAAGCTCCAAAAGCAGTTGTGAAAGCAATTAATTAAACTACTTTTTTAAGTAGGCTTATTTGAATTTTAATTGATGTACTCTCATCGCTATGAGAGTATGTCTCTTTAAATTATTTAATAGATAAAGCATGATAGATATTACAATTAAAATAACCAATAGAGAGGGTGTTCAGCATGAAGTTACTGCACCAACAGATATGGCTATGAATTTAATGGAAGTAGTTCGTTCATATGAACTAGCTGAAGAAGGAACTATTGGTGTTTGTGGCGGAATGGCAATGTGCGCATCTTGTCAATGTTATATAAAATCAGAACATCAACTAATAGAAATAAATGATGATGAACAAGCGATGCTGTCTGAAGCATTTTATGTAAAAAAAAATAGTAGGTTAGGCTGTCAAATACCAATTACTGAACAATTACATGGTTTAGAAATAGAGTTAGCACCTGAATCATAATTATTTTTTCATTTAATGTATGATATAAAAATTTAATTGCTTTACTTTGCTTCGTTCATTAATTTATTGATTGTTATCACGAAAGGCAGAGGGATAGACCCTGTGAAGCCTTAGCAACCCTTTATTTTTTAAAGTAGGTGCTAAATTCTACAAATTAATTCTTTTAATTTGACAGATAACCACAAGTAATTTTACTCTTACTTTTCGGATGACATATTAAAACATAATTTAATAATGTCAAACATACAAACACAAATACAAAAACGAATTCTAGTACTCGATGGTGCTATGGGAACTATGCTTCAGCAATATGATTTTTCTGAAGAAGATTTTCGAGGAGAGCGTTTTAAAGAGTACCCATCATCTTTAAAAGGAAATAACGATTTGTTATCTCTTACCCAGCCTGAAGCGATTGCAGAAATACATCGAAAATATTTTGAAGCTGGAGCAGACATCGTTGAAACAAATACCTTTTCTGGAACTACGATTGCAATGGCAGATTATCAAATGGAGGATTTAGTTTATGAACTAAATTATGAATCAGCTAAAATAGCAAAACAAGTTGCTGATAAATACACCGAAAAAGAACCTCACAAGCCTCGATTTGTAGCTGGATCAATCGGTCCTACTAACAAAACTGCAAGTTTATCTCCTGATGTAAATAGACCAGAATATCGTGCGATTACATTTAACGAATTGCGAATCGCTTATAAACTACAGGTTGAAGCTTTGTTGGATGGAGGAGTAGATTTATTATTAGTAGAAACAATTTTTGACACATTGAATGCGAAAGCCGCATTGTTTGCAATTGATGAGGTAAAAGTTGAGCGAAATATAGATATTCCAATTATGGTTTCAGGAACCATTACAGATGCTTCAGGAAGAACTTTATCAGGACAAACTGTCGAAGCATTCTTAGCATCAGTTTCACACATTCCACTTCTGAGTGTAGGTTTTAATTGTGCGCTTGGAGCACAACAATTACAGCCATATTTAAAACGATTGTCAGATAAAACTGAATTTTACACCTCTGCACATCCTAATGCTGGACTTCCAAATGCTTTTGGTGAGTATGATGAAACTCCACAACAGATGCAAGCGTTTATTGAAAGTTATTTAAAAGATGATTTGATAAATATTATAGGAGGTTGTTGCGGTACAAGTCCTGCACATATAAAAGCGATTGCAGAAGTAGCAGCTATATATGAACCAAGAAAAATTGTAGTAGAAATAGATGAATAAATATCTAACATTATCAGGTTTAGAACCATTGATTGTAACCCCTGAAAGTAATTTTGTGAATGTTGGAGAACGAACCAATGTAACTGGTTCACGAAAATTTCTTCGCTTGATAAAAGAAGAAAGATACGAAGAGGCCTTAAGTGTTGCGAGAGATCAGGTTGAAGGAGGAGCTCAAATCCTTGATATCAACATGGATGAAGGAATGCTCGATGGTGTGTATGCAATGACAACATTTTTAAATCTTGTTGCTTCTGAACCAGATATTTCTCGAATTCCTATCATGATTGATAGTTCTAAATGGGAAATAATTGAAGCAGGTCTGCAAGTAGCCCAAGGAAAATGTGTTGTGAATTCAATCAGTTTAAAAGAAGGTGAAGAAGAATTTATCAGACAAGCAACGTTAGTAAAAAGATATGGAGCCGCAGTTATTATAATGGCTTTTGATGAAAATGGTCAGGCTGATAACTATGAGCGACGAATTGAAATCTGCCAACGTTCGTATAAAATATTAGTGGACATAGTCCACTTTGCACCTCAAGATATTATTTTCGATCCTAATATTTTTCCAGTAGCAACTGGAATGGATGAGCACAGAAAAAATGCATTGGATTTCTTCAAGGCAACTAAATGGATTCGAGAAAATTTACCGTATGCCAATGTTTCAGGCGGTGTGAGTAATGTGTCTTTTTCTTTTAGAGGGAACAATACTGTGAGAGAGGCAATGCACTCTGCATTTTTATACCATGCTATCCAAAATGGGATGAATATGGGAATTGTGAACCCTACAATGCTAGAGATTTATGATACTATTCCTAAGGAATTATTAGACTGTGTTGAAGATGTTCTTTTTGACAAAAGAGAAGATGCAACCGAGCGATTATTAGAGTATGCAGAAACAGTAAAAGAAAACAAAAAAGAAACAGAAGAAAAGGTTTTAGAGTGGAGAAATACGTCACTTCAAGAAAGGATTACGCATGGATTGGTGAAAGGAATTGATGCTTTTATTGTTGAAGACGTTGAACAAGCAAGATTACAATCAAAAAAGCCTATTGAGGTGATTGAAGTCAATCTAATGATTGGGATGAATGTTGTTGGTGATTTATTCGGGAGTGGAAAAATGTTCTTGCCTCAAGTAGTAAAGTCTGCAAGGGTAATGAAAAAGGCAGTTGCTCACTTACAACCTTTTATTGAAGCTGAAAAAGATGGAAAACAAGCATTTGCAGGTAAGATTTTAATGGCAACCGTAAAAGGTGATGTACACGATATTGGTAAAAATATTGTGAGCGTTGTATTAGGTTGTAACAACTATGAGATTATTGATTTAGGTGTGATGGTTCCGCCAGAAAAAATTATTGAAGCGGCAAAAAAAGAGAATGTAGATATTATCGGGTTAAGTGGATTAATTACTCCTTCATTAGACGAAATGGTTTATTTGTCTAAAGAAATGGAGAAGAAAGATTTTTCTGTTCCATTATTAATTGGTGGCGCAACGACTTCCAAAGCCCACACTTCTGTGAAAATTGCACCGAATTATTCTAGTACTGTTGTTCATGTAAATGATGCTTCTAGAGCTGTTACTGTTGTTGGTAATTTATTAAAAAAAGACAATGCAGTTTACAAAAACCAGATAAGAGATGAGTATGATTTATTCAGAGAGAAGTTTTTAAATCGTTCTAAAACAAAAGAATATCTATCTATAGATGAAGCACGAAATCGTAAGTTTAAAATTGATTGGAATACTTCAGTCATTGTAAAACCAAATCAACTTGGAATTCAAGAAATTCAGGATTTTGATATTACTAAATTAGAATCATTTATTGATTGGTCTCCATTTTTTAGAAGTTGGGATTTACATGGAAAATATCCTCAGATTTTAAAGGATGTTATTGTCGGAGAACAAGCGACAGAATTATTTGCAGATGCTCAAGAATTATTACAAAATGTATTTGACGAAAAATTATTAAAAGCCAAAGCAGTTTTTGGAATTTTCCCAGCAAATTCTGTAAACAATGATGATATCGAAGTAAGCCATCAAAATGGTACTTATAAGTTTTTAACCCTTAGACAACAATTGAAAAAGCGAGAAGGTATTCCTTCATTTGCATTGGCAGATTTCATAGCGCCAAAAGAAACTACTATTCAAGATTATATTGGTGCGTTTTGTGTTTCCACAGGATTTGGGACAAAAGAACTTGCAGAAGCATTTGAAGCAGACAATGATGATTATAATTCAATAATGATCAAGGCCCTTGCAGATAGATTAGCAGAAGCATTTGCAGAATATTTACATAAAGAAGTAAGGACAAAATATTGGGGTTATGCTTCGGAAGAAAACCTATCTAATCATGAATTGATTAAAGAAGATTATAAAGGAATTCGTCCTGCTCCTGGATATCCTGCTTGTCCAGATCATTTAGAAAAGGCCACATTGTGGCGTTTATTAAATATTGAAAACCGAATAGGTGTAAAGCTAACTGAAAGTTTAGCAATGTGGCCAGCAGCCAGTGTGTCTGGATATTATTTTGGAAATAAAGAATCAAAGTATTTTGGGCTCGGGAAGATGACTCAAGACCAAGTTCAAGACTATGCTAAAAGAAGAAACATATCAATAGATGAAGCCAATAAATGGTTGAATCCAAATATTACAGATTAAGATGAAAATTATAGATCACTTAAAAAACGCAAAAGGGAAGGCATTGTTTTCTTTTGAAATTTTGCCACCTTTAAAAGGGCAGAATGTACAATCAATTTTTGATAATATTGATCCTTTAATGGAGTTTAAACCTCCATTTATAGATGTAACCTATCATAGAGAAGAGTATGTTTATAAGCAATTGGAAAAAGGGCTCTTAAAAAAGCAAGTTGTAAGAAAGCGCCCAGGAACAGTTGGGATTTGTGCTGCTATTCAAAACAAATATGGCATTGATGCAGTGCCACATATATTGTGTGGAGGTTTTACTAAAGAAGATACTGAGAACTTTTTAATTGATTTAGATTTTCTAGGGATTGATAATGTGATGGCTCTAAGAGGAGATGCTGTAAAAAGTGAAACTTATTTCAAACCCGAAAATGATGGACATCATTTTGCTTCTGAATTGACATCTCAGATTCAAGATTTAAATAATGGAATATATTTAGATGAAGAACTTCAAAACTCTTCTAAAACAGATTTTTGTATTGGTGTTGCAGGATATCCTGAAAAACATATGGAAGCGCCAAGTATAGATTCCGATATCCATTTCTTAAAAAAGAAAATTAAAAACGGAGCAACATACATTGTCACTCAAATGTTTTTTGACAATCAAAAATATTTTGAGTTTGTAGATAAATGTAGGTTAGAAGGAATTACTGTTCCTATTATTCCAGGATTAAAACCAATTGCAACCAAAAAACAATTGAATTTAATTCCGCACAGATTTAAAGTCGATTTACCTGACGAATTGATAATGAGTATTGTAAAATGTAAAGACAATGCAGCCGTTAGAAATGTAGGTATTGAATGGTGTGTTAATCAAAGTAAAGAATTGATAAAGGCAGGAGTTCCTGTTTTACACTACTATTCTATGGGGAAAAGCGATAATATTAAAAGGATTGCTTCAGCTGTCTTTTAAATTTTTTATAAACTAATACCTGTTAGTTTATTTATTTATTGTACCTTTGCAGAGTTGTTGATACATCAAGAAGATATAAATTCCTCACTAATTTATTAAATCATGAGTATACCCCCCTTTCGAACTTGCGCCATAGCGAGGTCTATTAGTATTTTAGGAGACAAATGGTCTCTTCTTATATTAAGAGATGTTATCTTACATAAAAAATCTAGATTTAAAGAGTTTAGAGATTCAAAAGAAAAAATAGCGACTAATATTCTTTCAAATAGATTAAAGTCCTTAATGGAGGAAGGTCTTCTTGAGAAGTTAGACCCTTCAGGAACAAAAAAAAGTACCCGTTATTTGGCTACTAACAAAGGTATTTCGACACTGCCTATTATTGTTGACTTGTATTTATTCTCTATTGACTCAATAGATGAGTCTGTTTTAGATGAGTCTCAAATAAATATTAAACATGAGATTACTATCAATAGGTATTTATTTGAAGATAAAACAAAAACAGAATATCGTACTTTTATTAAAGAGTTAGCTAAATCAATTACTAGTAGTAAAAGAGGAACTTCAAGAAATGAGTTTGGAAGCACACGCGCAATTAGGGAGTTATATGGTACCTGATTTTGCTCCTGGAAACCTTGAAAAAAAAGTTTTTTTGTTGGAGTGTATTACTTTACTGGTCAAGTTAGGGTAGATACTTATTTAGATTCAGAACTTTGGAATGGTATAGTTGCAGATTCTAACCTTACGAATTTCAAAACAGAGATCTATATGATCGCTCCGATATCTATAATATCTAATGGAGTTCCAACACTATAATTTTATAAGATTACAGCACTTACAGGGATGTAGATGCTGTAATTATAATTGAATATCAATAAGAGAAGCTTGATTAAGTCCAAGTTTATATTGAAAAAAAGTAATTATATCACAGGTGTATCCTATTACTTTAATTCAGTTGCTTACGAGCAGAATTTAAAAAAATTATTTTCTTGAAAGCCTCAGAATCAAATAAACTTTTATTTATGACTCAACGATAAAAGTTAGTTAATCCACTTTTGCTATTGAAAAAATCGACCAAGTTTATCCCCCTTTTTTTAGCGCTATTTAAGTTGCATTCATTTTCGATTGTTTTTACTCTACTATCTTTAAATTGTTAGGCATAAATTAAATCAATCTATTTCTATTTGATAAAAGTTCACTGATATTTTATCAAAAAACCTTATTTTGCACTACATTTTTATTCAATAATAAATTCATTCTAATGAAATCAAATAACATCATTGCGCTCGTATGTATTATTTTACTAACATCTTGCCAATCAAAAGAACAAAAAGTGACTGATTCTATAACTGATAATCCACTACTTACTGAGTGGAATACACCATTTGGTGTACCTCCATTTGACAAGATTAAAAATGAAGATTATAAACCAGCTTTTGAAGTTGGTATAAAAGAGCAAAAAGATGAAATTGCTGCAATTATTAATAATGCAGAAGCGCCAACATTTAAGAATATAATTGAAGCTCTAGAGTTATCTGGCGCAACATTAAATAAAGTAGCTAGTGTGTTTTATGCTGTTAATGGAGCTCATACAAACGATGTAATTGATCAAGTAGCTAGTGAAATGGCTCCTATATTTTCTGCTCATTCGGATGATATTAACTTAAATAAGAACTTGTTTAATAAAGTAAAAGTAGTTTACGAAACGGCAGATAAGACAAGTTTATCAGGACCTCAAGTGAAATTATTAGAAGATACTTATAAAGGGTTTGTTCGTTCTGGTGTAGCGTTAGAAGGTGAACAAGAAAGTCGATTAAGAACCATCAATGGAAGATTAGCGGAATTGGCTGATAAGTTTGGTAAAAATGTATTGTCAGAAACAAACGCATTTGAACTACACACTACTGATAAAAAAGATTTAGGAAACTTATCTGAAAGTTTAGTTGCTCTTGCTGCCGATGAAGCAAAAAAGAGAGGTCATGATGAAGGTTGGTCTATTACTGTTCAACGACCTAGTATCAACCCATTTTTACAGTCATCTCCTAATAGAGAGATGCGTAAAACTATGTTTGATGCATATGCTATGCGTGGAGATAATGACAACGAGAATGATAATAAAGCCATCATTGAAGAAATGGCTTCATTACGTGTTGAAAAAGCAAACTTATTAGGATATGAAACTCATGCAGATTTAATATTAGAAACTGCAATGGCAAAAAAGCCGGAAGAAGTATTGAATTTTATGGATCAATTATGGGAGCCAGTTTTAAACATGGCAAAAGAGGAGCGTAAAGCGATGACTGATTTTATGAAGAAAGATGGTGTTGAAGGAACTTTTGACGGAAGTGATTGGAGACATTATGTTGAAAAAGTACGTAAAGAAAGATACGATTTTGACGAAGAGGAAATGCGTCCATATTTTGAATTTAATGCTGTAAGAAATGGAGCATTTGAATTGTCTACTAAATTATTTGGCTTGACATTTAAAGAATTAAAAGATATGCCTAAGTGGCATGAAGATCAACAAGTGTTTGAAGTTTTAGAAGCAGATGGAAAGCATCTTGGTGTTATCTATATGGATTTCTTTGCACGTGATACGAAACGTGGAGGTGCTTGGATGAATGAATTGAGAGCGCAATCTAATGTTGGTGGAAACTTTGTAACACCTATAGTTACCAATAACTTTAACTATCCAAGACCTACTGAAGGACAACCATCATTATTGTCATTCAGAGAAGCAGAAACTTTATTCCATGAGTTCGGACATGCATTGCACGGTTTATTTTCAAACACGACCTATCAATCTCAATCTGGAACAAATGTTCCTCGTGATTTTGTTGAATTCCCTTCTCAAGTAATGGAAAACTGGATGAGTGAACCAGAAGTTTTAAAATTATATGCAAAACACTATGTAACTGGAGAAGTAATTCCTGACGCATTGATTAAGAAAATGAATGATGCAAATAGCTTCAACCAAGGATTTGCAAATGTAGAGTATATGGCTGCGGCATATTTAGATATGTTTTGGCATACTATAAAAGATACAGACAAACGTGATGCGCGTAAGTTTGAAGCAGAGAAAATGAAAGAATTAGGATTGATAAAAGAAATACTTCCACGTTATAGAAGTGGTTATTTTAACCATATTTTCTCAAGTCCTGTAGGTTATTCTTCTGGATATTATTCTTATAAATGGTCAGAAGTTCTGGATGCAGATGCTTTCCAGGTATTTAAAGACGCAGGAAGTATATTTGATCAAGAAACTGCAAAAAAATATCGTAAAATGTTAAGTGATGGAGGTTCTAAAGATGGTATGGAATTATATAAAGAATTCAGAGGAAAAGAACCTCAAATTGAGCCATTATTAAAGAAATTAGGGATTAATTAATTTGTAAAGCATTAATTATCAATATATAAAAAGACTAATTTAAAAAAATAATCGTTAGATTTAAAATATTAATTGTCACCCCAAAAGGTAATGTATGAAAAAGTACTACATGCCGCTATTCTTATTATTATGCCTAACTTCTTATGATAGTTATGGGCAGTCTGACTGTTCTACTACCATACCCATATGTACAGATGCCAACTCTGGAGGAGTAGTTAATGGTTATGGTAATGATGACTTTAATGGGCAGACGGTTTCTGGATGTTTAAGAAATGGTCTAGGTGTAAACACTATTGAAACTAACTCATTTTGGTTTCGAGTAAAACTCGCAGAAAGTGGTGTATTTGGTTTTAATATAATCCCTAACAATTTAAGTGAAGACTGGGATTTTGCAGTTTATGGACCCAACCCATCTTGTGGAGCTTTAGGTACGCCAATAGCTTGTAATTACAGCAAAGTTTCTGCAACAGGTTATACAGGTGTAGGGTTAGACCCAAATACTAATACTCAAACTGAAGCTTATTATTCATGGATGAATGTTACTGCAGGACAGGAATATGTTGTTTTTATCAATCAATATGCTGGAAATAATGCAGGGTTCTCAATAGAATGGGAAGGAACTGTTATGGAAGACAATACTGATCCTTTGGATTGCGATATTTTAGTAAATTTAGGTCCAGATAGAGAGTTGTGTATGGGTCAGAGTACGATCATAAATGCGACAACTTTCGGAACAACAATAACTTATCAATGGCTACTTTTTAATTCAACTACAGGTGTTTTTGAACCAATTATTCCTATTCAAAATACAGCAACTCTTTTAGTTGATACAACTGGAAACTATCAAGTTATTGTAACAAATTCTTCTACTGGAGAAATATTAGATGATGACATTGTTGTGACTATTCACGATACTCCTATAGCAACTAGTCTAGCAAAAGGAATTGTGTTATGTGACACAGATAATGATGGTCTTGAAGATTTTTATTTAGAATCCAAAACTTATGAAATTGAAAATGGCCAAACTAATGTAATAGTAACCTATCATGAATCAGAAATTTTTGCCATAGCAGGAGCAGCACCTCAATCAAGTCCATATTCCAGTGGTAATACTACAATATGGGCTAGAATAGAAAATAGTTCTAATACGATTTGTTACGATATGACTTCTTTTGATTTAATGATTACTCCATCTCCTAATATAATTAAACCGCCAGATCTTCAAGCTTGTGATAATGATACAGATGGATTCACGATTTTTAATTTAGATGATCAGACTCCTATTGTGTTAAATGGACAGACGCTAGACATAACCTATTATGAAGACGAGGCGAATGCAAATGATTACAAAGGGTGGATAGTCAACACCTCAACATATCCTAGTGATTCCAAAACGATTTGGGTACGTGTTGGAGTGGTAGCTGGATCAAACTGTTATGCTTTGACGTCATTTGATATAGAAGTATTGGAATTAGCAATTGCAAATACAGCAACTGATCTTCAACAGTGCGATGACAATAACGATGGCGTTTATGAATTTGATTTAAATGCATTGAAAGATGCTGAGATATTAGGGGCTCAGGATCCTACCACATTTGAGATAAATTATTTTGCTATGCAGGCTCATGCTGATGCGAATACTCCGATTCTTACCCAGCCTTATGAGAATGTTACGCCTTATGCTATTGAAACTATTTGGGCACGTATTCAGAATAGTAGTTTTTCTGAATGTTATAATACAACGAGTTTCTCTTTACAAGTGTTTGATAGTGCTTTTCCACTAGATGCATCTGAAATTCCGATATTGTCTTATTGTGATGACCTATCTGATGGTGATGAAACTAATGGATTTTATGAGTTTGATTTGACAGAAAGAGAATCAGAGATTTTAGATGGTCAATCTCCTTTTGTTTTTGATGTAGATTATTATGAGGATGCATTATATACTATACAAATAAACAACCCTCAAACGTATATAAATAGTATTCAAAATAGTCAGAGAATTTATGTAAGATTAACAAATAGTAATCCCAATAATATTGATTGTTATACAGATACTTCGTTTGAAATAGAAGTAATCCCTTTACCTAATGCTTTGCAGATTACATATGAATTCAGGCAATGTGATGAAGATGGAACTTATGATGGAATTACAGACTTTAACTTAGAAGAAGCAGATACTTATGTTGCATTGGGAAATACAACATTAAATGTAAGTTATTATTTATCACCTATTGATGCCGCTTCTGTAACAAATCCTCAAACCAAATATCCATTTTCAAACAGCGTAAGCTCAACTATTTATGCAAGAGTTGAATCGGAAAATTATTGTTATCGAATTGTAATTGTTGATTTAATAGTTTCTTCAACTACTTTTCCTCCGAACTATAATCGTGAATTAATCACTTGCGATGACGAAACAATTGATGGGTTAAATGTATTTAATCTTGCTCAATATACTTCCGAAATAATTTCATTATTTAGTGTTCAAAATTTAAGAGTTGGATATTACAGGAATCGAGAGGGAGCTCTTTCAGAATTAAATGAAATCAATTCTTCTAATGCTTATCTAAGTGAAGTTCCATTTAATCAGACAATCTGGGTACGAGTAGAAAGTTCTACTGATGGTGTATGTTTTGGGATTGCACCTGTAATTCAATTGACTGTAAACCCAAGGCCAGAATTTGAATTGGATGACACAGCAATATTGTGTTTAAATAATTCTCCGTTGAATGTTTCAACCTATAATCCGTCAGGTAATTATACTTACGAATGGACTGATGAGAGCGGTACTATTATAAGTCAGCAACCAGGAGCAGAGATAATAAATGGAGGTACATATTCAGTTGTTGCGACATCAGTTTTGGGCTGCGAGTCTTTTGTTCAACAAACTGTTGTGACAGAATCTAATATTGCAGATATCTATCCTGATGATGTTCAGGTAAATGATAATTCAAGTAATAATTCTATTACAGTCATTACGGAAAATCAGAACTTAGGAATAGGAGACTACGAATTTGCTTTAGATGATAGCAATGGGATATACCAAGATAATCCGACTTTTACGAGTATATTATCTGGAGAACATACTGTCTATGTGAGAGATAAAAATGATTGTGGAACTATTCAAGTAACCATTTATGTGCTAGGTTTCCCAAGATTTTTTACACCAAATAATGACGGCGAAAATGACACTTGGAGAGTACTTGGTGTGAACTCAACAATTTTTCCTGAGTCTACGATAAGTATTTACGATAGATATGGAAAAGTAATGACAAATTTTGAAGCTATTCAAGGAGGCTGGGATGGAAGTTATATTAATCATTTAGCACCTTCATCTGATTATTGGTATAAAGCGCAATTGATTGATGTAAATGGAAATATACTAGTATACAATGGACATTTTAGTTTAATTAGAAGATAGAATATAATAAAATGTTAATTATTGAGTTCAATACATATCAAAATTATATATTTGATAATTAAACTCACAAGTAGCATATCTCCCGCTTATGACTAAAATTTTATTTAAATTAATAGTTTTTACTCTGATATGTATGCAGAGTAATTTTGTTTCGGGCCAAGAAACATTGCCTATTTATTCTGATTATTTATCGGATAATGTATACTTGGTGCATCCATCAGCGGCCGGAATAGGGAACTGTGGAAAAATCAGATTGACAGCAAGAAATCAATGGGCAGGAGTTCAAGATGCTCCAGCACTACAGACCTTAAGTTTTCATACAAGATTAGGCTATAATACAGGGTTTGGAGCAATTGTTTTTAATGATAGAAATGGATTTCACTCTCAAAAAGGGATTCAAGCAACCTATGCATATCATATTGAAATGGGAAGGATTGATGATTTAAACCTATTATCATTTGGAATGTCATTTATGTATGTCCAGAATAGTGTTGATGAGACTTCATTCATAATTCCAGATCCAGTTATTACACAGATTGTTCAAAGTAAAAGTTATGTAAATGCCGATTTCAGTATGGCATATCATAACAATGGTTTTTCTTCTTATTTTACTGCAAAAAATTTATTACTAAATGCTCGTAATCTCTATGGAGATAATGAACCATTGAATTTAAGACGTTATTTAGTGACTGCTGGATATTATTTTGGTGAAGGAGGATCAGTACAATTTGAGCCGTCAATTATGGCGCAATTTATTGAAAGAACTGGGGGAAAATTTGCTGATTTTAACCTTAAAGTATATAAGAACTTGTCTAATGCTCAACTATGGGCAGGACTGTCTTTCCGAAAAGGATTTGACGGGAATAATATTGAAGAATTGACATATTTTACTCCGATACTTGGTGTGAATTATAAGAAATATATGGCTTCATACACGTATACGAAACAAACGGGAGATTTCTTATTTGATGATGGAGGTTATCATCAAGTTACGCTAGGAGTGAATTTGTTCTGCAAAAAACAAAGAGCTACTGGCTGTCCTAATATCAATGCTTCGTTTTAAAGTAGATAAAAAACCATTTTAAAGGTTTGCTTAAGCTATTAAAAGCCTGTTTCTGCTATTGAATACTTTAAAGTAACATCTAATAAGATATTTCTTAAAACTATTGAATTTACGTTTGTAAGGAACTGATGCGATTTATTGTTAAGAGGGCTATTTTTTAACTTATGCTTCTCTAAAATAGTATTTGTTTGTTTCGCAACCGCAAGGCCTGAATCTATAATAGTGACTTTAGTACCAATAATTTTTTGAATCTGAGGAATTAGATAGGAGTAATGAGTGCATCCTAAAACTAAATGGTCAATATTTTCTTCGAGCATTGGGTATAAATACTGATGTAATAATTGAGTCATTTCATCTGAATGTATCTTTCCGCTTTCAATAAGTTTAACAATTCCTTTTCCTTCTTTCTCAATTACATTGATATCGGAAGTAAATTCAATAGAAGTTTTTGAAAATAAAGAACTACTTAACGTTCCTTTAGTTGCGAGTATTCCAATCGATTTAGTTAAAGTTTTTAATGCCGCAGGTTTAATGGCTGGCTCAATTCCGATAAAAGGGACATCATATTTTTTTCGTAATAATTCAATCGCATTGGTAGTAGCGGTATTACAAGCAACAATAATTAACTTACAACCTTGTTGTAGTAAGTATTCGGTATTTTTAATGCTAAATTCAACAATTGTATTAGCAGGTTTTTCACCGTATGGAGCATTCTTACTGTCAGCAAGGTAGATAGTGTTCTCATGCGGAAGTAAAGCGGTAACCTCTCTCCATATAGATGTGCCTCCTATTCCAGAATCAAAAATACCAATCGGTTGAAAATTACTCATAAGGCTAAAATAAAAAATCCCGATGAGAATCGGGATTTTTAAAGTATGTATTGTTGTATTTTATTGGATTCCCAATTTTGCTTTTACATCAGCCATTAAATCAGTACCAGTAGCTGTAAGTAAAGTAGAAGAGTCAAATACATATGCAATGCCCTTTTCTTTAGCAACATCATTAATTGCTTTTTGTGCTTTTTCTACAATAGGAGCTAATTTTTCATTCCTTTTTTCTCCCATTGTTTTTTGAGCTACTTGCGCAGTAGAATACAATCTTTGTTCATCATTCTGAACTTCAAGTTGTCTCTTTTGGTTTTCAGCTTCAGTTTGAGAAGCGGCTTCTGATTTATACTTAGCCAATTTTGCTTTTAAAGCAAGGTCTGCAGCTTTAAGATCATCTTGTTGAGTTTTGTCTAATTTAGCTAACTCATCATTCATTACTTTTATTTCAGGCATCAAAATTACAAGTTCTTGAAAATTAATATGAGCCGTTTTATTTTGAGCTTGGATTGTACCAAATCCTAAAGTTAATACTGCAATTAATAAAAGTGTTTTAAAATGTTTCATTTTGTCGTTGTGTTAAAAATTAATTTTTGTTATTATCGTCTTCGTTTTCTTCTTTGGAATTTTCTTTTTCCTTTTTATTTTCTTCTAATTGCTTCCTTACTTCGTCGCGTTTTTTCAATCTTTCCAATCTTTTATTCTCAATTTCAGCAAGCTGATCTTCACGCTTTTTAAGCCGTTCTGCTTTCTTATCTTCAATTTTATTTAACGCTTCAACTCTCTTAGCGTCACGCTCTTCATTTTTAGCATCTATATCGGCCTGGCCATCAACTCCTGAATTCGGATCACTAGATCTCATAGGTGATTGTCTAGCGTTTCTCTTTTCATTTATTGCTTTGACTTTCTCACCTCTTACAATACTGCTTAAAACCAATTCGCTGATATCCGCATTTTTATTTGTATATAGCATTATCAAGTCAGAAGACTTATCCAATATAATATCATATCTACGTACTTTCCCAATTTCTTGTACAGCACTGTAAACTTGATCTTGAATAGGTTTTACCAATTGCTTTCTGAGTAAAAACAAATTGCCATTTGAAGAGAAATAACTCGATTCTAGATTTTTTAATTCATCTTCTTTTATGGAAATATCTTCTAGTCTTTCAGCAATTAAATCATCAGTAAGTAATGCTTTTTCATTACTTAAATCAGCCTTCATAGTTTCAATAGAACTACTGATTTTTGCCAGGTTTCCTTTCCACTTGTTGACTTTATTTTCCAATTGTGTTTGAGCTTTTGCATAATCAGGAATATTTTCTAAAATATACTCCATATCTACATAAGCCACTTTTTGATTCTTGTTTTGCGATGTAGTTGATTGCGTTATAAAAATTACAACTACAAATAAAAGAACTTTTTTTATCATAACTAATTTGTATTTAGAAAAAATCGTGCCAAGTTTTTTTGTTTAAACAAATATAGCTTTTTTATTAGAATTGTTGTCCAATAATAAAGTGCGTTTGCCATCCAGATTTTATATTAGTTCCAGGTAATGGGTCAAACCCATGTGCAAAATCTATTCCTAATAGACCGAATGCAGGCATGAAGATTCTTACTCCTAATCCTGCCGAGCGCTTCACTTTAAAAGGGTTATAATTTTCAAATCCACTATATGAATTACCAGCTTCTACGAATCCTAATAAATATATAGACGCTGAAGGCTTCAATGTAACAGGATATCTCATTTCAAGTTGAAATTTGTTATAAATCGTACCACCTTCAATTGTTGAAAGGCGAGAATTTTCATAACCTCTTAATCCTACTGTTTCTCTTCCATCAAGTTGAAAAGTTGCTAGTCCGTCTCCTCCCACAAAATATCTTTCAAATGGAGAATCACCAACTTTTTTATCATATGATCCTAAGAATCCCATTTCAGCATTAGACATTAAAACAAATTTGTCAAACAATGGAGTATACCATTTTCCTTTAAAATTCAATTTGTAATATTCTAACCATTTGTATTTCTCTTGGTCAGATAAATTACTATAATCTTTATCATTTACCAATGAATAAGGGAATGTAAGTTTTGCGCCAATACTAAAGTCTGATCCACTCTTTGGAAAAACAGGATTAGGTCCAGCAGAACTTCGAGTTAGTGTTATTCCGTAAGAAAGATTGTTTGAAATTCCAGTTGTAAATGAGAATGTCGGTAAACTATAATCTTTCAGGTCATAACGCTGTAAACTTAAAGTTTGTGAAAGACCGAAATAATCATCAGGCCATTTCAATCTTTTTCCTAATCCTACAGACGCTCCAATAATATTTAATCGTTGATCTTTATCAACACGATTGGTTTGGAAGTTATATCTGAATTGTTTTGATTGATAGATCGAAAACGATAAAGATTGTGGTCTTTTTCCACCAAGCCAAGGCTCGGTAAATGAAAAACTAGATGTTGTATAGTATCTACTCTTTTGTAATCTTAAAGCAAGAGTTTGACCGTCACCCATTGGCAATGGTTTATAGGCTTCTTTATTAAATATATTTCTCATAGAGAAATTATTAAAGGACAATCCTAATGTTCCAATAAAAGAACCTCCACCATAACCACCTTGAAGCTCAATCTGACTTGCACCTTTTTCAACAACATCGTAGTCAATATCTACAGTCTTATCTTGAAAGTTTGGATTTAAATTTGGAGTAATACTTTCTGGATCGAAAAAGCCTAATTGTCCAAGTTCACGTATCGTACGTATAATATCATCTTTACGATATAAATATCCAGGCCTCGTTCTTAGTTGACGATATCCAACATGATCATTGGTTTTATCATTACCATTAATGGTTACTTTACGTAAAGTTGCGGGTTCATCCTCAGCAATTCTTACTTCAACAAAAATAGAGTCATTCTCAACTCTAGTTTCAACTGCATTTACTTGAGAGAAAATATATCCGCTATTTTGATATTCTGTGGCGATATCTTCAGAGTCAGGAGTTCCGTCCCCTGAAATACGCTCTTTTAATATTTTTGAGTTGTATACTTGCCCTTTATCAATTCTCAAAAATCTATCTAGTTGAGCGTCTGTAAATATTTTATTTCCAAGGTAACTAATACCTCCGAAGTAGTATTTTTTACCTTCTTCAAGACCTATATGAACATTAATAGTGCTATCATCATTAAATGAGATAGAATCATTTAAAATTCTGGCATCACGATGCCCTTTTTCACTATATGTATCAATAATAGATTGTAAATCTTGTTTAAAATCATCTTGAATGTATTTTGATCCTTTCCAAAAACGTCCAAGCATTGCTGTTTTGGTGTTTTTCATTGCTTTACGCAATTTTTTATCTTTTACTTTTTCATTTCCCTCAATTAAAATATTTTTTATTTTCACCTTACTTCCTTTGTCAATATTTATTAACATATTGACTGTATTGATATTAGAGGTGTCTTTTTTGGTGTCTATATTTACTTTGGTATTTAAGAATCCTTTTTCTTGATATTTCTCACGGATGTAGTTTTCAGACGTTATTAAAAGATTGTCCGTAAGCATAGCTCCTTTAGTAAGTTCGGTGTCTTTTCTTAATTCCTTTGCTTTGCCCTTCTTAACACCATTAATAGTGACTTTATTTAATTCTGGTAATTCCGCTACATCAAATTCTAGATACACAACTCTACCATCAATTTTAGAAATATATACATCTACATTGCTGAATTGTTTTTGCTCATATAATTTTTTTATTGCACTTGTCAATTTATCTCCTGGAAGACGAATCTCTTGACCTGCTTTCAATCCTGTAAAAACTTTTACAGCCTGTTCACTGAATTTTTTCAAACCAGTAACAGTAATTCCTCCAAGTTCATAACTTTCCCCTTTATTATAGGAAATAGGAGAGTTTATAGGAGTTGAAACAGCAACTGAATCTATTGATTTTTCAATTGTAGAAATTGAATCTGTTGGTTGAGTTGTTTCTTGTGATGTAAGGGTTAATGCTGTAAATAAAAATGTAAAAAGGAATAATGATATTTTATATTTCATTTGTTTTGTTAATTTGCTCGCTGGTTCTACCAAAGCGTCGTTCTCTATTTTGATATTCTATTATTGCGTTGTAAAAATCATTTTTAGAAAAATCGGGCCAAAGAACATCTGTGAAATGTAATTCTGCATAAGCGATTTGCCATAAAAGGAAGTTGCTTATTCTTTTTTCACCACTCGTTCTTATCATTAAATCAACGTCGGGCAAAGTAAATGTATATAAATGATTATTAATAATATTTTCATCTATTTCTTCTATGCTAAGTTCTTTATTAACAACTTTTTTAGAAATATTTTTGATAGTATTAACAATTTCTTCTCTGGAACTATAACTTAAAGCAAGAGTTAGAGTTAAAGAATCATTATTTTCAGTTTGCTTTATAACTTTATTAAGGCCTTTTCTAACTGAAGAGGGTAAACTTTCTTGATTTCCAATAACTTGAAGTTTAATATTGTTTTTCATCAATTGTTTAACTTCATTCTTAAGTGAAACAAGTAATAAAGTCATTAATGTTTTAACTTCTGCTTTAGGTCTATTCCAGTTCTCCGTAGAAAAAGTATACAAGGTAAGAGCTTTTATGCCTGCATTCCCAGCAGCTTCTATTGTTTCTCGTACTGCTTTTACACCATTCTTATGTCCAAAAACTCTTGCTTTCCCTTTTTGTTTCGCCCATCTACCATTTCCGTCCATAATCACAGCAACGTGTTGTGGGACTTTAAAAGTGTTTATATGAGATAGTAAGTCCATTTCTAAATTATCTAGTTGCATAGCATGCTGGACGACCGAATGTGTAAACAAGGTTTACCCCTGTAAATACATACCAATCATTGCTGTTTGGGTTTCCAAAGCTCAATGCATTGATTATTTCATTATTGTAATCGAGTTCATCAGTAAAAGTATAACGTACCCCAACTTCTATTGCTCCTGCTAAACCCCCAACAATTTTAGTTTTATATCCTAATCCAAAAGGTATTGAAAGAAATGTCTTATTACCATATTGATATTCGTTAGGAGCTGTTTGATATTCTGCAATATTATAATTGTAAACGGCTACTTCCAGTAAAATGTATGGAGTTTGAGAATTATCTCTTGTGGAGAGATCATATTCGAAATAATTAAATTCTACACCAACTGCCAATTCTTTTATTGTATTTGAGAAATTTAGATCACGTTGTTGCCTCGCTATATTTTTAGAATTTGAATCGTCTGCACTTATTTTAGCATATGTAAAAGCACCACGAAGTGCAATTCTGGGGTTTAAATTATACTTGTATATTACTCCAAATGCATAATCGTTTGGATTTACATAATCCGTAGATCCTATATCTCCAATATAATTACTTCCACCAATAAAGACTCCAACTTCATTAATTTGAGCATTAGTAATAGCAGTCATCCCAATAATTAAAATAAATAAAAACCTTTTTACCATCATAAAATAGCGTGCAAATATAGTTATTTCTATTTGTTTAGAATAAGTATGACAGCACTTTTTTGATAACTGTTTTTGAGTTAAAATATTGTAGTATAATCTGTTTACTATCTCTTTTTGTTTCGGGTGTCTTCTCCCCAAAGAAGTTTTTCTCGAAGTGTTTTGAAAAATGTTTGACCAGTTAATTCTATCATTTTTAATGTGAAAGGAGCTTTTTCGATATAAATATCTGTTTGATTATTTATCGTAGTAATTCTAGAGTCTAGAGAAATAAAGGATTGATTTTCTCGACCGTTTATTCTCATTTTAATTTTCGTATTGTCTGGAATTATTAAAGGCCTCGCATTTAAATTATGAGGTGCAATAGGTGTTAATACGAAATTTTTAGCTTGTGGAGAGATAACGGGACCACCACTACTTAATGAATACCCTGTAGATCCTGTAGGAGTGGATGTTATAATTCCATCTGCCCAATAAGACGTAAGGTACTCGTCATTCAGATATGTGTCAACAGTAATCATCGAAGCAGTATCTTTTCGACTAAGTGTGATTTCATTTAAAGCAAAATTCAATTCTCCGATTCCTTTTACTTGAGGGACTGTTTTTACTGCTAAAAGTGTTCTTTCGGCAATCTTAAATTCTTTATTATAAATTGCATCAATCGCAATTGAAATTTCTTCTTTTTTTACAGTTGCTAAAAAGCCCAAACGACCTATATTTACGCCTATTACAGGGATATTTGAGTCTCGGAGATATGTGATGGATCGTAAAATAGTTCCGTCACCACCTACAGTAAACATCAGATCAAATGTTGAATCTAAATCTGAATAACCTTTAAATATTGGGTAGTTACTATCTAGTTCAATACTTGATTCAATAAGTTTGCTAAATTTTTCTTCTATATAAATATCTGCACCTTTATAATCAAGATAATTAAGTAAATTCTCAACATACACTTTTGCTTCTTCGTTGAAATAATGCCCGTAAATTGCAATTTTCATAACTTAAATATTTAAATATTTTTGAAGATAATCTGAGCGATCTTTTAATTCTTCAAGAAATAGATCTTCCTTGTGCTTGGTCAATAATATATACCCATATCTTCTGAAAGATTGAATAATTTCATTAATCTCTTCAGATGCAATTTTCAGTGTGATTTGAACCAAATCATTTTTATATCCTGAAATAAAAGCGCCGATCAATTTTGCCTCGTTAGACTCTACAATTTGTGCGATTTCACTAAATGAATAATCTTTAGCCCCTTTTTCAACGACTATGAAAAAACCTTCATGATTCAATAATGGTGTATCATTAAAGAAGTGCAGCACATCATTTAATTCATAATAGCCGATATACTTACTTTTATCGGATAGTACAGGCATAATATTTGTTTCATTGGCAGAAAATATTTTTAAAATTTCCATCCAATTATTTTCCATTCCAATAAAAAAAGTATTTAACAATTCCCTATGATTTCCAAGAGTTTCATCATCATTTTCAACCGTACGGACATCACTTTCGTCAATCAACCCTAGCAGAGTGTTATTTTCTACAATCGGTAAATGAGAAAAGGTCAATATATTGAATAACTTTTTTGCATCACCTATTGTGTTGTTTAAAGCCAATGCATTGACATCTTTCGATATGTAATCAGAGATTTTCATTAGTACGAATATATATTAAATAAATCAAAAATGAATCCAAAAGTATTTCCTACTCTTTATTTTGGTAAATCTTTAGGATTCTTCTTTTTTAAAGTATTTTTGTAAAAAATTTTATTTCAAATGACAAAGTTAAGCGTAAATATTAACAAAATAGCAACATTACGAAATTCTCGTGGAGGTTCTACGCCAAGTGTTGTTGATGCTTCCATTAATATTCAGCGTTATGGTGCAGAAGGAATTACGATTCACCCAAGACCAGATGAACGACATATCACATATCAAGATGCATATGATTTAATCCCTACTATTAAAACAGAATATAATATAGAAGGAAATCCTATTGAGAAATTTGTCAAGATGGTACTTGAAGTAAAACCAACACAAGTTACATTGGTTCCAGATTCAATAGATGCATTAACTTCTAATGCTGGCTGGGACACCATACATAATCAATCATTTTTAAAAGAAGTAATTTCTGAATTCAAGAGAAATAACATCCGAACTTCTATTTTTATCGATGCAGATATGAGAATGATTGAAAATGCGGCTTTAACGGGAACTGATAGAATAGAGTTGTACACTGAAGATTTCGCAACAGAATATGAAAAAGGAAATACAGCAGCCATAAAACCATATGCAGAAGCGGCAATCTTATCTCACGAATTGGGAATGGGAGTGAATGCTGGACATGATTTAAGTTTGGAAAATATTGAATTTTTTGTTAAAAACATTCCTCATCTAGCAGAGGTATCAATTGGTCATGCATTGATTTCTGAATCTATATATTTAGGATTGGAAAATGTAGTCAATATGTATTTACATAAATTGAAGAAGTAGATAATTATCGATATGTCATTTTGAGTGCAGTCGAGAAATAGCATTCTCAGAATCACGTTTCTTATTGTGATCAAATTTCTCCTCGTTCCTCATTCGAAATGACACTCTAAAATATAAAAATATTATGAAAATTTTACATTCAAGAGTTTTAGGAGAAGGCTCACCATTAGTCATTTTACATGGTTTTTTAGGAATGGGAGATAACTGGAAAACACTTGCTAATAAATTTGCTGAAAATTACGAAGTTCATCTTTTAGATCAACGTAATCATGGACGTAGTTTTCATTCTGACGAATTTAGTTTAAAGATATTGGTGGAGGATTTATGGGATTATATAGAGTTTCATAAACTTAACACGATTAATTTATTAGGACATTCTATGGGAGGAAAAGTAGCGATGTTATTTGCCTCAAAATATCCTAAAAGAATCCAAAAACTACTAATTGCTGATATTTCTCCAAGAAAATATCCTGCACACCATCAAGATATTTTAACAGCATTGAACGCTGTAGATTTTAAAATTCAATCGTCTAGAGAAGAAATCGAGAAAGTTCTTGAAAGATATATTCCACAGCATGGCGTGCGACAATTCTTAATGAAGAATATTACACGAGTAGACAGGGACACGTATAAATATCGATTTAATTTACAGAGTATCACGGATGATTATCATGAGATTACAATTGGATTACCATCGGAAGTTAGGTATGATGGAGAAACATTGTTTTTACGTGGTGATACCTCAGGGTATATTGGTATTGAAGATGAAATTCTAATTCACAACCACTTCCCAAATACTGAGATTGTAACTGTCATAAATTCAGGTCATTGGCTGCATGCCGACAATCCTATTGATTTTTATAGCGAAGTTGTCAGTTTTTTAGACTAAAAATCGTTTGGCATAGTTATCGTTGTTTTGTTATTCCTGCGAAGGCAGGAATCTAGAACTCATATTTTATAGATTCCTGTCTTCGCAGAAATGACATAAATTAAAATTAAAATTATATTAAAATTATTCTTAAAATCGTTTTTACCGCGTTGGCGGTATTAATATTAGCACATTTTTTACCTGGAGTAAACCTTGCCAAACCTGAATCTGCAATATATGTAGCAATTGCTTTAGGTTTATTGCGAATTACAGTAAAACCTTTATTAATCTTTTTTACACTTCCTGCAACAATCGTTAGTTTGGGCTTGTTCTTATTCGTTATAAACGCAGCAATTATACTAATTGCCGACTATTTCGTTGATGGTTTTAGAGTTAATGGATTTTGGGTTGCATTGCTATTCAGTATTCTCTTATCATTTTTACAATCAGTACTTTACTCATTTTTGAAGGAAAAGTAGAAATAGAAAGTAGGACTTCAATAAGTTTGTTCAGTAGAAAAAAATAACTATTTTTGCAGCCGCAATTATCAGCAGATAATTGTAGGTTTTTTAAAGACTATATAAATTATTATCATATGAATATTACCAAAGAAAGTATTGACGAATTAAATGCAATAGTAAAAATTGAAATTTCTGAATCTGATTATCAAGATAAGGTTGCCGAGATTTTAAAAGATTATAGTAAGAAAGCGGATATTCCTGGATTCAGAAAAGGACATGTTCCTATGGGGATGGTGAAGAAGCAATATGGAAAGTCAATCATGATTGATGAGGTTAATAAATTGATTCAAGATTCATTGAACAAGTTTTTAGTTGAAGAAAAATTAGACATTTTAGGGAATCCATTGCCGAAAATGAAAGAAGATTTTTCTTGGGATGAAAAAGACTACTCATTTGAGTTCGAATTAGGTCTTGCGCCTGTATTTGACATAAAAATGGATTCAAAAAAGAAAATCACTCAATATACGATTGTTGCTGATAAAGAATTGATCAATAAAGAAGTTGAGAATTTACAACAGCGTTTTGGAAAAATGTCTGCTAAAGATGTGATTGAAGATGGTGTGAATATCACAGGTGTTTTTACTAATGAAGAAAAAGAAATTGAGAAAAAACATAGTTTTACTTTAGATACTATTAAAGGAAGGTCAAACAAAAAAGATTTCATCGGGAAGAAGGTAGGTGATGTACTAGAGTTGAAGACCAAAGGACTGTTCGACGATGAGCAGAAATTAATAGGAGCAACTGGATTGAGTACTGATGAAGTAAAGGGATTGAATATTCCGTTGACATTCACTATTGAGGATATTACGTTTACTGAATTAGCAGAATTGGATCAAGAATTATTTGATAAGATTTTCGGAAAAGATGCAATTTCTACGGTTGCTGAATTAAGAGATAGAATTAAAGAAGATGCTGAAGGACAATTTCAGTCTCAAGCAGACCAACAATTGTTGAATGCGATTACTGAGTATTTTATTGAAAATACGAAGTTTGATTTACCAGCAGAATTCTTAAAAAAATGGCTTGCAGTTGCTGGTGAAAAACCAATGACTACTGAAGAGGCTACAACAGAATTTGAACGTTCGGAAAAAGGATTGCGTTACCAATTAATTGAAGGTAAAATTGTAAAAAACAACAACCTTCAGATTGCTTCAGAGGAAATGAGAGAGTACGCGAAAGGTTTTATCAAGTCTCAAATGGCTCAATATGGAAATATGGATCCACAAGAAGAAGAGTTGAATAATATCGCAGAGAGAGTACTTGGAAATCAAGAAGAAGCGAAAAGATTGCAAGAACAACTGATCAGTAAAAAATTGTTAGATTTCTACAAAGAAAATTTAACATTTAAGACCAAAGAAGTTACCTATGAAAATTTCGTAAAAGAAGTTTATAAATAATCTTATTCCTGCGAAGGCAGGAATCTAAGAATTAAAAAAGCCTCGAGAAATCAAGGCTTTTTTAATTAAGTTTTTTTATCAAAACATAATTATACTGTATTGAGTAATTTTATCTATCTGTTTAGGGTAAGAAAAGTTACGGCTTTGAAACCGCAACTTTCGATGTGTAGAGTTAAGTTTTTTATGTTTTAGAAACATCAACTTTATTGAATTAAGTATTTTTTTCACCCATTGTTATGGGCTTTAAATCTTTTCCAATTGTTGTTAATATAAATTAACTTAAAATCATATTATTTTGTATAAGGTATTCTTCTCGAAACTTTTCTCATTAAAACATTTATTAAATCTTGTGCATCACTTCCAAGTGACCCTTTTACTTTCTTATTATAATTCACAACGAGTTCATCATCTGTTGTGCTTGTAAAATCCATATTCATTACAGCACTATTTGTAGCAAACATTCCTCCAGTTAGAACAGCCAACCCTATAGCTGCGCCAGTTGACATTGGTTTTGACGTTTCATAACTCCCAGTAATTACTGTCTCAACTCCAAGAATTTTACCTAATTCACTTGGTAAATATTCATCATAAGAATGAATATCAATTCCCTCTTTTTTCAATAACGCATTTGTTCTTGTTGGGTTTTGAATTCCTACTAACATAGTTCCTCTCTTTTTTCTAGTCAAAAACCAAGTATACATCGCTTTTTGTATATCTAACGATTCATTCTTTCCCATTTCTATAATTTGTTCAGAGGTAAAATCTTTTAGTTGTTTTGGTCTTAATTTAACTTGAACTTTCATAGGTAATATTGCAATCGTTTTAGTATTGGCAACATAAGTATCTGCATCGGGATGAACATAAAGTTTAGTTTGTGAAAAAGATAATGTTGTAAAAGTTATGGTTAAGATTAATAGAAATTTTTTCATTTTAAATTTGTTTAATAATTTATTTGCTTACTTCAAAATTTAGTTGGTTTTTCAGCTAGTTCCCAACATTATTATAATTTATTCAGAAATATCATTCAGTAAATTAACAGGGTATTTATTTGTAAGAAATTTGCTGATATAGACTTTTTTTCATGGCTAGTATTTTTTTTAACTTTTCGAATATTCGATTTTGGTAAAATTCAAACTTACATTTTAACTTTTATATTAGAATTGTCGGTTTACTAAAATTTCATAATTGCCCATAACGTTAAGTTATGGTTTGTTTTAATAAATTATATCGTCCGATATGTAAAGTTAGCTAAAAAAAATAAGAAAGTCAAGTGATAGATCTCTGTTAGATAGTCTTTCAATAGAGAGTGTTTCTTTACATTATATTCTCAATCCCTTGAGGGGT
>JAWUWX010000038.1:0-47870 GCA_034111625.1 Flavobacteriaceae bacterium | reverse complement strand
CTATCCAAATCCAACACAAGAAAATTGGACAGTTAAAACTAAAAGTGAGAGCATATCATCAATTAAAGTCTATGATATTTTAGGTAAGCAAGTATTATCATTATCGCCTAATTCTATCGAAGCAACTATAAATGGGACTAGTTTAAATTCTGGATTATATTTCGCTCAAATAAAAACAGATAGCGGATTAAGCAATATTAAATTGATAAAAAATTAAGGTTAATAAATTGAATTGATTTATTAATTTTATTGAAAAAGAGTGCAACAACATACTGCACTCTTTTTATTTGAAATACTTGGAAACTTTTAAGTATTTAATCATCCTATACATTCCTTTTAATTCTTCTTTAAAATATGGAACATCCAGAATCATTGTAATATGAAATTTGAGATCTAATTTTTTTTGTTTACAGCCAGCGATTTTGTATAAGAATCGTTGTATTGGGAATTAATTTACAAGTTTTTTCTATATTGTAGACAACGTGTTTGTGTAGGGAAATGCGTGGTTTTGTGTTCGAGAATTTTCGGTTGGAAAATTAGACGCATTAAAATTCCAACTAACTTTGGTTAAGCACTAAACTATGTAATTTTTTATTCACGTTATTGTATGCTTCTATTTTTTTAATAATTTACAATATTTCATTTTTGCCCAGTTTACCTAAAATTTCAAACAAAATGTTTTCAGAAGTTGTTTTACTATTTCTAAATTCATTTCTGTTTTTTATTACAAAACATGAGTTTGATTTTATAATTAAGATTATATCTAATAGCTACTACTTTTGTATCTACTTTTGCATAGAATTATAATGCGTAAAAAGATGTTAGATTATGTGGTAATAGGAGGTGCACAAGCAGGGTTAGCGATGGCTTATCATTTGAAAAAAATGAAAAAAAAGTTTATAGTTGTTGATGGTGAAAAAGAAATTGGTGCTTCTTGGCTGAATAGATGGGATTCTTTAAAGTTATTTACACCTACCGAATACAATCATTTACCAGGCTTAAAGTTTAATGCTCCCAAAGAACATTATCCGACCAAATATGAAGTTGCTAATTACTTTAAATTATATGTAGAGAAATTTGAGATTCCGATGCAACTAAATACATTAGTTACATTGGTGCGCAAGACAGAAAAAGGCTTTTTTATTGTACATAAAGAAGGAGAAATTGAAGCTAAAAATATAATTGTTGCTACAGGTCCATTCCATACTCCTTATACACCTCCCTGCCATACTAAGGCGTCCGAAAATATACTTCAGATACATAGTAACTATTATAAAGGCCAATATCAGTTACAGGAAGGTGATGCATTGGTAGTCGGTAGTGGAGATTCTGGATATCAAATCCTAAACGAAATTTCTAAGGATACATCTAGAACTGTTTATTTCTCTGGTGATACTAAAGTAAAATCATTACCTCAGTATTTTTTAGGTAAAACAATATGGTGGTGGTTTACATTGGTAGGTTTTTTAAGTTATAATAAATATAGTTGGATAGGGAAGAAACTTAATTCTTCTACTCAACCTGTTATAGGTACAGATGTTAAGGAAATTCTTTCTAGAAAGAACGTACTATCTGTAGGGAGAACAAAAGATGCATTAAATGATGCTATCTTTTTTGAAACTAAAAAAATTTCTACAATTAAAAACATTGTTTGGGCGACAGGTTATCGCCCAAATTTTAAATGGATAGAAGGGTTGGAACTGGATGCAGATAATTATCCAAAAAATTATAGAGGGATAAGTAATATAAAAGGTTTATCCTTTATTGGCTTGCCATGGATGTACACGCGCGGATCGGCAACATTAGGTGGAGTGTCAAAAGATGCTCTCCATTTAGCGAATATGATAAGTGCCGAAAATTAATTCTTTTCCAGTATTGTATTCGTTGCTAGTATTAAATAAGTTATGAGGTTCCCTCCTCTTTTAGAGTTGAATTTTTTTAACAAAATTTAAAAATACTTTTTTATGAAGTTCAAGATCCATATTAGGAGAAAGTGAAGCACGGACGATATAATCTTTATCACCTTCTTTAGTCGTGCCTTGAGTAGATGTTGCTGGTATGGTCCAATAACATCCTTTTAACTGCCCATAGCTCACACAGAATTTACTTTCATTGGGGATTTCTGTAATCATTAAATTGATTAACTTCAAATTTAACGCTCTTTTATACGTTTCTCTTTCTTGATCTGTATTCCCTTTAGTGGGAAGGTCTAATGAAAAAACGGAAGGTGTAAATCCTTGTTCTGCTAATTCTTCTGAAACAAAATTGATTTTTGCTTCTGATAAATTATCATTGATGAAGTTTACAAATTCACGTGTATTGTTATAAGCATCAGTAATTCTTTGGTTCATTGAAGGAATTTGATTTGCTAATATTTCATATTGAAGATCTGTAGCCTCATTATCACAAATCCTGAGATGCCTTTCTATTTTTTCCATCAATACTTTCGTTTTATTATTCCCTACACAATAGCCAGAAGTACATTGTCCGCCACTTGGAAATTTCGATCCACTAGCATATGAAATTGTTCTTACCGTTGAGAGGATTTCTCCTTCACCTAAAAAGTGTACATTAGGACAAAATGTTTGGTCTAAAATAAAAACGGGATCGATCGCAGTTCCACCTTTGCTTGTTTTACGTTCCACACTTAGAACCTCTTTTAATTTTATAAGATCTGGAACCTCAACTCTTGGATTTGTTGGGATTTCAGCGATGATATATGGAATGGCATCTTCGTTAGCAATTTTGGCTAAAACCATGTCAATACTTTGAACCATATCAAACTCACCGTCCACTAGTAAATCCACCACTTCAACATTATCAATACAAGCAGCAACGCGTCTTGCTTGATCATTTGTTCCTCCATAACAATTTGGCGGTACAATAATTTTTATAGCTTTTCCTTTATGTTGTTCTAGCGCATCGTGAATAAGTCCCATCATAATCGCATATTGGATTGATAGTCCACTAGAACCAACTAGTGGTTTAGTATTTGTTCCAGTAATGGACTTAATTGAATCTAAGACAAGTGTCTTATCAGTCTCATTACTTTTCTTAGTATCAAAAGTAGTTTCCGCTATTAGTGACTTTAAGGCAACAAGACAATTGGCTGGCGTCATTGCAATGGTCTCTCTTCTTCGTACATGCTGAATTTCTGAGATATAAGGTTGATTATCCGCACCATTTACTACTAAAATACTTCCCAATTGAGGATGAAAATTGATAAAAAAGTCAACATTAGATATAAGATCGAAATTGCAAATATCATCTTGTTGTGAAATAAAAATGGTACTGCCATTAAACACAGGAATGGATGATACTTTCTCTACTTTCTTTAAATCAAATGTATACCCATAAATACTCCTTAGTATTTCAACATCCAAAAAGGCTGGTAATTCATCTGTATAAATGATTTGAGTATTTTTATTATCTAATAAATTTTTTCTTAGAACTGCCAAAATAGGAGCCGTATTTGATGAAAAATTTATTACATTTTCTGGCTTTATATCATTTAAATTCCCAATAGTCCATTCTAGTATACAGGATAATGGATGACCTAATCGAATATAGTCGTAAGCAGTAGGTAATTCATTGAGTGCCGTTGCTTCAAAATTAGTTTTATTAAATAAGATTTCAAACTGTTCTAAAAATTGAGTTTTGGCCAACTTTTCATCGTAAATATCTAATCGATGCGTTGTTAGATTCAACCAATCAGTTGGCATATTTTCTAATACATCTTTAATATAAATTAGCGTTTTATTGTCTTCCATAATTTTTACCTTTAGATAGGCACGCAAGATACATTAATTAGATTTTTTTTTAGTATTACAAGACGTTTTGTTGCATTGAACTTTAGGTCTCTTGAATGATTTGTACTATTGAAGAACTAAATTAGCAAAAAGAAGCAAGAGTTGGGAAATTCTGTAGAATTTCCAGGAACTTCTTTAAACACTATTCACTATACGTATTACTCCAATATTATTTAAATAATTATCCGCAGAATACCCTAATTGACAGAAAGGTTTAACTACCTTATCAAAAATGAAAATCAACCTATGATTACTGATATAAAAGTAAATAAACCAGCGCCTATTGCGACTAGCGAAAGCCAAAAATCATTCAAACATGGAACTGATACTGGTCCTATAATTCAAGACTTACTTCAAGGTAAATCGATACTAATCAAGGAGTTTTATAATGACGGAATCTCTATTCTTAAGGATTTACACAAATATCTAAACCTAAAACTACCCAATAAATCTTTTAAAGAGCAGCAAGAGTATCGCGCAGAATACTTTAAACTTTCCAATCTAGTTTTATTAGAAATTGTCGATCAAAAACTAAGTGCAAAGAAAGCGCCTAGTATAGGATGGTTAGAAAAACTCTATCCAGAAAATAATCATTTCTTTTTGACCTTTCCTCAAATACAAGGAATGAATAGTGCATGGCAATGGTACAGAAACGGGGTTTCTACACCTGTACTGCGTAACAAAATGCATCCTTATTATGGAATATATTTTCCTACACGTTTTGAGCATTTAGTCCTTTTTGATAATTGGTTGAAACGCTATAAAGGGCCAAAAAAAACAGTTATAGATGTAGGTGTCGGTTGTGGTGTTATGTCTTTCCAAATGGTACAACATGGTTTCCAAAAAGTATATGCGACTGATATAAATCCTAATGCAATTATTGGATTGCAAGAGTTTATGGGAACAACAAAGTTGTCTCGAAAGATTGAACTGGATTTTGGACATCTCTTTGGTAAGTGGGAAAAACAGACAGAATTAATTGTGTTTAATCCACCTTGGCTACCAGGAAATCATGATTTGGGCAGTATTGATGAGGCCATTTATTATAATAAGACCTTATTTCCAGATTTTTTTGCTGCAGCAAAAAAAAGACTATTACCTGAAGGAAAACTAATACTCATTTTCTCAAACTTAGCGCAAATAACAAATGTAACTACTGAACATCCTATAGAAACAGAAATAGCTGAAGGCAACAGATTTCAATTGGAAAAATGTTATAAAAAATCTGTAAGAGCGGCTTCTAATAAAACAAAAAGAGATCAGCATTGGCGTTCTTTAGAGGAAGTAGAACTTTGGGTACTCACAAATATTTAAGCCTTGATACTATCGAAATAACTGTTGAATGTTTATTACCGAGTTAAGTTATATTTGCCTTACGTGTTTTAAGCACTAAAGTTAGCAAATAAAACACAGATAGAAAGTCAGCGAGGACTTTCGAAAATAAGCAAAAATCAGCAATTAGTTTTATACGGTGTTAGGCACTTTATTTTTATTCTTCCAAAGCCAAATATGCAATATCTCTTGAAAGAGAAAAGACATTTTGGCGAGTTCTAAGACTATTTGACAAAATAATAGATACAATTTTAGGGTATAAATAAATAGTAAAAAAGAACTTGTTTCTGGCGGAGCTTCTTCTTGTGGAATAAATTTTCCATATTTTGAATCATTATAAACGGACCAACCAAGACCATAAGTATCATTGTCTGGTGCTTGCGTAAGTTCATCTTTCTTATTATCATCATTTGAAGAGTAGAACTAACGCTAAATGATAGAATAATAGCAACTTATCCATATTTTAGCAGTTCTTTGGCGGTAGATTGAACGCCGTACAATGAATAGATAATACTTAAATCAGTTTTTAGGCTTTTAATAAATGTTGAGTTTACTTTAATATAAAGTCTTTATTTGTTTTTATAGTCTTATTCATCTTCTTCTTGGCTAGTATTCGACAAGCCTGCTATATCCCAAATATTTTTTATATATTTTATCCACAACTCGCTTAAGTTACTTTTTCAATTATTGCCCTTAAGACTTTATATCCATAAGAAGAGCACATGAATTGAGTACCTGATTTAAACTATTATCAACATTGTAGATTTAGAAATGATATAGCAATCAATAGTTTGTTCTCTATTCTCCATTTGATCCATCCTTCCACCATTTTTGTGCCTTCCTCCTGAGGTTCTTCACATTCAGCAGAGAAACTAATTTTTAGCCAATAGGCTCCATTTTTAGCCTGATACACTTCATTAACAAAAAGGAAATCATATCCGCAATTGTTCTCAATTATTTGACTTTGGTCATTAAGATCTCTTAAAATCGGGTTGTCTTGAGTTAATCGGCTCACTTCAGCGGCAGATAAAACTGAATCCCAAGTTGTAAAGTAATAACTTCCATCCGGTCTGTCCACTGTTTTTCCACTTCCGTGGTCTTCTTTATATACTTCGGTAATTTCAGAGGTTGGTACATAGGCAATATCAGTTTTATTTAAGAGTATTTTGTAATAGTTGTCTGTTTTCTCTAAACAAATAAAATGATAAATACCACTTTTTGGTTGCTCAAGAAACGGGAATACTTCGCCAGAATTCCATTTTTCCGTAAGTTTACTATCGGAGAAAATGTGGTCATTATTCGTACTTGTAAACTCGGGATTCTTTCTAGCAACAAACCCAATACCTACCTCATTCGTTTCGTTATTTTTAGGTGTTTCTAAAAGTTCAAAATATTGTCCTGTAAATTTATAACGTATTAAATTATCGGACAGGTTCCCCTTGATATCTAGTGTTGGTATGGATATGATTTTTTGTTTGCTGTCATACTTAATTAAACGGAAAGGTCTCTCAGGTCTATCAGACAGATTGAAAAAGTTAAAGTTAAAATCGATGGTGTTCACAAAACCATTTTCTGTTTTAATCAATGCTATTGAATCATTTAAATGATTTTCATCAATGGTAAAAATTCTTAGCGATTGACTTACTTCTTTTCTGGAATATATCGTATTATTAATTCCAAGATAATATATTTTATTGTTTGCTTCCAGTGTGAAAATTTGAGAGTAAAAAGGGAGGTTTTCAAAATTTTTATAATTGTAATCACCGTTTGGAGAATATGGTTGGTTATAAGCAACTTTTGAAAAAACTTTAGTACCCACTTTGTACTGGAAAATGTTTGCAAAAAACGGTCTTGATCCGCCCATCCTAGTATCCCAACTGTATATTTTCATTAGCTGATCCTCTGAATCAACAATGCGTATATTAAAATCTTTTCGCAAAGAGTCAAATTTTGAAGCCATCATTGTTGGAAATGTGGATGTATATTTTTCTATTTTATCTTTAAAGTTATTATTTACAATCGCAAGTGAATCATATTCATGTCCATATTCCCCATTTTTTAAAGACAATATTTTTTGATAAGAATTGTAAAGGTCACTTTCAATTTGTTGATTATTTAATTTTTGGGAGTATGAATCTGTAATTGATCCAAAAAACAGTAGTATTACAAAAATTTGTTTCATCTTTTTTTTTAAACAGTTGCTGTAAAATTTGTTGTGAATAAAGAATGCATACTTTCTTTTGTAAATCTTTCCAATTTTTAATTTTTTTGGAAGTCATTTCAATTTAATTGTGCTTAACTTCTTATACCACAACAAATATAACATTTATCAATAATTATTTTCCGGATAAAATAATATTGTAGTTATTTCATCAGTTTTTTATGTTTTCCTATGTAGTAGGAAAATTGTACTATTTAAAAAACAAACAAGGAGAAACACCTTAGATAGAATACGATGACAATTGGGTAATAAATCGATCGACTTGTTCTTCTTGAGTTGCCCATGAAGTAACCAATCGTAAGACTGTATGCTTGCCATCTATTTTTTTCCAGCGATAGAAAATAAAGTTTTCTTCAAGACTATCAATCAAGTCATTTGGTAGAATGGGAAAAAGTTGGTTGGTTTTAGAATCCGTTAAGAATTCATGGTTATTGGCTAGAATTGCTTTGGAAATTTTCATTGCCATATTATTGGCATGTTGTGCCAATTCAAAGTATAAATTATCTTTAAACAGTTCTTGAAATTGGATTCCGAGCAATCTCCCTTTGGACAACATCGCTCCTTTCTGCTTTAAGTGAAAAGAAAAATCAGATTTTAAATCGTCATTGACAATTACAATGGCTTCTCCTAGTAAAGCGCCGTTTTTAGTCCCTCCTATCGTAAATACATCTGTATATCGTGCTACATCGGCAAGTGTCAAGTCGCTATTGGAAGCAGATAATCCTGAACCCATTCTTGCACCGTCCATAAAAAGATATAAGTTGTTTTCATGGGCATACTCGTACAATTCCTTCAATTCTTTTTTGGTATAAATCGTACCTATTTCAGTAGAATTGGAAATATAAATCATCCGTGGTTTTACAACATGTGGCCCGAAATCATGTGCTATCAATACTGGAATGATATCTTCTTTAGTTAATTTTCCATTGTCTTTTTCTATTGTATTGATCTTATGACCTGTTGCTTCTATGGCTCCAGTTTCATGAGTTGTAATATGTCCTAGCGTACTTGAAATAATGGATTCATGAGGACGCAATGTTGACGATATGATAATGAGATTGGCTTGGGTTGCTCCAGAAACAAAAAAGACTTCTGCATCTTTATTTTCAAGGTGCCCTTTTATCAACTCTTTCGCATGGGACGAATAATCATCATTTCCATAGGCTTGTTGCTGAACTATATTTAATTGAGTCAATGCATCTATAATTCGAGGATGTGCACCTTCGCTATAATCGTTTAAAAAACTGTATTTAGACATAAATGGGAAAACCTATTTTAAAATTTTATTAAAATTATAAATACGCATTTGATTCTTTACTCCTTCAAATACGGTTCGTTAAGCGAAGTTACTTTTTTAAAACTACAATATCAAAAATTCTAAAAACAACTCAATTTTCAGTATCTTTGTATTATAATTATTCAGTATGAAACTTCTATTTATCACATTCGGTTTATTGGCATTGGCAGTTTTAGGAATTGCTATTAAAATCTGGGCAAAAAAAGATGGAGAATTTTCTGGCACCTGTGCTAGTCAGAGTCCTATATTAAATAAAGACGGAGAAGTATGTGGTTTCTGTGGGAAAATGCCTGAAAATTGTGAAAATCAGTAAGAAATGCAAAACATTTTTTACCTTTTCCTTTTTTTTGTTTCTATTCAACTTCTTTTTTATGTATTGCTTTTTGGTAGGTTCTCTTTTGCTAAAACTATCGTTGTAAAATCTTCCTTTCCTCCTGTTTCTATAATCATCTGTGCTAGAAATGAAGCAGAAAACCTAAGACATAATTTACCAGCATTTATCAATCAAGACTATCCGAATTTCGAATTGGTATTGATCAATGACTCTTCTTCTGATGAAACCTTAGAAATCATGGAATCGTTACTAGAAAAACATACTCATAATATTAAGATTGTCAATGTTGAAGAAAATGAAAAATTCTGGGGAAATAAAAAATACGCATTAACACTTGGTATCAAAGCCGCAAAGCACGAACATCTTTTATTTTCTGATGCAGATTGCAAGCCTGTTTCTAAACAGTGGATTCAAGAAATGTCAAGCCAATTTTCAGAGCGAAAATCAATTGTACTAGGGTATGGAAGTTATCATAAAATCAAGAATTCCTTTCTTAATAGACTCATACGGTTTGAAACATTAATGACCGCAATTCAATATTTTTCTTATGCTAAAAATAGGTTGCCATATATGGGTGTAGGTAGAAATCTTGCCTATACCAAAACCTTGTTTTTTAAGACTACTGGATTTACCAATCATATGCACTTAAAGTCTGGAGATGATGATTTATTTATCAACCAAAATGGAAATCCACAGAATATTGCATTGCAATACACTAAGAATAGTTTTACGACTTCTGTGCCTAAAAATTCTTTTAAAGAATGGATTTTACAGAAAAGAAGACATGTTACTACAGCAACACATTATAAACCCATTCATAAGTTCTTACTAGGACTGTATTATTTTTCACAACTCGCATTTTGGAGTTTGGCTATACTTCTTCTCTCATTTACTTTTCTCTGGGAAATCGTTCTTGGAATTGTAATCTTCAGAATAGGAATTCACTATCTAGTTATTGCTAAATCTGCACAGAAATTGGATGAAAAAGACATTGTTCTTTGGGCACCATTTTTAGAAGTATTTTTAATATTCATACAATTGTTTATCTTTATAAAAAATCTAACGTCTAAGCCTACACATTGGTAAGTATTTATGACTAATAAAGAAGAAATTCAACTATTTATTGAAGATGCACGAATAGGAAAGGAAAGTGCTTTTAAAAAGCTACTAAACACCTATTGGAGTGATATTTACAGGTTTCAATTCGCTAAGACTCATGACGAAGATGAGGCAGAAGATATTACGATAAAAACATTTGCAAAAGCATTTGACAAAATTGATTTATACAACGATAGTTACAACTTTAAAACGTGGCTTATTTCCATTTCCAAAAATATTTTCTTGGATTCTGTCCGTGGAATAAAGAAAGAAACTATTTCTTTAAACCAAGAAAATTACGAGGCTTATGATATCAAGGATGATGCGCCTTCTCCTGAAGATAAATTGATCATTGAACAGAATCTTACCGAATTGTTGGGTCATATGAAAAAACTAAAACCTCAACAACAGGAAATACTCAATCTGAGATATTTTCAAGAACATAGTTATAAGGAAATTTCTGAAATTCTCAATGAATCTATGAGTTCTGTGAAAGTAAAATTACTACGTTCCAAAAAATTACTTGCAAAAATCATTAGTACTAAAAAATGATAAAATTCCTAAAATCATTAGGTCCTGGATTATTATTTGCTGGAGCCGCCATTGGCGTTTCACATTTAGTACAATCTACACGGGCAGGTGCCGAATTTGGGTTTGGACTACTTTGGGCATTAATCCTAGTTCACTTATTTAAATACCCCTTCTTTCAATATGGTCCTCGCTATGCAACTGCTACTGGAGAAAGTCTACTAGACGGTTATAAAAGGCTTGGGAAAGGAGTTTTAATAACATATTTCGTTTTAAATATGGCTACAATGTTCACCATTCAAGCGGCAGTTACTATTGTTACAGCTGGATTGGCAATCAATTTATTTGGGATGAGCAACGACCCTATTACTTGGAGTATTGTTATAACGATCATTGGTCTGTGTATACTTATTATTGGGCGTTACAAGTTACTAGACAACTTGATGAAAATTATTATATTAATTCTTACAATTACGACAGTTGCATCAGTACTCGTTGCTATTTTTAATACTAATAAATCTTTTGATTTCACCCAGATTCTTCCTAAAGAAACACTTCAAATAGGGTTTTTAATTGCATTTTTAGGCTGGATGCCTGCGCCACTAGATGTTTCAATATGGCAATCACTATGGGCGATAGAGAAAAAGAAAGACGAAAGTGACTATGATACTAAAAAAAGCATCTTTGATTTTAATATTGGTTATTTCGGAACCTTAGTATTGGGAATTTGTTTTCTTAGTTTGGGAACTATCGTCATGTACAATTCTGGAGAGAGTTTTAGCGGAAGTGCAGGACCGTTTGCCCATCAACTGATCGTTCTTTATACAGGAACTATTGGTGAATCTATGTATCTAATCATAGGAATTGCGGCTTTTACAACGATGTTCAGTACTACCCTGACAACACTTGATGCTTCACCTCGAGCCATGACAAGAACTGTGGAACTCCTTACTAATAAAATTTCAAAAAAAATGTATTGGTTTTGGATTGGTTTTCTATCAATTGGAACGATCATCATCTTAAAATTCTTTCTCTCCGAAATGGGAACTTTGATTAAGATCGCTACGATACTTTCTTTTTTAACTGCTCCTTTTTATGCAATTATCAATTTTACATTAATATCAGGAAAGCATACTCCACAAGAATGGCATCCTTCAATAGCCATGAAAATACTGAGCTATTCAGGGATTATATTCTTAATTGGATTTAGTGCTTGGTATCTAATGAATTTGTAAATTTGCAGTATATCAATTATACACCTCAATAGTAATTGAGAATACCCAATAAAGTATGGCTGAAGAAACAACAACTCTAAGACAACCGAAACCGAAATGGTTACGTGTAAAATTACCTACAGGAAAGAAATATACAGAACTTCGTGGATTGGTAGATAAGTATGACTTGCACACAATATGTGCAAGTGGTAGCTGTCCCAATATGGGAGAATGTTGGGGAGAAGGAACAGCAACTTTTATGATTCTAGGAAACACATGTACACGTTCTTGTGGTTTCTGTGGTGTAAAAACTGGACGTCCTGATACTGTAGAATGGGAAGAACCGGAAAAAGTAGCGCGTTCTATTAAAATCATGCAAATTAAACATGCTGTGGTAACATCCGTAGATAGAGACGATTTAAAAGATGGAGGCTCTATTATATGGGCGGAAACAGTGAAAGCGATCCGTAGAGCAAATCCTAAAACGACACTTGAAACTTTAATTCCTGACTTTCAATTAATTCATAAGAACATAGATCGAATTGTAGAAGTGGCTCCAGAAGTTGTTTCTCACAACGTTGAAACTGTACGTAGATTGACTCGTGAAGTACGTATTCAGGCAAAATATGATCGTAGCCTTGCAGTGCTTAAATATCTTAAAGATCAAGGCATCAGAAGAACGAAATCTGGAATTATGCTAGGTCTTGGTGAGAAAGAAGAAGAAGTGATTCAGACAATGCAAGATCTTGCTGATAATAATGTAGATATTGTAACCATAGGTCAATACTTACAACCCAGTAAAAAGCACTTACCCGTAAAAGAATTTATTACACCTGAGCAATTTGAAAAGTATAGACAAATAGGTCTTAAAATGGGTTTTAGACATGTAGAAAGTGGCGCATTAGTGCGTTCTTCTTACAAGGCTCATAAGCATATATTGTAATCAATTTCAGAGCGTTAACACTTTTTTAACGTTTTGAATTTATTTTTTGGCATACAATTTGATTATAGATAAGTAACAAAGAGTTAGTAGGCTTTGTTTTCATATGTAAAAATAAATTAGTTAAAAAAAAGTCCGCCATTGGCGGACTTTTTTAATTTATAATCTATAAAGAGGATGCATCTAAAAAATTATTTTCTTTCATCCAGTCTGGATTGAACATCTTTCCAATATATCTACTACCGTGATCGTGAAACAACACAACAACAACATCATCTTTCTTAAAATGGTCTTTTAATTGTAATAAACCTTTCACTGCCGATCCTGCAGAATTTCCTACAAAAATTCCTTCTTCTAAAGCAATTTTTCCGGTATAAACAGCAGCATCTTTATCCGTTACCTTTGTAAATCCATCAATAATTTCAAAGTTTACATTCTCTGGCAAAATATCTTCTCCAATTCCTTCCGTGATATAAGGGTAAATTTCATTCTCGTCAAATATTCCTGTCTCATGGTACTTTTTAAATACAGAACCATAAGTATCTATTCCCCAGATTTTAATAGCTGGATTTTGTTCCTTTAAATATTTTCCTGTTCCACTAATAGTTCCTCCTGTTCCAACTCCTACAATAAAATGAGTAATTTTCCCATCCGTTTGCTCCCAGATCTCTGGACCTGTCTGCTCATAATGTGCTTGTGCATTTGAAGGGTTGTCATATTGATTTACGTACCAAGAATTTGGCGTTTCTTCAGCCAATCTTTTTGAAACAGAATAATAAGAACGTGGATCAGTTGGCTCAACATCTGTAGGGCACACTACAACTTCAGCACCCACAGCACGAAGAATATCCATTTTCTCTTTTGATTGTTTATCAGAAATCACACAAATCAATTTATAACCTCTTACAATAGCAACTAAAGCAAGTCCCATCCCTGTATTTCCAGAAGTTCCTTCAATAATCGTTCCTCCTGGCTTTAAACGACCATCTGCTTCCGCATCATCAACCATTTTTAACGCCATTCTATCTTTAGTAGAATTTCCTGGATTAAACGTTTCGACTTTAGCCAATACTAAGGCGTCAATTTCTTCAACTATCTTATTTAACTTCACCAAAGGTGTATTTCCAATGGTTTCTAATATATTTTTAGCGTACTTCATTTCAAACTTTTAAGATGCAAATCTACTCAAATTTTATGGCATTTACTGGACTAATCTTCGTAATAATCCATGAAGGAATTAACAGCATCAATAGACATAATGTAAGCGTCCCAATATTTAATAACAGTATATGCCTAATACTGAAATATACAGGAACTTCTTTCACATAATAGGTTTCCGGATTCAATGCAATCACTCCAAAATAATACTGAATAAGCAATATTGAAATTCCGATTAAATTTCCCCAAAACAATCCTCGTAAAATTAAATAAGAAGCATTGTATAAAAAGATCTTTCTGATACTCCAATTCGTACTTCCCATCGCTTTTAAAATTCCAATCATTTGGGTGCGCTCTAAAATCAAAACTAGCAACGCCGTAGTCATATTAATTCCAGCAATTAAAACCATAATGATAATGATGAGTAATGTATTGTTGTCAAACAGTTTTATCCATTCGAATATTCCTGGAAACTTATGAACGATCGCTTCTGTATTCATATCAGAAGGAGTCTGTGTATAAATAAGCCGACTCTTCTCCTCTATTTTTTCAAAATCATCTAAGAAAATTTCAAATCCACCAACTTGATTCTCTTCCCATCTATTCAGTTTTTGAATTTGCTTGATATCAGCAATCATAATACTTTCATCAAAGTCTTTAAATCCAGAATTATAAATCCCTACCAATTTAAAAACGCGAATACTAGGAGGAATATTTGGATCATCTTTTAAGAAAACAGTATTGAACTCTTCCCCTATTTTAAATTGTAATCTATCCACAATATGTCTTGACAACAATATATCCAAACTTCTTTTTTCTGAATAAACTGGTAGATTTCCTTCTACCAAATAATCCTTAAAAAAACTCCAATCATAATCAGAACCTACACCTTTAACCACAACGCCTTCAAAATCGGTTTTAGTTCTTATAATCCCTGCTTTGGTAGCAAATACTTGAACTTTTCTTATACCTTCTACAGAATTGAATTCTGGATAAAAATCTTGTTCTGTAGATACTGAAATCAATGTAATTTCCGAACTATTATTATCAAAATTGGTCAATTGAACATGACCATTAAATCCTGATACCTTCTCACGTATTTTTTCTTGTAATCCAACACTTGTTGCAATCGATATCATCATCACAACAATACCAAGTGCAATCGCCACAATGGCAATTTTTATTATTGGTGATGAAATACTACTTTTATGCTCTTTAGAAGCATTCAGTCGATTTGCAATAAATAATTCGTAATTCAATTTTATAATGATAAATTTTCGATTCAAAAATACATATTTCTTTTCGGTTTTACTGATGCTTCTTCTAATGATTTCTTGTGCCAATAAACATTCGTTAGTAACAAAAAACGAAACTTCTACCATCGAAAGTGATTCTACCAATAGTGAGATTCAAAAAAACAAAACTATAAAGGTTGCTGCTGATAGAACATCTCAATACATTCCATTATTACTAGGTAAAAATATCGGAATCATTTCCAATCAGACATCATTATTGACAGTTCTAGAACGTACAGAAGTAGCACCTTATGTTATGGGGTCCAAAAAAGTCACATATCACTTAGTTGATTACCTACATAATTATAATGGGATTGAAGTTCAATCAGTTTTTGCTCCTGAACACGGTTTCAGAGGAAAAGCAGATGCAGGTGAAGTTATTAAAGACGGAAATGATATAAAAACTGGACTCCCTATCATCTCACTATATGGTAAGAATAAAAAACCTTCTCAAGAACAATTGGAAGAACTAGATGTGATCGTTTTTGACATTCAAGATGTAGGCGCGCGATTTTATACATACATCTCTACATTACATTATGTGATGGAAGCATCTGCAGAAAAAGGAATTCCTGTAATTGTTCTTGATCGACCAAATCCGAATGGACATTATATTGATGGTCCAGTATTGGAAATGGAGCATAAAAGTTTTGTTGGGATGCATCCAGTACCTGTAGTTTATGGAATGACAATTGGTGAATATGCGCAGATGATTAATGGAGAGAATTGGTTGAAAAATGGAGTGAAATGTGATCTTACTGTTATAGAACTTAAAAACTATACGCACGATTCCGAATATAGTTTACCTATAAAACCTTCTCCTAATTTACCGAACGATACTTCTATCAACTTATATCCAAGTTTATGTTTTTTCGAAGGAACCAATGTTTCTGTAGGTCGTGGAACTGAATTACAATTTCAGATTATTGGTTCTCCTTTATTTAGCAAAAAAGACAACTTCTCATTTACACCCACACCTAATTTCGGTAGTAAATTTCCTAAAAACCAAGATCTAGTTTGTTTTGGTTATGATTTAACAAAAAACAAACGTTTAAGCAATCTTGATTTAAGTTGGTTACTTGAATTTAATAAAGATTATACTAGTTTTAAAAATGCCCAAGGTTACACTTCTAAAGCAACTCTTTTCAATTCATTTTTCACGAAATTGGCAGGAACTAAAAAACTACAACAACAAATAGAACAAGGAGATAAAGAAGAAAAAATTAGAAAATCTTGGCAATCAGATTTGGATGCTTTTAAAAAAATACGAGAAAAGTATTTGATTTATTATTAATCCAAAGGATTAAATTCACTATAAATATAAGCTATTTCGTCATCTGAAATGTGTAAATCATAGTCAATAGAAACAAGTGTTGGAAAACCGTATGTAGGATTATATTCAACCATGAACGACGCTACATTATTTATATCAATTGATTCTATAAAATCAAATACATCATTAATCGTTCTTGCTCTTTCTAATATTTCCGATTCTGTCTGATTGGAAATAGTTTGATCAAAAATTACTTCACTTTTTATATTATTTTTAACTACTAAATCCCATTGCAAAACACCACCACAAAAACAACTTATTCTTTCATTGATCATATAATCAGTAATACCATAAGCTTCCCATCTATCTCTAGGATTTTCTATCGAACTGAAATCTTTGTCTTGATTATTTTGATCATTATCGTTATTACATGATACAAGTAATGAAATTAATACAATCAGTAAAAAAAATCTTCTTATCATATTCTCTTTTTTTCTTTAGAGACGAGTGGTAAACGTTTTTTCAACGCTTCAATAATATTATAGGTTGCAGGACATATTTCAATATTTTGCAAGGTTAAGTCGGTTATTTGAATAAACTTCTTTCTATCAGTATGTGGATATTCTCTACATGATTTCGGTCGTACATCGTAGATGAAACAAGAATTATCAGTATCCAAAAATGTACAAGGAACTTTCTGCATTACATAAAAATCATCTTCATCTCTTTCTAAATGATGCTTGATAAAATCACGTTCTTTCATTTTCAAGTGCTTAGAAATACGCTGAATATCTTTCTCAGTAACAATAGGACTTGACGTTTTACAGCAATTTCCACAATCAAGACAATCTGTCTTGGCAAACTCCTTTTCATGCAATTCTTGCATCAATGGATCCAATCTTTTTTGCTGTCTCTTTTTTAAGTTTTGGAAGTATTTTTTGGTCTCGGCATAAGACTCTTTGGCAAGTTTAGGTAATTCTTCAGGCGTTGGCTTTATCATCACTTATATATTAGAGGTTAAAGTTATGGTATTTTTGATATAATAAATATGATAAAATATAATATATTCCGCTAAATTTGCAATTCAATTTTTTAGACAAAATGAATATTCAAAACACCATTGAAGTAGCCGTTAAAAAAGCCATAAAAAGCATCTATGATGTAGAGATTAATTCGGTTGAATTTCAAGCAACTCGAAAAGATTTCGAAGGAGATATTACTGTTGTTATATTTGCTTTATTAAGAGCTGTCAAAGGGAATCCTGTTGAAATAGGAACGAAAATTGGCGGATATTTAAAGAAAAATACTTCTGAAGTATCGGATTTCAATGTTGTAAAAGGGTTCTTAAACCTTGTAATTTCAGACACTACTTTTATTTCAAGTTTTAACGCAATGTATGCTAATGATCAATTTGGAAAAGAACAACCCAATCCAAATGACAAGGCCGTAATGGTAGAATATTCTTCACCAAACACGAACAAACCTTTACATTTAGGTCATGTACGAAATAATTTACTTGGATATTCAGTTGCAAAGATTACTGCTGCTTCTGGAAAGAAAGTGTATAAAACTCAGATTATCAATGATCGTGGAATTCATATTTGTAAAAGTATGTTGGCTTGGGAAATATTTGGGAATGGGGAGACTCCAGAAAGCACTGGATTAAAAGGCGATAAATTGGTTGGGAATTACTATGTAAAATTTGACCAAGAATATAAAAAACAAATCTCAGATTTAGTAACTCAAGGGAAAACTGAAGAAGAGGCAAAAAAACAAGCACCAATATTACTTGAAGCACAAGAAATGCTTATCAAATGGGAGTCCGGAGACACACAAGTTGTTGACCTATGGAAGAAAATGAATCAATGGGTGTATGATGGATTTACGGTTACTTATAAAGAATTGGGGGTAGATTTCGACAAAAACTATTATGAAAGTAACACCTATTTATTAGGAAAAGATGTTGTTACTGACGGAATTGAAAAAGGCGTTTTTTATCGTAAAGATGATGGATCTGTATGGATTGATTTAACCGAAGAAGGATTGGATGAAAAAATCGTTTTACGTTCTGATGGAACTGCGGTTTATATGACACAAGATATAGGGACAGCGATTGAGCGATTTAATGATTATGACTTAGAAGAACTTACGTATACTGTAGGGAATGAACAAGATTATCATTTCAAAGTCTTGTTTTTAATTTTGAAGAAATTAGGATTTGATTGGGCGGAAAGCCTACATCATCTATCTTATGGAATGGTAGATTTACCTTCTGGGAAAATGAAATCTCGTGAAGGGACTGTTGTAGATGCAGATGAATTAATGGTTGAAATGGTGAATACTGCAAGAGATATTTCTGAAGAACTTGGAAAACTAGAAGGATATTCGAACGACGAAAAGGAAACCCTATATAAGACAATCGGATTAGGAGCACTTAAATATTATATCCTAAAAGTAGATCCTAAAAAACGAATTCTTTTTGATCCAAAAGAATCTATTGATTTCAACGGAAATACAGGACCATTTATTCAATATACCTACGCTAGAATAAAATCTATTTTACGCAAAGCAGATTTTGATTATTCAGTAAATACTGAAGGAATCAACTTACATGATAAAGAAAAGGAGGTGTTGAAAACACTTCAACAATATCCTGAAACGATACAAAATGCGGCTAAAAATCATAGTCCCGCATTAATTGCAAACTACACCTATGAACTTGTAAAAAATTACAATTCGTTTTATCAGTTAGTGCCAATTTTAGGCTGTGATAACATGGAAGAAAAAATATTCAGAACCCAACTATCCAAGAAAGTTGCTGATACTATAAAGTCTTCATTTGGTATATTAGGAATTGAAGTTCCTGAAAGAATGTAGTTGCACGGCGACAGCCAAGCAGTATCAAGATTAAAACTATAAATCTTTTTAAGCATAAAAAAGGGCTGTAATTACAGTCCTTTTTTTTATTTAATTATATCTTTTTACTTATACTTTTTCATCCACAGTATCGGATGCTTTATCAATAACCTCTTTTATTGTTTCTGTTACATTACTTGTACTATCTTTCGCTCCGTCAGCAATATCACTTCCAGTTTCTTTAAAACCTTCAAGAACATCACTAGCTTTTTCCTTTACTGCATTCGAAACATCCTTTGCTTTTCCTACTGCTTGACTAGCCATTTCAGAAGCGGTATCTCGTACATCTTTAGTTGCTTCCATTGCATCGTCAGCTAAATCTCCAGCTACATCTTTTGCTTTATCATAAGCCTTAGTTGCCATTTCAGCAGCATCATGTCTTACATCTTTAGTTGCTTCCATAGCGTCACCAGCAAAGTCTTTCGCTTTTTCAAATGCTCCTTCGACCATTTCAGCAGCATCTTCTCTTAATCCTTCTGTAGAATCATATGCGTCTTCAGCAACTGTTTTAGCAGAACCAAATAAATTTTTTAATGAATCTAGCATTCCCATTATTACAATTTTTTATTGTCTAGGCTAATTTACGATAATTCTCATTTAATTTGAGTTTTTTTAGTCAAAAACTTTGTAACTTCGCCAAGCAATTTATAACTGAAATAATAAAGATGAAATACGATATAATCATTATTGGTACTGGCCCTGGAGGTTACGTAACGGCAATTAGAGCATCACAATTGGGCTTTAAAGTTGCAGTAGTTGAGAAAGAAAGTCTTGGAGGTATTTGCTTAAATTGGGGTTGTATCCCTACCAAAGCATTGTTAAAAAGTGCTCAAGTATATGATTATTTAAAACATGTAGATCAGTACGGTTTAAAAGCCGAAGCTATTGATAAAGACTTCGGAGCTGTAATAAAACGCAGTAGAAATGTTGCTGATGGAATGAGTAAAGGAGTTCAGTTTTTAATGAAGAAAAACAAGATTGATGTTATCAATGGTTTTGGAAAAATAAAAACTGGTAAAAAAGTTGATATTACTGATACAGATGGAAAAATTACTGAATATAGTGCTGACCATATTATTATTGCTACAGGTGCACGAAGTAGAGAATTACCAAGTTTACCTCAAGATGGTGAAAAAGTAATAGGATATCGTAAAGCAATGACTTTGCCTTCTCAACCTAAAAAAATGATTGTAGTAGGTTCTGGTGCAATTGGAGTTGAGTTTGCACATTTTTATAATGCAATGGGAACTGATGTTACTATTGTAGAATTTTTACCAAATTTAGTTCCGCTTGAAGATATTGAAGTTTCAAAACAGTTTGAACGTTCAATTAAAAAAGCAGGAATTACTGTAATGACCAATTCTTCTGTGGAATCAGTAGATACTTCTGGAAAAGGTGTTGTTGCAACTGTTAAGACTAAAAAAGGAGAAGAAAAAATTGAAGCAGATATCCTTTTATCGGCCGTTGGAATAAAATCAAATATTGAAAATATAGGATTGGAAGATGTAGGAATTGTAGTTGATAGAGATAAAATATTGGTAAATGATTTTTATCAGACCAATATTCCTGGATATTATGCAATTGGAGATGTTGTTCCTGGACAAGCATTGGCGCACGTAGCGTCTGCTGAAGGGATTACTTGTGTTGAGAAAATTGCTGGAATTCATACGGAAGCAATCGATTATGGTAATGTTCCTGGATGTACTTATGCGACTCCAGAAATTGCAAGTGTCGGATTGACAGAAGCACAAGCTAAAGAGCAAGGCTACGAATTAAAAGTTGGTAAATTTCCTTTTTCAGCATCTGGAAAAGCAACTGCTGCTGGAACTACTGACGGATTTGTAAAAGTAATATTTGACGCTAAGTATGGTGAATGGCTTGGTTGTCATATGATTGGTGCAGGCGTTACAGATATGATTGCAGAAGCAGTTTTAGGACGTAAATTAGAAACTACTGGTCATGAAGTTTTAAAAACAATTCATCCACATCCTACTATGAGTGAGGCTGTAATGGAAGCTGTTGCGGATGCTTATGGCGAGGTAATACATTTATAAAAATTATAGTAGAATAAAAGGAAGCCGAATCAATAAGATTCGGTTTTTTTTATATATTTGAGGATGAAAAAATTGATTCCAGTATTCGCATTATTGATATTATGTTTATATTCTTGTAAAAAAGAACCAAAGAAAACATTTACTCAACCAAAAGATGTTCCTTTAAGTGAACGTCCGATTCCTACGCTTCCAAATTCTAACAACGTTGCAACAGGAGTTGCAGGTGGAGCGCATTACATATGCCCTAACAATTGTGAAGGAGGAACTTCTGGTGCACAAGGCACATGTCCAATATGTAGTTCAGCACTTGCGCATAATCAAGGTTTTCATAACATGCCAAGTAGTCCGAATACTTTATTACCTAGTGCAACGAATCCAACACCTACGCCAACTTCTGGACCAAATCTAGCAGGTCAATATCATTACACTTGCTCTAATGGTTGCTCAGGAGGTGGAGATGCTACAGGGAAATGTGATAATTGCGCAGGCGATTTAGCACATAATGCTGCTTTTCACAACTAGAGAGAAATAATCGTAAATTCTCCTTGAAGAGGCTGTAAAGCTTCTTTAATTTTTGGTATTAAATCATCTCCATATTCTAGATAGAATTCTGAGAAATTGTTATTTCTTTCTTGCAAACTTTGGCTTGGAAAAATTTCATCTTGAAGTTCTTTTATCCTATTAGTAAGTTCTTGATGCTTTCTTTTTTCCGCTTTTAACAAGCGTTTTTCAAGATGATCAAGTCCATTCAACTGTTTCTTTTTTTGTGCTTTGACAGCACCTACAAATGACTTGTCGGTATGACTTGCTATTTCTTCAAGGTGTACAAAATGAGATTCAATCTGTGCTCGTTGTTTAGAGAAGTCTATTTCTAATCCTGATTTTTCTTTGATTTTTTTAGCAACTAAATCTTCTTGTTTTAAAAAGACTTCTTCCATTGATATCTCTAATTTATTCAATTTTTGAGATTGCTTATCCGAAATTAAAACTGCTGAGTTACGCAATAATAAAATAGGGAAAGGAACACTTACTTTATCAAAATAGCCTTTCAATTCCATCCAATATGCCAACTCTCCTCCTCCACCGATATAACAGAGGTTTGGCAGAATTACTTCTTGGAACAAAGGTCTCATAATCACATTAGGACTGAAACGTTCAGGATGTAATTTTAATTCATACAACAACTCATCTTTGGAAAAATAAATGTCTGTATTATTGATTTTAAAAGTAGTACCATCATATATAATTCGCTCTCGCAAAGTATCCGTCAAATAAAATAAATTTATCTCTCTTGGATTGACTTGTATTTTATATTCTTTTTCAAATTCAGCAATCGTTTTTGATACTTCTTGAAATGAAGTGCTATTGAATAACTCATCTTCAACAATTGGAGCAAAGGTTCGTTTTAATTCTACATCATCTCCATCTACAATCACCAATCCAAATTCTCCAAACAATTCATTGGCAAGAAATCGTGTTGCTTCTGTTAAAGTAGGATGCTCTACGTAAGATTTTTTAAATAAATCTTTTAACTTTTTAGCGTTATCTGAATTCACCAGCAATTTAGAAAACACATCAAACACTTGATCAAGACCTTCTGTTGTCAATCGCCCTACACCTCCTGAAGACTTTCTATTCCAACTTATCTTTCCTCCTTTAAAATTAAAATATTGAATTTCTGCAAAATCATGATCTTCCGTTGCCATCCAGTAGATTGGTAAAAAATCAGACGCTGGAAACTCTTCTTTCAATTGCTCCGTTAAATTGATGGTGGAAATAATTTTATAAAGAAAATATAAGGGTCCTGTGAATAAATTCAACTGATGTCCTGTTGTAACAGTAAACGTATTTTTACTTAAAAGGGATTGAATATTCTTGTCAGTTTTTAAAGAAGATTTTATGTTCTTGTATTGTGATGTAAGTGAATCAACTAAAACAGTTCTCGTCTCAGGCTTGAAAGTTGCTTTTTTAGTCTGAATCTGTTTTTCAAATCCTTTGATATCTGGAAAATTTCCATAAAAACTTGATATACTTTCTTTTTGATCTAAATAATCACAAATTGTTTTGGAAAAATATCCTGTTTTACAGAATGGAATCGTTAAAACTTTGTTCACTGACAGTTAATTTTTTATAAAAATACTAAAATTAATATCGTTGTCGGTTTTAGCAACGTTTTCTAACATTTTTTTAACAAAAACTAAATAGATTTCAAATATAATTTCTCAACCTTATCTCTAGCCCATGGTGTACGACGTAAAAATTTTAAACTAGAATTTATAGAAGGATTGGTTTTAAAACAATTAATATTCACTTCATCACTCAATTCTTCCCAACCATATTCTGACACCAAAAATTGTAGTACATCTGCTAATTTGATTCCGTGTAAAGGATTGTTCGGTTGTTCTTGAGACATTTTATTAGTTTATGGCTTCAGCGTATAAATCATAATCGGCTGCTTCTGTAACCTTAACAGTAGCAAACTCTCCAGTTTTTAAATAGGTCTGAGTAGCATCAATCAATACTTCATTATCAACATCAGGAGAATCAAATTCTGTACGACCAATAAAATTAGTGCCTTCTTTTCTGTCAATTACAACTTTAAAAGTCTTTCCTATTTTTTGTTGATTCATTTCCCAAGAAATCTGAGATTGTAATTCCATTATTTCGTTAACTCTTTGCTGTTTCACTTCTTGAGGAACATCATCAGTTAAATTATATGCATGCGTATTTTCTTCATGTGAATAGGCAAAACAACCTAAACGATCAAAACGCATTTCTGCAACCCAATCTTTCAAGGTTTTAAAATCTTCTTCTGTTTCTCCTGGATAACCAACAATTAATGTAGTTCTAATTGCCATTTCGGGAACTGCAACCCTAAAGTCATGAAGCAACTTTGTTGTCTTTGCTTGTGTTGTACCACGACGCATACTTTTTAATATCGAATCAGAAATATGCTGTAACGGAATATCTATATAATTACATATTTTTGGCTCGTTTTTCATTACTTCTAAAACATCCATAGGAAAACCAGTTGGAAATGCATAATGTAAACGAATCCATTCTACACCTTCTACTTTTACTAATTCTCTCAATAACTCAGCAAGATTTCTCTTTTTATATAAATCTAACCCGTAATATGTTAAATCCTGAGCAATTAAAATCAATTCTTTTACACCTTTAGCAGCCAATTTCTTAGCCTCAATAATAATTTCTTCTATAGGTGTTGACCTATGTTTTCCTCTCATCAGTGGTATTGCACAAAAGCTACAAGGTCTATCACAACCTTCTGCAATTTTAAGATATGCGTAATTTTTGGGAGTTGTTGTTAAACGCTCACCAATCAATTCATGCTTATAATCGGCACCTAAAACTTTCAATAAACTTGGAAGTTCCGTAGTTCCAAAATATTGATCAACATTTGGAATTTCCTTCAGTAAATCTGGCTTATAACGCTCACTAAGACAGCCTGTTACGAATACTTTATCTACTTCTCCTTCTTGTTTTTTCTGAACAAATTCTAAAATAGTATTTACACTTTCTTCTTTTGCATTATCAATAAATCCACACGTATTTATAACAACAATGTTTCCTTCTTCTTCATGAACAACGTCTTTTCCATTGGCTTGTAATTGTCCCATCAAGATTTCAGAATCATATACGTTCTTTGAACAACCTAATGTTACAACGTTGATTTTATTTTTCTTTACTGATTTTGTGCGCATTATCTATAAAATTGAGTTTGCAAAGATACAACCTTAATTAAACCTTTTGTACATTTATACGGTCATATATTAAAATCCCTTGTTATGAAAATTAAATATTTGCTAGTATTCTTTCTATTCCTTTCTTGCAGTAGTGATGATCCAATAATTGAAAATCCTCCTATCAATACGGAAGAATCATTGTACTTTCCTCATATTTCGAGTTCTAGTTGGGAAACAACAACTCCAAGTTCTCTGAATTGGGATGAAACAAAACTTGAAGAGTTATATCTGTATCTAGATACAAAAAACACAAAAGGTTTTATTATTTTAATAAACGGAAAAATAGTCGTAGAAAAATATTTTAATAACCATTCTCAGAATGCAACTTGGCCCTGGTTTTCGGCAGTAAAAAGTTTAACTGCAACCGCTATTGGTATTGCACAAGATGAAGGGATTATTAATATCAACAATAAAACTTCTGATTATTTAGGAAATAACTGGTCTAGCCTCACGCAAGAGAAACAAGATTTGATAACGGTAAAACACCACTTATCCATGACAACTGGATTGATAAGTGATCAAAATAATCTTATTGCTTGGACGTGTACTCAGCCTATATGTAATCAATACGAAGCAGATGCTGGAACACAATGGAATTATCATCAAGGTGCATTTACACAATTACAAAACATGCTAAGTCTAAATACTGGCGTAAATTTTAAAACTTATATCGAGACTAAAATATTAGACAAAATAGGTGCTGCTGGAAGTTGGAGTAATTTACTTGCAGCCAATATTTTTTCTAGCAATACAAGAACAATGGCAAGGTTTGGCCTATTATCACTCAATAAAGGAAATTGGGATGAGACTCAAATTGTCAGCGAATCCTATTTCAACGAAATGACAAACACTTCTCAAGATCTTAATAAGTCATATGGCTATTTATGGTGGCTGAATGGTAAAGAAAGTTTTCTCGGGACTGACTCAACCCTTACTTCTGGCAGTATAGTGCCAAATGGACCCAGTGATGGTTTTGGGGCACTTGGAGCCAATGATCAAAAAATTTATGTTGCTACTAATTTAAATATGGTCGTTGTGAGAAGTGGAGAAAGTGCAGGAAATGGCCAATTGTCAAACTCAAGTTTTGACAACGAACTATGGGACAAAATAAACCAAGTTATTAATTAATTACTGTCTTATCTCAGCAACTTTAGCTGTTAACTCATCTTTTATAGTACTGTCTGAAGCACTTAAAGGCAGTTGTGCTGGATTTAATAAATTTGGATTCTCTAAAGGGTTATTTACTAAGTTATATAAAGCCTCTGAACCATTATCAAATAAAATATATTTGTGAGTAGCGTTTCGAATTGTATAGTCAAAACCTCCTGTATCTTTTCCAATTTCTGTATATACATACTCTCTTTTTGTAGCATTTGCATCAGTCAATAAAGGCATAAAACTCTGACTATCATTAATTGAAGAACCACCAGCACCAGTAATTTCAGCAACTGTAGTAAATAAATCTGTTGTATTAATCAATGCATCTTCAGTTTGATTCATTCGACTTACATCCAATCCAGAAACAACCATCGGAACATTTACTCCTCCTTGATATACACTTCCTTTGGCACGTTGTGAACTATATTCTTGTACCACTTGATTTGGCGTTCCATTATCGCCAATAAAAATAATAACTGTATTATCTTTTTCCTCCTGTGTCATAGAACTTATCAATCTTCCCGTTTCAGAATCCATTGCTTCTAACATTGCCATATAATAAGGTAAAGGGTTTGCATCTATACTTGCTTGGTCTGTAGGTAAAACCCCTTGTGAATGTAGCTCGTTTGGTGGTAAATGAAATGGTGTATGTGGTGCATTATATGCCAACCATAAAAACCAAGGTTTTGTTTGATCATCTAACCAATCTATGGCTAAATCCGTAAATTTAGTTGTAGCATATTCTGATGATGAACTCGTTTGACCATTTTCAGTGAAATTCCAATTCCAATAAGATTGTACTCCTCCATTTATTAAACCTGCATAATAATCAATTCCCATATTTGTAGGATGACTAGCATCCATTGAAAGATGCCATTTACCAATTACAGCAGTACTATATGTATTTCCTGTATTACTTGCTATATGCTGTTGTATTGATGTTTCTGAAGTTGATAAAACATCATTTACATTCATAACATTGGTTCTAAAACCATACTTTCCTGTAATAATACTAGAACGTGTTGGAGTACATGTTGGATATGACCATAAATTATTAAAACGTAGACCTGTATTAATCATGTTTTGTAAATTCGGCATATTTGGCTTTACACTTCCTAAGTTATATCCTGGAGAAGCGTCTAAACCCATATCATCTGCAATAATTAATAAAATATTTGGGCTTGATTCTGTTGGTGTTGGAGTTTCATCAGTTGTATCATCACCAGTATCAACTATTGGATCAGTAGTATCAGTACTGCAAGAAAATAATAAAAATACAAGAGCAATCAGTGTTAGTTTTTTCATTTAGGAGTATTTAGTTTCCTCATTAGACCAAAAAAATCTAACAAGGTTTAATCAAAACTTTAATAACCTTCCGGAACTTTCCGTTCCTTTGAAGCCGTTTCATAATTAGCAGCCAATTCAATTAACTCATTATCTTGCATAGGTTTTGCGATAAACGTTAAGCCTTTTGGCTGACCCTCAACAGTATAACCCATTGGAACCGTCAATGCAGGATATTTTGCAACTGCTGCTTCAGCAGCATGATAATTATTTATAGACAGTATTGCATCTAAACTATGAATATAAAAATCATCCTCAAAATACTGTTTACCTTTGATGGCTAATGAAGATTTAACTCTCTCAAATCCTTCAGTATTTGTTGTATCACCAACAATACCGTAAAATAGGGCTTGTCCATAAGGCATTGTCAATATAGAATCTTTTTTATTAAAATCAATAACATCTTGAACCGAAGAAATACTTAGTTTTTTCGAAGCATTATTTTTTAAATATTTTGGCAAATCATTTCTCATATCAATATTCAATAAGGTCAAGAATCCGTTTAATTCTGATTCTTTACTTTCCAGTTCAAATATTTTCGCACCTTTTTTCTTTAGTATTTCAACAGCATTAGCGTATAATGTGTCTTTAAGCAAATCTTTATAGACTCCGAAACTTTTACTTTCAAATGGCATTTCTTCATTAACAAAATAATTTGTAAACCAATACGCATCAAAATCCGTTTTTAAACTTGCCGAATCATCTGTGTCATTTCCAAACATTGCAGACATCATAATTCCTATATCAATCACATTTTTAGTAATGGGCCCTGGAGTATCTAGCGTGCTAGAAATTGGTACAATACCAGTTCTACTTAGCATTCCAATTGTAGGTTTCAAACCAACAACAGAGTTTGCAGCTGCAGGAGATAAAATAGATCCTGCAGTTTCTGAACCTACTGTTGCTACTGCAAAATTCATAGAACTTGCAACACCACTTCCAGAACTAGATCCTCCTGTATCAAATACTTTTCTTCCGTACGGATTTAACGTCTGTCCTCCTACTGCACTATAACCACTTGGACACTCACCACAGAAAAAATAGGCCCATTCACTTAGATTGGTCTTTCCAAGAATCAAAGCGCCATTTTGTTTTAGTTGAGTCACAATAAAAGCATCTGAAGTTGTATTGCCAGTCATTGCTATTGCTCCTGCAGTTGTAGGCATTCCTGAAGTGTTGATATTGTCTTTTAAAAGAATAGGCATTCCAAAAATAGGGTGCTTTCTCATTCTATTTTTTAACTGATGGTCTTTTTCTTTGGCTTGTTCCACTACGTCAGAATTTAATGCAATGACAGAATTAAGTGACAATTCGTTCATTCTATCGTGCTTTTTGATTCTGTAGAGATAGAACAACGTAAGTTTTTCATAAGACAGTTTGCCAGCATAAATACGTTTTTGAATCGTTGGAATATCTTGCTCTATGATATATGGTTTCAACTCCAGATACTCTTGTTCAGTGAAACTCTCCCAATATTTTTCAAACGGTTTCCACAGATAATCATTATCTATATAATGAGAATCAAACACTTTAAATGCTACATCTTTTACACTGATGGCACTAGTATCATCGCTTGGAATTTCTTTATTCCACTCTTTTTTACAGGAAAATAAGACTAAGGCAATGAGTAGTAGAAGTTTAGTTTTCATTATGATAGATTTTTAGAGGTATAAAATTACAAAAAATAAAAAAGTTACTTGACTTTTAATTTTAAACCACTAACTTTACATATCATGCGATATAGTTCATTAAAACAAATCATATCTTAACGTTGGCAATAATTTAAAATAAGAATGGAAAAACTAATTATACTAATTTTAATAACTTCACTTACAGCTTGCGGACATAAAAGCAGTGACACAAATAAAAAAGCTATAAATGCTATTACCGAGACGAAAGTAGAAATTGATTCGAAAAATATCAAAGAAAAAATTCCGACTGAAACAAAAATATATGACCCTGAAATTTTGGTAAAAATAGAAAATAATAAACAATTTGATAAACAAAAATCTGATTATCAAATTGATGGATACTTGATTGAAATAGAAGAGATTGACAAGGTGTACAAGTTGATAAATGAACTAGATAGTGTAGTGTTGAAATTTCAATTTGAAACTAGTATAAGTGTTAGCAATGAAGGTAAACATTGCGATTTAGTCGATTGGAAAAAAGGTTATTCAGAATGGTTAAATATATCACATAGAATTAAAAAAAACGGATACTTTAGGTGTTATTGGCAAACTAATATAGATAGCAATTATTACCCTAAAATGAATCTGGAAGAAATTAAAAATTATGTAAAAAAGAATTGTGGTTCCGATTGGTATAATTTAATTAAGGATTTTCAATCGATAGACTCTTTTTATATAAATGTTGGAGCAAGTATGTACAACTTCAAAATAAATGGAATCAATCCTACGACAGGTGGAAAAATCGAAAAAATATTTAGTTTTCCGATAATGATGGGCTGCTAATTATAAAACCTACTGCCAACAAAACCTAAAACCAATTAAAACTGGTTTTAGCCCAGACGTTGGCAGTCATTTGACACAACCATTTCGAAATTTCTGCATCTAATTAATATAACTTAAAAAAGAAAATTATGAAATCACTCAAATCTCTATTTGTCGGAATAATAATATGTTTATCAGTCATTTCATGTGATAAAGAAGATGGCAATCCAGATAATATTGAAATAACAGGAACAATTCAAGAGCAAGGTATGACTACTTATCAATATGGAACACATACATCATCGGGATATGCTTTAAGAAGCAGCGCTGTGAACTTAGATGATCATATTAATCAAAATATAACTGTTGTTGGTTACAAGATTGATGGATATCCAGTTGATGGTGGACCAGATTACATTGAAGTTGAAGAAATTAAATAAAGTTCCTATCAAAACCTAAACTGCATTAAAACGCAGTTTAGCCAAAATGTTACACAATACACAATACGTATGTTTAAGTAAAAGTCTTAACTCCTATTTAAAAAAAGAATCTACAAACTCTACTTTATTAAATACTTGCAAGTCATCAATACCTTCACCTATACCTATATATTTTACTGGAATCTGAAATTGGTCAGAAATACCGATTACAACACCACCTTTGGCAGTTCCATCTAGTTTTGTAACAGCCAGAAAAGTAACTTCAGTTGCTTTTGTAAATTGTTTTGCTTGCTCAAATGCGTTTTGACCTGTACTACCATCAAGTACCAATAATACGTCATGAGGAGCATCTCCTATAACTTTCTGCATTACTCGCTTGATCTTAGTCAATTCATTCATCAAGTTGACTTTATTATGCAACCTTCCAGCAGTATCAATGATAATAACATCAGCATCTTGTGCAACTCCAGATTCTAATGTGTCAAATGCGACTGACGCAGGATCAGAACCCATATTCTGTCTTACTAATGGCACTTCTACTCTATCCGCCCATACTTGTAATTGATCAATTGCAGCCGCACGGAATGTATCCGCAGCTCCCAAAACAACTTTCAACCCAGATTTTTTAAATTGTGAAGCCAACTTCCCAATAGTCGTTGTTTTTCCAACACCATTCACACCAACAACCATAATTACATATGGTTTTTTATCTGTAGGAATTGTAAATTCTGTTTCATTACCGACATTTGTTTCTGCCAATAATCCAGAAATTTCTTCGCGAAGAATAGTATTTAACTCTTCAGTTCCCAGGTATTTATCACGAGCTACTCTCGCTTCTATTCGTTTTACAATTTTAAGTGTGGTGTCAACGCCGACATCGGAAGCAATTAATATTTCTTCTAAATCATCAAGAACCTCATCATCAACTTTTGATTTTCCAGCAACGGCTTTCGACAAGTTAGAAAAGAAAGTAATTTTACTTTTCTCTAATCCTTTATCTAAAGTTTCTTTTTTTTCTTTTGAAAATATTTTTTTAAATAAACTCATTGTTGGTATTCTATAATTCACTCTTTATTTGTCAAAAACTGAACCTTTATTATTTTTTATGGCAAATTGTCATTTAAAACAAATATAAACTAAAAAAGCTACTTTCAAATAAATGAAAGTAGCTTGATAATAGTGTAATAAGTAAATTATTTTTTACTAAAAAAAGCGTCTACTTTTTTAGGATCCATAATAGCTTCAACGAATGTATAAGCTCCAGTTTTAGGAGATTTTACCATTTTTATAGCTTTAGATAATCTCTTTGCTCCTGTCTGTAACGATGCTACTGCCTTTTTTGCCATGACTTATATTTTTTATTTGATTTTTTAATTTTCAACTGACAACATTTGATTTTGCAATCTTTAATGTGAACATTTGAGATTTAAAATCTCTAATTATTTAATTTCTTTATGAACAGTTACTTTCTTCAAGATTGGATTAAATTTCTTAATTTCCATTCTATCAGGAGTATTCTTTTTATTTTTAGTAGTAATGTATCTTGAAGTACCTGGTTTTCCAGAAGTCTTATGCTCAGTACATTCTAATATTACTTGGATTCTATTTCCTTTGCTCTTTGCCATCTTATTATACTTTTATGATTCGGAAATTATTTAGTTAAAAACCCTTTTTCTCTTGCTTCTTTAAGAACAGCAAAAATTCCTTTCTTGTTGATATTCTTTAAAGCAGAAGTTGAAACTTTTAATTTTAACCACTTATCCTCTTCAGGAATATAAAAACGCTTCGTAAGTAAATTAGCGTTAAATTTTCTTTTAGTTCTATTCAATGCGTGAGAAACATTGTTCCCAACCATTGCTTTTTTACCTGTAAGTTCACAAACTCTTGACATTTTCTACAGTTTTATATTATTATCTCAAAACGAGGTGCAAAAATATGAATTATTTAAAGAACTAACAAAACAATTTTATCTATTTTTTTATAATTTCTTTTCTTAGTATTTCCAGGGCTTTTGTGCTACTTCTTTCGATTACTTTCTCCCTTGGTTTTCCAAAGTTGAATTCTTCCGAGAACACACCATCAGGAGTTGCCAAGGAAATAATTACAACACCTACTGGCTTATCAGTATTATCAGTCGTAGGTCCAGCATTACCCGTAGTACTTATCCCATAATCAACACTGAATTTTTCACGTATACCGATCGCCATTGCTTCTGCGACTTCAGTACTTACAACTGTATGCTTATTAATTATTTCTGACGAAACGCCAAGCAAATCAATTTTACTGTCTTTAGAATAAGAAACTATAGAACCTTTAAAATATGCTGATGCTCCAGGAACAGATGTAATTAACTGTGCAATCGAGCCTCCAGTACAACTTTCGGCAATAGCAACTGTCAATCCTTTTTCCGTTAATAATCTCCCCAATACAACTTCGATCGTCTCATTGCCTTGAAATCCAACAATAATATCTCCTATTAAATCATTTAGTTTTGAAATTTCTATTTCAAAACTTTTTTCCAATATCATTTTATCATAACCCTTAGCGCTCAGTCTTAATCGCAATTTTCCATACGACGGTAAATAGGCCAATTTAATAAATGACGGTAAGTTATCTTCCCATTCTTCTATTCGAGCGGCAACCATACTTTCTCCCATTCCATAAGTCATAATTGTTCTATGGATGATAAAAGGCAAATCATATGTATCTTGAATTCTTGGTGAAACCTCTGTTAAAATCAATTCTTTCATTTCATTGGAAACTCCTGGTAAAGAAATAAAAATTGTATTATTCTTTTCAAACCACATTCCAGGCGCTGTACCAATCGTATTTTTTAAAGGAGTACATTTTTCAGGAACTAAGGCTTGCAATCTATTCACTTCCGTAAATGGATAGTCCATCTTGGCAAACATTTCTTTTATGAATTGTTCCACTTCATCGTTCATTTCCATTTCGGAATTAAAATATTCAGCCATGGTATGCTTGGTGATATCGTCTTTCGTAGGACCTAATCCTCCTGTAGTAATCACAATATCGACTCTATCCTCTGCCTCTTTCAAAGCATTTAATATATGTTGCTTCTCATCTTGAACCGAAGATATTTGATACACAGAAACTCCTATTTTATTCAATTCTTCGGCAATCCATTTAGAATTCGAATCTAAAATCTGACCAATTAAAATTTCATCTCCAATCGTAATAATTTCTGCTAACATGTATCTTGAAATAATAGGGTTTAAAACAAGTTTCAAAGATACAACTTCGCTTGCAATAGAACAACAATTCACTAAAAACAAACTTTCATTAGTAGTATTAACAAATATTTCAAATTAGTTATATTTACACATATTATTCATATCATGAAAAAAATAATATTTATTGTCGCAGTATTGATTTCTCTGATAAGTTTTTCTCAAGAAAATGGCACGAGAGGCTATAAAGTAAATGTTGGCGAACAAATTCCTGACCTTGAGTTTTCTTTACTTGACGGAACAGAAATATCAACTAAAAATTTAAAAGATAAAGTAACTGTATTACAATTTACCGCGTCTTGGTGTAGCGTATGTATTAAGGAAATGCCACATCTTGAAAAGGAAGTATGGCAACGATTTAAAAACGATGATTTTATATTAATAGGAGTTGATTTAAAAGAAGGTTTAGAAAAAGTAAAGCGTTTCATTAAAAAAACCAAAGTCACCTACCCTTTTACCATAGATTCAGATGGATCGATGTTTGAAGCGCTAACCTTACCTAAGGCAGGAGTAACAAGAAACATTGTCCTTGACAAAAATGGAAAAATAATCTTTCTATCACGATTATATGACGTAAAAGAATTTGAAAAAATGGTCCGCGTGATTGATAATGAATTGAAGAAAAGTTAGTTTTTATTTTACTTTTAAATGGAGTGCTTTTTGATTTTCTAGGGTTCCTATCAATACTTCTCCAGATTTCACTTCTCCAACTCCTGAAGGTGTTCCCGTAAAAATAATATCTCCCTTTTTAAGGGTGAAATACTGAGATACATAAGCGATTAATTCATCTATTTTCCATAGCATAGATTTGGTGTTTCCGTCTTGAACAAGTTCATCGTTTTTGATTAACTGAAAACTAAGATTATGCAAGTCAAAATTCTCCTTAGGATAAAACTTTCCTATTACAGCACTACCGTCAAATGCTTTTGCTTTCTCCCAAGGCAAGCCTTTTTCCTTTAATTTAGATTGCATTTCACGATCCGTCAAGTCTATTCCAAGACCTATTTCATCATAATATTTATGAGCAAACTTAGCGTCTATATATTTTCCTACCTTATTTATTTTCACCAAGACTTCCACTTCATAATGAATAGAATTCGCAAATGGTGGAATAAAAAATGGCATTTTCTTTGGAAGAATTGCAGAATCTGGCTTTAAAAAAATAACTGGCGATTCTGGCCTTTCATTTTCAAGTTCTTCTATATGCTTTGCATAATTTCTACCAATACAAATAATCTTCATAGTCTAGTATTTATTCACCTGTTTCAGGAAAAACAATTGCTCTATTCCCAGAAACTATAATTTGATTATTTAAATGACGTTTTAGAGCCTTAGAAAGTACCATTCTTTCTATATCGGCACCTATTTGTTTTAAGGTGTTTGGTGTACTTTCATGAGTTACACGCGCAACATCTTGTTCTATTATTGGCCCTTCATCAAGATCTACAGTAGCATAATGTGCAGTAGCTCCTATTAATTTAACACCGCGCTCATACGCTTTTCTATAAGGATTAGCACCTTGAAAAGCAGGTAAAAATGAGTGATGAATATTTATGATTTTTTGAGGATAATGATTGATAAAATCTGATGATAAAATCTGCATATATCTTGCCATTACGACCAACTCTACCTCATTTAAACTTAGTAATTTAAGGACTTGTAATTCTTGCTCTTTTTTTGAATCTTTAGTTACAGGTAAATAGTAATATGGAACATTAAACATCTCAGCAATAGGTCTTAATTTATCATGATTGCTTATTATCACTTTAATATTACAATCTAAACCCCCTTCTTTATGACGTTCCAATAAATCATACAAGCAATGACTTGCATGAGAAACCATAACTGCTACATTGGTCTTTTTATCTCCATAATTTACTGACCAATCAAATTGTAAAGGTGCTGCTAATTTTAAAAATTTTTCTTCTAAAGAAGCCTTAGATATTTGAGTTCCTTCAGCATTTAAACGAATTCTCATAAAATAAGTATCCTCAATAGAATTTACATATTGCTGACAACTTATTATATTAAATCCTTTTTCATAAAAAAAACTAGTGATTTGAGCAACTAATCCTTTTTGATCAGGACATTTTATAAGAAAAGTAACTATTTGAGATTTCATTTGATTTAATTATGAATTTGAAATTATGGAGTGAATCTGTTTTAATTGATTTACGGAATCCATTTCTTAGGAAAATTAGGCTTGCGTTTCTCTAAGAATGCATCTCTTCCTTCTTTGGCCTCATCAGTCATATAAGCCAATCGTGTTGCTTCTCCAGCAAATACTTGTTGCCCTACCATTCCATCATCAGTTAAGTTCATCGCAAACTTCAACATTCTAATAGACGTTGGTGATTTTGCTAAGATTTCTTGTGCCCATTCATAAGCAGTGTTTTCCAATTCTTCATGCGGAATTACCGCATTAACCATTCCCATATCATATGCCTCTTGTGCAGAATAATTTCGTCCTAAAAAGAAAATTTCACGTGCTCTCTTCTGACCTACCATTTTAGCCAAATATGCAGAACCATAACCTCCATCAAAACTCGTTACATCAGCATCGGTTTGCTTAAAAACAGCATGTTCTTTACTGGCAAGTGTTAAATCGCATACTACGTGTAGACTATGACCTCCACCGACTGCCCATCCTGGAACGACAGCAATAACGGCTTTAGGCATAAAACGAATTAATCGCTGCACTTCCAATATATTTAAACGATGGTATCCGTCTTCTCCTACATATCCTTGATGTCCTCTCGCCTTCTGATCACCTCCAGAACAAAAAGAATACACACCATCTTTACTCGAAGGCCCTTCTGCAGATAGCAATACAACTCCTATTGAAGTGTCTTCTCCTGCATCATAAAAAGCTTCATATAGTTCTTTAGTTGTTTTTGGGCGGAAAGCGTTTCTGACATTAGGTCTATTAAATGCGATTCTCGCAACTCCATTACATTTTTTATACGTGATGTCGTCGTATTCCTTGACAACTTTCCATTCAATATCTTTCATGCGTTTACATTTATTAATTTTATCGGTCATACTTCGACTTCGCTCAGTACAGGCATGCTATTCGCTATTAATTATTCTCTTTTAGCGAGAAAAAATTTAATATGCTCGTTTCATTTGACTTAAAATTATGGGTAAAAATAAATCATTTTTACGATTAAAAAAATTAATAAATTATAAAGATACCAAGTAGTTCACTAGAAAAAAAGAAGGATTTATTAAAAATAATGTAATTTTGATTTATTCCTCGCGACAAAGTTTCAACTTTGTCACGCAAAAAGAAGAAATATGAAAATTGTTCAATCAAGTCATAACAATAATCAAGTACTCCCTTTAAAACTACATATCAGTTTTGAAAAAGTAGTTGATTTATTTAAAAAATACGCAAGTAAAGAGTATAAAAGTCATCCCTTTCACACTGCATCAATTAAAATGATTGTAGAGATTGAGCAGTATCCTGAATTAATAGAAGGGTTTTCAGATTTTTCATTATTGGAGAAATACAAAGATCAAATTGACTTATTACTAGAGCCTTTATTTCCTGAAATCTTATTGGATAATGAGATAAAATCTGCTAGTATTCCTTTCTCTTTTACGTCTTTTAAGTTTACAACAAGATTTGAAAATATATTAAAAAATGCTGGTGACGATTATGAATTTCATGTTAGAAATTTCGAAGATGATTTAATGTATGTTTATGCATGTACCATGATCCTAGGAAAGGTTTATGGTTATGAAATTGATTTAAAAAGACCTTTCTTTTTTGACATTCCTGATAAAAATATAGGGGTAATGAAACATTATCGTGCAGCATTTAACGGTGATTTTATGGATATTACTCCAACAGCGGATGCTCCCAAGATTACCGAAGAAGATTATAAAATATTATTAGATAATTTTGACAATATAGAGCTATGGAAAGAAAAATTCCCTCCTAACAGTTATAATTTTAAGGGGTTTGGAATCATGAACCTATTTGATGTAACTTCAGACGTTATCTTATCCAAAATCAGTAATGATTTATTGCGTGGAGGAGATAATCTAATTTCAGATTTAGAAAATCATTTACGTGAATTTTTTAATATTAAAGATTTAAAAGTTGGATATTCTATTTTTGACCAAAGTTCTAACAACCTCGAATCGGCGAGAGTTACAAAGTCTATAAGTTTGATTTTGACAGAAAAAAAAGACATTTGTTGTTCAACTAATGGTTATTTCTGCGATCATATTATCAATACCGTTTTTAAAGAGAATAAAACGGTTGCAATTTCCAATGTTGATGTATATGGTGAAAAGTCAGATCATAGTAAATTCTTTCAACAACTGAAAGAAAACAATATAGGAAGTATCATTTTATTACCTATTAAGGCTTCCGATGGACATGATCTTGCAATTCTTGAAATTGCATCGCCAAGACCTTACGAATTGAACTCTATCAATCAGAGTAAATTAATTGATATTCTACCTGTTTTTGAATCGGCTGTAAAAAGAAGTTCTGAAGAATATATTAATACCCTTGAAGCAACAATCCAAGAGCATTATACTTCAATTCATCCAACAGTAAAATGGCGTTTTTATGAGGCTGCTGAAAAATTTCAAAAAGAATTATCTCGTAAAGAGGAAAATATCAAACTGGACGAAATTGTCTTTAACGATGTATATCCTTTATTTGGTCAATTAGACATAAAAGGCTCCTCTATGGCTAGAAATATTGCCATACAACAGGATTTAACTACACAACTTACACTAGCAATCAATGTCTTACGTGAATCATGTGCTATAGAGAAGTTACCAATTTATGACGAATTAATGTTTCGTGTGAACGAGTATTTAAATCATGTAAAAGAAGGACTCGATGCTGGAGATGAAATAGGAATTTTAGATTTCTTAAAACAAGATATCTATCCCGTTTTTAACCATATTAAACAGATCAACTCTGACTTGTCAAAACGTGTAAATGTTTATATGAACCGATTGGATACCAACCTAATGGTGGTTTATGAAAAGCGTAAAGAATATGAGGATAGTGTGATGCTATTGAATGATAAATTAGCCTCCTTTATAGATAAAAAACAAGAAGAAGCTCAAGCCATGTATCCTCATTATTTTGAACGATATAAAACTGATGGTGTTGAATACAATATGTATATCGGAGAATCATTGGTCAAAAGCAAATCATACAACGAAGTCTATTTATACAACCTTCGTTTGTGGCAACTAAGATTGATGTGCGAAATGGAAAGTATTGCATATGAGCAAATCGACAAAATGAAGCATGAATTGCGTGTTGCGTCGTTGATCCTAGTTCATAGCAATCCTATGGCTATTAGATTCCGAATGGACGAAAAGCAGTTTGACGTAGATGGTGCTTACAATATTCGTTATGAAATTATTAAAAAACGAATTGACAAGGCTCATGTTAAAGGTACTACTGAACGAATAACAATTCCTGGAAAAATTGCCATCGTTTATTCGCAAGATAAAGATGCGGTTGAATATATGAAGTATATTAAATACTTACAGTCGAAAAATTATCTATTGGATGCTATTGAAATTTTAGAACTTGAAGATTTACAAGGAATTACAGGACTGAAAGCATTACGTGTTAGTGTAAATTACCATAATAATCCTCAAGAAAAAATCACTATGGATGAATTAATGAGTGTTATTAAAAGTGAAAATCTAAATTAGGCTAGACAACAATTCCTGAATTTTTCATCAATACAAAAGCAATTACAAATGAAAGTAAGGAAAGTATAATTCCTACCATAAATATATTATAGGCTACTCTCAATAATTTATATTTTTTATCAAGTACTTTTCCTAAAAAATACAAATCTTTCATCAATGATTTGTATAAATAGTCACGATCATTCATGACTTGCTCCATACCATCTTGAAATTCTTTTAACGGCATTTTATGGAAGTTTCCAAAGAACAATAAATTTACTTTTTTATTTTTAACATCTTCACTTGAGAACTTGCCTGAAGTAACCTTAGGACGTGTAGATAATATTGAAAATATCATTGTAACAACTGACATTAATAGAAACAACATTGTAGGATATATCAAGTAATAATTGTCCGGTTTATCAAGTTTTGGAAATAAGGTAGAGAGCGCGATTGACATTATAATAGCACTCACAGAAAGTAATATGTTCGCCTTAGTATCTGCAATATCACTCAGCTTTATGTGATTCTTAAGTGTAACGCGATACATCGTTTCTATTCCTCTATCTGGTCTGTTATCTTTTAATTCTTTACGTTTAACTTCTTCAAGTTTTAATAAATCTTTTACATCTTGTTCACTCTTTTTCAAAATTAATTTTTTCAAATCTTTTTGAATTTTAAGCCAATTAGACGTTTTCTGTAGATTCAGTTTCTGAAAAGCATAATCTGTTTTATAGGTGTGTTCACTTAAAAATTTCTCATTCTTTTCAAGCCATTCAATATCTGTATATTCTTCTCCACATAGCACTTCCATTTCTGAACGCAACAGACTAGATATATTATTAAATTCTTCAGTTCCTAAATGAAATAAATCCGCATCACATAAAATTCCACCCAACTTATTGATGGGTTTTTGAGGCATTTTAGTAGCATCTATACAAGCCAATACTTGCACTATTTTATCTTCTGAGTATTTTATATTGGTTAAGTATGTACGAGCGATTTTCTTACCTACTTCTTCATGTCTTTTTACTCCTTTGATAAACCCAACATCATGAAACCATGCAGCCAATAATAACACTTCTCTATCGCTCTCTGAAACACCTTCAGCAACAGCAATTTCGTCTGTAGCATTCACAACGTTTAAAGTATGATTGAAATTATGATAAATAACATTGGCTGGAAGTTCGTTTTTAAATAAATTAAAAATAGTAGTACTTACAGCTTTAAAAAAATCATTTTCTAACATATTAACTATTTAAGATACCTCAAAAATACATAATTTTATGTACATTTAATTTTCGATTTCAAATTCGATTTGATAACAAAAAATGATACCTATGAAAAAAATCACGATTGTTTTACATCTATTTTTAAGTATTTCATTATTCTCACAACAAATCATCAATCATACGATAGATTCCTACGAACTAGATGAAAAAAGAGAGGTTCGTATTTATCTACCTGCATCTTACAATGAAGATACTGAAAGACAATATCCTCTTACGGTTGTACTTGACGCTGAATACTTATTTGATGTGTATGTGGGAAATGCAATTTTATTTGCACAAAAAGACAAAGCGCCAGAACAAATAATCATTGGAATAAATCAGAATTATAATGATATACGTTATAGGGATTGCGCATTTGACAAAAACACAAGTTATCCTACCGGAAAAAGTGAATCTTTTTACCGGTTTATTAGAAGTGAAGTTCTTGCTTATTTGAAAGAAAATTACCGCGTTTCTCCCTTCAGAACTATTGTAGGAAATACATTAACTGCCAATTTTACGAACTATTTCTTTATTGAAGATAGTCCTGGATTCAATGCATTTATCAATATCAATCCCAATTACGCACCTGATATGTCATCCTTACTTGTAAGCAACGCACAAAATGTGAGTAAGAACTCATACTATTACTATCTTAATGGTGGAGATTATATTTCAGAAAAGAGAGCAAAAGGAATTGCAGCAACCAATTCACAATTAGCTTCAATCAAGAACGAAAAATTCAATTATAAATATGACGACCTTTCAGGGTCCACTTCAATTTCTTCAATAGGTCAAGCTATTCCAAGGGCATTGGCATTTATATTTAAAATTTATTCTTCAATTTCCAAACAAGAATTTAACACAAAGATTAAAGATTTATCTCCTCAGGACGCAATTGCGTATCTTGAAAATAAATATGTAGATTCTGAATTTTTATTTGGAACAAACCCAAGTCTTAGAGAAATAGATGTTTATGCGATAGAATCCATTATTATCGATAAAGAGAACGGCGATTATCTACGTGACTTTGGGGAGATGATTGCTAGATTGTCTCCAAAATCTCATTTGGGAGATTATTATATCGGATTAAGTTTTGAAATGAAAGGAAGTTACAAGCGTGCTATAGAAGCCTATAAAGAGGGTTATATGAAAATTAAAAACAGCCCAGATAATGCAGAGCGATTTTATCAGAATGTGGAGCGCGTTGCTAAAAAAATGAATTAATAATCTCTTTTTATGATTCGGATACCTGCTTCTTCTATAATAAGGAGTTTCAATCTATAAAGACCACCAATAGCGCTTTTAAAGGCTTTCTTACTCATGTTGAGTTGGTATTTAATATCGTCAGGAGAACTCTTATCATGTAATGGAATAAACCCTTCTTCAGTCTTTTTTAAAGCGTTTAGGATTTTTATTTCATTTTCTACCAATGTCTTTTTAAATCCAATAGGTTGTAAACTCACATCTATTCCTCCATCTTCACGGATTTTCTTGATATATCCTATAACTTCATCATCTTCGGCAATTTTTACATACAATTCGTTCGTATACAATAACCCTTCTTCTTCTTTATCAATCAAGACTGTAAATCCTAATTTTGATTGTCTCCCAATAATTAAATCTACCTTATCTCCTACTTCGTAATTCATATTATTATTCTTTCAATGCTTTAAAATACTTTTTCAAGACACCATCGTTTTCATCACTTGGTGTAAAAATTTCTATCAACTTCGGTTTATCCGTTTCTGTATAAAAATCAGGCAAAGATACATTTAATTGGTTGATACTAGCAACAGATTGATATTCTAGTCCATACATTTTACATAAATGTTCCGCAGTCAATCCATGAGGCGTTTCAAAATATTCTAATACATTGGATTCTTTGGGTCCAGGAATGACCTTGAAAATTCCTCCTCCATTATTATTTATCAATATAATTCTAAAGTCTTTTCGAATGTATTGATTCCATAAAGCATTGCTGTCATAGAAAAAACTCACGTCTCCAGAAATAAAAACCGTCTGATTTTCGATAAATAACGAAGCGCCGATTGCGGTACTTGTGCTTCCATCAATTCCACTCGTTCCGCGATTACAGAACACTTTTAAAGACTTCTTAAGGTCAAATAACTGTGCATATCTTATAATCGAACTATTACCCAATTGCAATTGTACATTCTCAGGAATAGATTCTAAAACTGTTTCAAATACTTTTAAATCCGAATAATTACATGCATTTAAATAGTCTTTATGTTTCCTAGATCTTACTTCTTTAACTTCCAACCAATGCTTTCTGTAGTCACTCGTTTTCTCTTTTGTCAAAAAGAAAAACTGACTAAAAAATAATTCTGGAGAAATATCAAAATGCTTCTCTAGACAAAAATACGTGTCAAATGCTTTCTGTGAATCTATATGCCAATGATGCTTTGGCTGGTTTTTTCGTAAATATTGTTTTATTTTTTTAGAAATAATCATTCCTCCAAGAGTCAACACAATGTCAGGTTGTAATACCTCTAATTCTTCATCTGTCAATGGAAAAATAACCTTATCAATACTATTGATAAACTGTGCGTTATGAATATTGGAAGTTGTTTCTGTCAATACAATAACCGATTCATCTTGAATTATTTTATCCAATTGAATTTGTAATAATTCGCTAGGAAAATTAGAACCGACAAGTACCATTTTCTTAGAAGATTGATTCCAGATATCTGCATAGGTTTGCAATTCTTCAACATCAATAGGTTGTTCCTCTATTTGATTATCAACTTTATCAAAGGTAATTATCTCATCAACAATTTCATATAGCGGTTCGTCCATAGGAACATTGATATGCACAGGTCCTTTTTCAAAGGTTGCTACGGTCAATGTATAATTCAATAAATTTAGATTTTCTTCTTTCAGACCCTCGTTATCTGTAAGATTGGCAGAAAACAGAATATGATTTTCAAACACATCTTGTTGACGTATTGTCTGACCATCACCTTTATCAACTAAATGAGAAGGTCTATCAGCTGATATCACAACCAATGGAATATCACTATAAAAGGCCTCTGCAATTGCTGGATAATAATTCAACAATGCCGATCCTGAAGTACATACAATTGCAACAGGCTTATTCAATTGTTGAGCAATTCCTAAGGCTACAAATGCTGCACAACGCTCATCCACAATACTATAGGTTTTTACTGATGGATGATTGGAAAAACCAATGGTTAAAGGAGCATTTCGAGAACCTGGAGAAATCACAATATGCTCAATAGAATGCGACACACAAGTCGCAATTACATGTTGAGCAAGTTCTTTTTTAGGATATTGAGACATTCATTTCTTTTTATAGATTGCAAAGATACTCAAAGAAATTGAGCGAGGACTATTCTGCGATAGCCAAGTTCTGGTTTAAAAGCATGAATTTTCGATAGAAAATTCTATCACAATAAATTATAGCAGTTGTTGTGTAGCACTGATTTATTTTTCTAATGGACGTTTCTTTATAATTCCTCCTTTTGTGTCTTTTATACTATTCATAATAATAAATGCTTTAGAGTCAATTTTGTCAATTTCTGCTCTAAGTCTTGCAATTTCAAGTCTTGTAATAACAGTATAAACAATGTCTACTTGCTTTAAACCATCACCCTTTTTTCTATAACCTCCCTTACCCAAATAAATGGTAACACCTCTTCCTAATTTATCGGTAATCATTGACCTTATTTCTTCACTATTATCTGAAATAATTGTTATTCCTGTGTATTCGTCAACTCCATGAACAACAAAATCTATAGTTTTTGAAGCAACTAGATATGTTAGAATAGCATACAGAGCAATTTCTATTGATAAGATATATGCCCCGAATGAGAATATGATTATGTTGAAAATAAATATTATATCACCAATTGTCATTCCTGTATTTTTACTCAAATAAATTGCTAATACTTCAGTCCCATCTAATACTGCTCCACCTCGAATAGACATTCCTATTCCTGATCCTAAGAAGAATCCTCCAAAAACTGCTACAAGTAATTTATCTGTAGTAATTATAGGATAAGGAATGAAGTGAATAACTAACGCAAGTCCTATGATAGCTGCAATACTTTTAAAAGCAAATTGTTTTCCAATTTGCGAGAATCCAAGAATAAGAAAGGGTAAATTAAAAATTACTATAAGGATAGATAATGAAACACCGGTTATTTCAGTTGTTAACAGAGAAATCCCGGTTACACCACCATCAATAAATGAATTAGGAAGCAAAAATCCGATTAGCCCAAAACCAGCAGAAACAATACCAATAAAGATAAAAACAGTATCTCTTACAATTTGTTTAATATTAACTTCAGTTTTTTTCATTTCGTTTAATAATTGGCTTTAATAAATTGTTTTTACTTGCTCTATATGGATGCTTTTCTTCTCAATAATTATGTATTATAATAATAAACTTATTCTACTTTTAATTTAATAATTCATAACAATGATTAAGATATGTTTAGTTTTAATACTGAAACAAGTTCAAAACATTTGAACTACTTCACATCATAAGCAAAGTTAGTCTTTAAAACTACAAAGTCAAGTGAACAAATTAAGTATAAACATCAGTTCGAGTAATTTTCAGTAAGCACTCTTTTCAGAATTGGCACCTCTTTTAATGTAAATAGAACAAGAAATAATCCAGATAATAAATATTCCTTCAATAATTCGCTGAAATAAGCCTGCGTAATTGGTTAAAGGGTCAGACAGTAAACCTACAAACACAAAACAAAATAATCCGCCAATGATTCCAATTTTTGAAAGTACTTGATAATTCTTTGATTTCCGTAATCCTACACCAATAATTATAATACTGATTGGAACAAACATATATGTCAATAATCCCGTAAAATTATGAATTATTTGCGAAATACTTGGGTCAGCAAACTCATTATTACAGCCTTTGTCACAAGGAAATATTCCAACAACTATAGTTGCAATGCCATAAAAAATTCCAAGTCCCCAAAACCCAATTTTAGTTAGATTAGATTTAGGAAACTTTTTAAATGCACTGAAACCAAATATTGTTAATAGAATTCCACTTGGTATATATCCAAAAAACCTCAGTACTTTTCCGTATGGAGTACCAACGGCCATTGTTTCACTAATATATTGTGATATTGGGTCATAGTCGTCAAAGTGAAAACCACCCAAAAAGGAAGCTAAGCCAAAAAATGACACTCCAAGTATTCCTGTCAAAAAAAGTAATTTGTTGCTCATAATCCTCTATTTGTAATTTTCATAGTATAATAGGTTAGCGTATAATGATTAAGATATAGTTTGTTATAATGAACTATATCGTATGATACTGAAACTAATTCAGCACATGTAAGCGAAGTTAGTTTTTTAAAACCACAAAGTCCTTTAAGCAAATTAAGAATAAACGTCAACTTGAGTTATGAAGTTAGATTCGAGTTTATCAATTGAATTATTAGTGTTACTTTTGACACATCAAAATACTTCATCATAAATCTATAGTTTATGCCGTACCAAGATGTGTTTGTTCTTTTCTGGGAGCAGGTAAAAGAAAGTGTCCAAGAAGGTCGCTTTGCCAAGTTAACCATGGCAAAGACCATTGGTAAGCCTAACTTGAGAAATATATTCCTCAGACCAATCTATTCTAAAGATGGCTTTAAGGTCTTAGTGAAATTGCGCTACAGATCTAGAGAGACTGAGGATGAGGAAGACGAACTTACATTAGATGAGGCATTTGTGATCTTGAAATCACATCTCATAAAGTCTTTTTCATCTGTACTGTTATTTACCACAACAAAGGATGTTACTTTCAAAATTAATAAAAAGGGTGCAGGCAGCATTACCGAGAATTCACCGACATTTCGTGATGTTACGCAAGCTCAGAATGATATAGAATAGTTGACACCATTGATTCACAATGTTACGTGCGTTTATTTATATTGATTGTTCATTTGAAAAATTATTACTTCTTTACTTAAAGCCTAAAGAAATAAACAATGGTTTTTTATAATATTGAAACTATACTCAATCAAATCGAGCACATGGCTATGCACACGTAAATAAAGTGAAACAACCTTGATAACCTATAGTATTCCTGAAATCATATAAAAAGCTTGGTGAATTCATAAATGTAAAGTATGTTTGCCATATAGTAAAGTATTTAATACTAAAAGACAAATTAACTTATTTAAATAATTATCATATGAAAACAAGTAATATCATAGAATATGAACGAAACCAAATCAATGAATTAAGCAAATATCAATTACCAAATCGATTTAAAACTATAGGAATGGCCATTTTAATCCTCTCATTTTTAGGATTAATCAGTATCGTATTCATGTCTGAAACCAATGAACTGATAACAGAAATATCAAAAAAAGGAATATTAATCGGAATGCTCCTAATTTCAATTTCTAAAGATAAAATTGAAGATGAAATGACTGCTGCTTTAAGGTCTAAATCTTACTCTATAGCATTTATTTCTGGTGTTTTATATACCCTTATAATGCCTTATGTGGATTATAGTGTTTCATCAGTGGTAAATTCTGGAGGAGAAGTATTAAAAGATTTAGGAGATTTCCAAATCCTTATTTTTATGTTGATGATTCAACTACTATTCTTCCATACTCTAAAAAGAGCTAGTTAATGAAAAATATAGTTAAAGTTCAACGTGCCATTCTGGATATCACTCAGGAGGAATTAGCAAAAAAAATAGGAGTCTCGAGACAGACGATCAATTCGATTGAAAAAAACAGATATGTCCCTTCGACGGTATTGGCTCTGAAACTTTCGCAAGTCTTTGGCATTCCAGTAAATGAGTTTTTTAGTCTTACTGAGGAAGATTAAAAGTAAATAATTAACTATTAAAATTATTTTTTACTATTCTAAACTAAATCGTATGGTAGCTCTACTGCCTTTATCAGTAGTTACTTTAGCGAAATAAAGTCCTGGTTTACTATCCAATGATAACACAAGTTGATTTGTATTATTTTCAGTCTTTTTAAGAATTGTCTGACCTAAAAGGTTTACAATTTCTAAATC
>JAWUWX010000037.1:0-16291 GCA_034111625.1 Flavobacteriaceae bacterium | reverse complement strand
AAACACAATCAGTTATAAATTATATTATATGGTTTTAGAAGAGGGTACAGGGTATACACCTTCTAAGTTCGATGATATATTAACAACCTATCGTGGTGAATTATTGGATGGTACAGTATTTGACGATCGACCAAGTATTTCAGTTGGTAATCCATGGATTAATTTATTGCAAGTTGTCGCTGGATGGTCACATGGCTTTACCAATTTTAGAGGCGGAATAAACACTTCACAACAAAATGAACCGCTTTATTTTAGTGATACGGGTAAAGGTTTTTTGTTTTTTCCTTCAGGACTAGGATATAGAAATTCTCCTCAATTATTGATTCCAGCAAACTCTCCTTTGGTATTTAAAATAGATTTACATTTTGCATCTGCAGCGGATCATGATAATGATGGTGTATCATCAAATGATGAAGATATTGATAATGATGGTGAAGTGACTAATGATGATACAGATTCAGATTCCCTTTCTAATTTTGTTGATTCTGATGATGATAATGATGGAATATTAACAAAAAATGAAGATCCTAATGATGATGGTGACCCAACCAATGATGATACTGATGGAGATGGGATACCAGATTACTTAGATTCAGATAGTTAAAGTAATATAAGTTTAAACAAAAAAATCCTGTAAGAAATTACAGGATTTTTTGTTTAAATAGATGATTTTTTATTTAAAGTTTCAGTGCCAGACCTATTATTAATTGTGTAGGTCTTGTATCAACTTTATCAATGCCTGCAGAATTCGCTAAATTTTCAGACAACCCTTTTTCATATCTTAAATCAACAGAAAGTTTCTCTCCAAGTTGAACTGCCGCACCAAATTGAACTCCAACAGTAAAATCATTTTCGACATCATTTAAATTAAACCCTTTTAAATCAAAATCAGTATCTAAAATATATTGAAGTGAAGGGCCTGCAAAAATACTTATAGGTTTAAATATGTGATATCCCAATAATATCGGCACATCTATTTTATTCATTGTAAATTTACCTTTATTAAGATACTCACTTTTAGTTGAAGTATAGACTAACTCTGGTCTTAAGTAAAAGCCATCACCTTCAGTTTGATACACAATTCCTAAATGATACCCAGTTTTTCCATCTGATTTAATGTCTTGACTAATTTCTTTAAAATCTCCATTAGAACTATAGTTTAAACCACCTTTTATTCCAAACTGTGCATTACTAGTTAAACAACTACCACATATAATTGCAATTGCTAAAAAAATATTTTTCATAATTTTATTAATTTAAGATTTATAGTAAATTAACGTAAACTGTGTCAACTTATTTTCTTTTGATTACTTTTATAGCAGCCTTTACTACTGACGCAGCATTTAATCCATACTTTTCCATCAATTGCTCTGGAGTTCCAGATTCTCCGAAACTATCATTGACAGCTACAAACTCTTGAGGAGTTGGATTGTTTAAGGATAATGTTCTTGCGATACTTTCTCCTAGACCACCATATTTATTATGTTCCTCGGCAGTAACGACACATCCAGTCTTAGCAACTGATTTTATAATTGCTTCTTCATCCAATGGTTTAATTGTATGAATATTAATTACTTCCGCACTTATTCCCATTGCTTCCAATTGTTCAGATGCTTGCAATGCTTCCCATACTAAATGTCCGGTAGCAACTATAGTTACATCCGTACCTTCTGTTAATTGGATTGCTTTTCCGATCACAAATTTCTCATTTGCTGGCATGAAAACAGGAACTTTCGGTCTTCCGAAACGTAGGTAAACAGGACCTTCGTGTTCTGCAATTGCAATAGTTGCTGCTTTGGTCTGGTTATAATCACACGTATTGATTACAGTCATTCCAGGAAGCATCTTCATCAATCCAATGTCTTCCAATATTTGATGTGTTGCTCCATCTTCACCAAGTGTCAATCCTGCATGTGAAGCACAAATTTTTACATTTTTATCCGAATATGCAATCGATTGACGTATCTGATCATAAACTCTTCCTGTTGAGAAATTGGCAAATGTTCCTGTAAATGGAATTTTCCCTCCTATGGTCAGTCCAGCAGCAATTCCCATCATATTGGCTTCTGCAATTCCAATCTGAAAAAAGCGCTCAGGATTTTCATCGATAAAATCTTGCATTTTAAGTGACCCAATTAAATCAGCACATAAAGCAACTACATTTGGATTGGTTCTTCCTAATTCCGTAAGACCATCTCCAAATCCTGATCTTGTGTCTTTTTTTTCTGTAAAAGTGTATTTTTTCATTTGACTAGTTAATGTTGTTATTAGCAAAAATAATTATTTGAGTTCTAATTGAATCTAAAATTTTAACAATTCTGTATACAACTTATGAACAGGTAAACCCATAACATTGAAAAAACTACCTTCAATCTTTTCAACTCCTATATAGCCTATCCAATCTTGTATTCCGTAGGCTCCAGCCTTATCATAAGGCTCGAATGTATCTAAGTAATACTCAATCTCTTCTTGAGTCAGTATTTTAAAATATACTTGAGTAATATCATTTACTATTTTTATTGAATCTATAGTTTTTAAACAAATAGAAGTCATCACTTCATGCTTTTTTCCAGAGATTGATTTTAATATGTTTATCGCATCTTTTCTATCTTTTGGTTTTCCAATTGCTTTGTTTTCAAGCCAAACAATCGTATCTGAAGTAATTAATATTTCGTTTTTTTTCAAATCATCAAAACTACTTGATTTTAATTCTGCTAAGTAATCAGTAATTTCGACACCTTTTAAAGTAGAAGGATAGATTTCTTCAACCTCACGTAATTTAATGGTATAATCAATTCCTAAATCTTTTAAGAATTGCTGTCTTCTAGGTGATCCAGAAGCCAGGATTATTGAATAATTTTTTAATTTAGTTGAAAGCATTTTTGATATAAATTGAAATTAGAGGAATTGAAATTATTCCAAGTAAAATAATAATTTTCAGTACTTTACTCAAGTGGTTGTAACTTTTTAATGTTTCAGCACTCCATAATTTATAGGTGAAATAGATGAGAGGAATTACAATGAGTACTATAATATATGAGAAAGTTATTGTTAAGATATCTACTAAATTAAAAGTAACGACCAACAGTAAAAATAGTGTGAATAGAGTAATTGAAATAGCAATGTTTCTAGTTCTCTTCTTGCCAATTATAATTGGAAGAGTTCTATAATTCTGATTGTAATCACCATCCACATCTTCTATATCTTTTATAATTTCACGGATAAAGTTTAGTAAGAAAGCAAATACTGAATACATAATAATTACCGACTGAATTTTGAGATATAGATCAGATTGAAGCGAATTTAAACTTGACGGAAAATCAAAGAGTAAAACAACAATCATACTAAACGCAAGTAGAATCGAGACCACAAAGTTACCAATCAACATTTTACCTTTTAAATATTTAGAATAAAAATAGAGTAGTGCTAAAATTCCAACAAAATAAAATGAATAGAAGGGTTTTTGGATTTTGAAAGCAATATAACTTCCTATTATTATTCCTAGAAAAGCACCTATTCTATATAATTTTAAAGCGTTCGCAATAGAAATATTCTTTGTGATAATGACTTTGTTTGGTTTGTTAATTACGTCTCCTTTTACGTCTATAATGTCGTTGATAATATATCCTGAAGCAGTAATTAGAAAAGTTGAGATTATCAATAAATAGAGTAAGGAATTGGAAAGAGTAGTTTCAAAACCAAAATTGGACAACAAAAAATATTCAGTATAAAATTGCATCAAAGCAATAAGTACAAGGTTTTTCCATCGTATTAAATTGAAAAACACAGAAACACTCATTAAAAATCTTTTTTAATCCTTGCTAAATCACGCTTGTTATCTCGATCTTTCATCGTTTCACGTTTGTCATATAATTTTTTTCCTTTACAGAGCGCAATTTCCAATTTCGCCCAACCTTTATCGGTCATAAAAAGTTTTAATGGAATAATAGTCAGACCTACATTTTGAATTTCTTTTTCTAATTTTTTAAGTTCTCGTTTGTTTAAAAGAAGTTTTCGAGCACTTTTAGGTTTGTGATTGTAATGGCTTCCATGCATATACTCTTCTATAGACATGTTTATTACAAATAGTTCTCCATTTTCGTTAAACTCACAGAAACTTTCGGTAATTCTAGCTTTGCTAAGTCGGATACTTTTTATTTCCGTTCCGCTTAACTTTATTCCAGCAACATATTTGTCAAGAATTTCATATTCGAAACGTGCTTTTTTATTCTTTATATTTACCTTATTCTGCATCGATGCAAATGTAGTCAAAAGCAAAAAAAAACGCTTATAAATTTATAAGATTTTTAAATCATATATAAAAAAGGTCACAAAAAAAGCCCATCATTAATGATGGGCTTTTGTAAAAAATTAGGAGAAGTATATATTAAATTACTTTTACATTTACTGCGTTTAATCCCTTTTTACCTTCTTGAAGTTCAAATTCAACTGTATCACCTTCGCGAATTTCGTCGATTACTCCAGAAATGTGAACAAAATGTTCTTTGTTTGAACCTTCTTCAGTGATGAAACCAAATCCTTTGGCATCGTTGAAAAATTTTACTGTTCCTTGACTCATGTTATTGTGTTTTAATTATTATAATTTACTATCTGCAAATATAATGCCATTTTTTGAATAAATGTAATTTTATATGTTTTTCTTATTTTAGTGCTTATGGAACGAACATTATTATATCTTTTTATTTTGTTTTTCACTCTTGATATCTGCGCACAACTACCGGAAGGCTTTGTATATGTTAACAATGAAGATGTATCAATTCAGTATGTAAGGTATTCTAATGACGATAAATTTGTCAGTCAACCTATAGAAAGATATTAAGAAAAGGTTTTAATATTGTCTAAAGAAACAACCAATGCCTTGAGAAAACTTCAAATTGAATTAAAAAAAATGGAATGTCATTAAAATATTTGACGCATATCGTCCGTAAAGAGCCGTAAATCAATTTATAAAATGGGCAAGAAACTTAAATCATACCATAAAGAAAGCAGATTTTTATTCAAATTCGCTAGTGAAATGTAACTTCACGCTTGGATATTTACTTTGCGTCATCTGTATAGTAAATGCAGAATCTGCTAAGAAAACTAATCGGCCTTGCTTATCTTTAGCAAGATAACGTTGTTTTACACGCTTAAATTCCTTGAATTCATCATTTTTAGAATCTTTTGGTTGCACCCAACATACTTTGTGCATTGGTAAATTTTCATAGGTACATTTTGCACCATATTCATGCTCAAGACGGTATTGAATCACTTCGTATTGAAGTGCGCCAACAGTTCCAATTACTTTTCTACCATTCAATTCTAATGTAAACAATTGTGCAACACCTTCATCCATCAACTGGTCAAGACCTTTTTTTAATTGTTTAGATTTCATAGGGTCGGCATTGTTTACATAACGGAAATGCTCAGGAGAGAAACTTGGGATTCCTTTAAAATTTAAATTTTCACCTTCTGTTAAAGTATCTCCAATTTTAAAATTCCCTGTATCATGCAATCCAACAATATCTCCTGGAAAAGATTCGTCTACGATTTCTTTTTTCTCAGCAAAAAACGCATTTGGACTTGAAAATTTCATTTTCTTTCCATTTCTCACGTGTAAATAAGGAGCGTTTCTTTTAAAAGTTCCAGACACGATTTTTATAAACGCCAATCGATCTCTATGTTTAGGGTCCATATTGGCATGGATTTTAAAGACAAACCCTGTTAAATCTTTTTCTTTGGAATCGACCAATCGCTCTTCAGCCATTTTTGGTTGTGGAATAGGAGCAATTTCAGTGAAACAATCCAGTAATTCTTTTACGCCAAAATTATTCAACGCTGAACCAAAAAATACAGGCTGGAGCGAACCGTTCAGATAATCATTTTTATCAAATTTAGGATAGATTTCTCTTACCACTTCCAGTTCTTCACGCAGAGTATCTGCCGCTTTTTTACCTAGAATTTCGTCCAATTCAGGATTCTCCAAATCGCTGAATTCAATTCCTTTTGAAATGGACTGCTTATTGTCACCTGAGAATAAATTTAATTTATCTTCCCATAAATTATAGATTCCTTTAAAGTCATATCCCATTCCAATAGGAAAACTCAAAGGGCATACTTTCAACTTCAATTTTTGCTCTACTTCATCTAGTAAATCAAATGCATCTTTACCTTCTCTATCCATTTTGTTAATGAAAACAATGATAGGAATGTTACGCATCCTACATACTTCCACTAGTTTTTCGGTCATTTCTTCAACACCCTTTGCGACATCAATAACAACAATAACACTATCTACAGCTGTTAAAGTTCGAAAAGTATCTTCGGCAAAATCCTTGTGTCCAGGAGTGTCAAGAATATTTATTTTTTTGTCTTTATAGATAAATGCCAGTACAGAAGTTGCTACAGAAATTCCTCTCTGACGCTCAATCTCCATAAAATCAGAAGTTGCACCTTTCTTGATTTTATTATTTTTAACGGCTCCTGCTTCTTTAATTGCACCACCAAAAAGCAATAACTTTTCAGTCAATGTTGTTTTCCCTGCATCAGGATGTGAAATAATCCCAAAAGTTCTTCTGCGCTTTAATTCTTCTAAAAAACTCATCTACAAAATTTGAGGTGCAAATGTACGATTTATTCTATTGTTTTTAAATTTCAGACTGATAAAAGCGTAAGTATCTTAATTACAAAATATGCAATTAATTAATTTATACTCATTAATTTTGAATTATGAAAAAACTAATATTTTTCTTCGCTCTTCTATTATTTTTTGCATGTAAAAAAGCAGAAAAAGTGAACTCTCAGAAAAAAACAGAAACACTGGAGAGCATCTCTAATATTGTAGATTTAAATGGAGAATCTCTAGATATGTCTCTGTTTGTTGGGAAAAAGGTGTTGGTTAATTTTTGGGCAACTTGGTGTGCACCTTGTAAAAAGGAAATGCCAGATTTATCAGAAGCACAAAAAAAATTGGCAAAAGACAACTATATTTTTCTTTTGATTTCTGATGAATCTCAAGCGCAGATATCAGAATTCAAAAAGAAAACAAATTATGACTTTATCTTTTTAAAATCTACAAAGTCAAATACCTCATTAGGTATTTATGCCTTGCCAACTACATTTATTTATAATGAAAAAGGTGTAAAAGCGGATGAAATTATTGGGGCTGTTGAATGGAATTCAAAAAAAATGATAGACAAATTAATAAACATCAAATGAAGAAATTAAGTATATTGATTTTAGGAGTAGTTGTACTTACAAGTTGCTCAAAAAAAGAGTTGGTAATTACTGATATTCCTTTTGATTATGGAATTAATAATGCAGAGCCATACCTAGCAGCGCAAGACGGAAAGTTATCACTTTCTTGGATAAGTTCTATTAGAGGAAAAGAGGCGACCTTGTTATATAGTCAGTTAGAAAATGATTCTTGGAAAAAACCAACAACAATAACATCTGGTGAAGATTGGTTTGTAAATTGGGCAGATTTCCCGGCAAATGCTACAAATGGAGATGTATTATTAACGAGTCATTTACGAAAATCTGCAATGGGAACTTATACCTATGATGTAGTTTTGAATCTTCGAAAACTGAATGGAGAAATTATCAAAGAGAATTTTTTATTGAATACTGACGGAATGGAAGCAGAGCATGGTTTTGTAAGTGTAATTCCCAATGAAAACGACGGCTTTTTAATTACTTGGTTGGACGGTAGAAATACAGTGAAGGAAATGAAAGAAAGTCATCATAAAGCAATGACAATTAGAACAGCAGAAGTTTCTAAAGATGGGATTATTTCTAACGAAACTGAATTGGATAGTAAAACTTGTGATTGCTGTCAGACTTCTATTACTATGACACAGAATGGGCCAATGATTGTTTATAGAGATAGGAGTAATAAAGAAATTAGAGATATTTATTTCTCTCAAAAACTTAATAACGAATGGACACATCCAGTTGTTGTTTATAATGATAATTGGGAAATAAATGGTTGCCCTGTAAATGGGCCAAAAGTCGTTTCAAATAGAATAAATACTACAATAGCTTGGTTCACAGCCGCAGAGGGAAATCCTAAAGTGAAAGTTTCTTTTTTGTCAGGTTCAACTTTTACAGAGCCTATCGTTTTAAATGATGTAGACGCTATTGGAAGAGTAGATGTTGCTTTTGTAAATGATAATGAGGTTTTGGTAAGTTATATGGAAACTGATGATATGAGTGCTTATTTACGATGTAAGAAAGTTACTAAAAACGGTATGGTTTCTAAAGAAATTACGATTTCAGAAATTAATTCAGGTAGAAGTACAGGGATGCCACAATTAGAAATTTTGGATGGTTTTGCATATATGGTTTGGACGGTTTCTATAAATGGTAAGAATCAACTTAAATCTGTAAAAATTGATTTAGACACCATTTAATTAGAGTAGTTTATTAGATAACTTCTGCCTTCATTTTTTTACATCAAACTTATGGGTACTCGTGAATCACTGTTTCCTTTCTAATGTCTTGCAGTAGCTAATATTCAGTATTAGAGTATTTTTTTAGTTATAAATTCTGGCTTTATCAAATAATTCTAAATTTATTACGCTGTTTTAGGGTGTGTAAATAACCTCTCGACTGTGCTTGAGGTGACATTAGTAATAAGCATGTTTAGCCAATGCCTAATTAGATATTATTATAAATTTATAATCGGCTGCAAAAGATACATTATCAATCAGTAATAATAACAATTGTAATGCTTTTTCTATATTTGTAACTTATAATAAGAAATGATAGAAGAACAAGTAATATTAGTTGATGAGAATGATACTCAGATAGGTCTCATGCCAAAGATGGAAGCGCATGAGAAAGCGTTATTACATCGCGCATTTTCGGTATTTTCTTTTAATGATTCTGGGGAGTTATTATTGCAACAGCGTGCTGCGGATAAGTACCATTCTCCGTTACAATGGACGAATACTTGTTGCAGTCATCAGCGAGATGGAGAATCTAATATTGAAGCAGGAAAGCGCAGATTGCAAGAAGAAATGGGGTTTTCATGTGAACTCTCAGAAGTATTCTCATTTATATACAAGGCTCCATTTGACAATGGATTGACAGAGCATGAGTTAGATCACGTGATGATTGGAAAATTTAATGGTGTTCCTGAAGTAAATCCTGAAGAAGTTGAAAGTTATAAGTGGATGAGTCTCGAAGAAGTAAAAGTTGATATGGAAATGGATGAATCAAAATATACTGCTTGGTTTCGAATTATTTTTGACAAATATTATAATTTTATAAATAAATAAATAATGGCAGTTGTTACCGTATATAGAAAAGCACATTTTAATGCAGCTCATCGATTGTTTAATCCTGAATGGGATGATAAGATGAATAATGAAGTTTTTGGTAAATGTGCGAATCCTCATTTCCATGGTCATAATTATGAATTGATTGTTGCTGTTAAAGGGGCGGTTGATCCTATAACAGGGTTTGTAATGGATATGAAGGTTTTAAAAGACCTGATTAAAATTGAAATTGAAGAAAAATTAGACCATAAAAATCTTAATATTGAAGTAACTGAATTTAAATCTTTAAATCCTACTGCTGAGAATATTGCAGTTGTTATATGGAATATATTACGAGATAAAATAGGTCAAGAATTAGAATTAACAATTACACTATATGAAACTCCGCGAAATTATGTGGTGTATTCAGGTGAATAAAATATAAAAGATGAGTAAATCAATTGAAGAAGGAGATAAGGCTCCACATTTTATTTTAAAGAATCAAAAAGGAAATGACTTTTCTTCAAAAGATTTTATTGGAAAAAAACCATTGGTTGTCTTTTTCTACCCTAAAAATTTTACTCCTGGATGTGTCAAGGAAGTTTGTTCGTTTAGAGATCAATACCAAGATTTTCAAGATCATGGAGTAGAAGTTGTTGGAATAAGTTCGGATAGTGAAAAATCACATCAAAATTTCATAAAGAAATACAATTTACCTTTCATTCTTCTTTCCGATTCCAAAGGAAAAGTAAGAAAACAGTTTGGTATTCCAAGTAAAATGTTTGGTTTGCTTCCTGGAAGAATGACTTTTGTCATCGATGTTAATGGGATTGTTCAATTGAGTTTCAATAGCCAATTTGGTGCTGAGAAACACATCGAAGAATCTTTAAAGGTTTTATCAAAAAAATAAATTTGTCAGGCTTAAATAGAAATAAAACCTGACGAACTCCATTATGATGCCTTTTCAAAGTATTTTTCTTTCAGTTCAAATCCGAATATTGCATTGCAGATTACATCATTTGAATCTTCTATGTTTTTAGTTACTTCTACTGCAATTAACAATTCTTTTGCATTCAGTTTTTAACAACACCTTTTACGATTAATTCATCATTGAGAAAAGCATTCTTTAAAATATTAAGTCTCTGAAGTGACGGTTTAGAGGTGATAACTTTATGAAATGGAACTACAGATTTAAGTGTATAGCCTTCCATTTTTTTATATAATACGTGTGGTAAGAGTGCTCTTTGATCATTTACTTGATTGATCGAAACAGTAAATTGTTCTATTGATTTTGTATTTAATAATTGAATATTTTTCATGACTTTATGGTGTTATATATATGGGTATGTGTTCAGAACTTGTTGTAGCGTAACTTTTTAAAATTAGATTGGCGCGATGTTTCATGATAATGACTGATTGAATGATGGAATACATTGTTTTCATACGTGTTTTAAATTTTTAATGTTAAATAATTGATAAAAAAAAAGGTGCTTTTCTGTTAAGAAAAGCACCTTGTAAATTAATTTTATAATTTTTTGGTTTATTGTCGATGTTTAAATTGACTTGAACTTTTCTTTATATAGAGAAACTGTTTTTGTACCTTATGCATACACATAAATAAGCCGACATTGCGAAGGATCGAAATGGCAGAGGATATACTATTTGAAATAAAGTGTTGCATATGTGTCAATTATACATCAAATTTAGAAATATTTTTTTCTCAAACAAATATTTCCATGTAAAATTTATATTTTTAACAATAAATTTATAATTGATGTATAAAAAAATTAAAGTCATCGCATTTGATGCTGACGATACACTTTGGGTAAACGAAACTTATTTTCGGGAAGTCGAACACGAATTTGCTCGACTACTTTCTTCATTTGAAACAGAAAACAAGATCAACCAAGAGTTGTTTAAAATGGAAATAGATAATTTGGAATTGTATGGATATGGTATTAAAGGTTTTGTACTGTCAATGATTGAGTCGGCCATAAAATTATCCAATCATAAAATTCCGAATGAAGCGATTACTAAGATTATCAATTTTGGTAAAGAAATGCTCGAGAAACCAATTGAATTATTGGATGGAGTAGAAGAAGTGTTGAAGTATTTGAGTAAAGATTATAAATTGATTCTTGCTACAAAAGGAGACTTATTGGATCAAGAGAGGAAATTGAAAAAATCGGGATTGATGAAATATTTTGAACACATTGAAGTATTGAGTGATAAAAAAACATCGAATTATAAAAGATTGATTGACTTTCTGGATATAGATTCTTCAGAGTTCCTAATGGTAGGAAACTCTTTAAAGTCGGATGTTTTACCTCTTATTGAAGTTGGAGCACAAGCAATTCACGTTCCTTTTCATACTACATGGGAACACGAAAAAGCGGAAGTTGATTCTTCAAAAGAATCGTTTAAAACCTTGGAATCATTAACTGGAATTTTAGCATTATTATAAGATTATTTATCCGTAGATTTGCAAAAAAATATAAACACTAATATATTATGGCAAGCGTTAAAAATTTAAAGAAAGATATTAATTACGTTTTAGGAGATGTTATTGAGGAATGTTACACATGGGAACTAGTAAATCCTTCAGCAGATAATAAGAAATCTCAAGCAATTGTGGAAGAAGCAATTACAAGTTTCGACACATTAATTTCTAAAGTGAATGATAAAAATGTTGAGAATAAAAGAGCTCATTATAAGTCTGTTCAAGTAGATTTACAAAAAGCAGCTTCAACATTGATTGGGAAAGTAAATAAGTTATAAGTTTTATATACTATAATTCGATTTGATTCGTTTTAAATATATTAAACTTCTAATTTTATTATTAAATGGCAAGAGCAATATTCGAGTACACTAAAACTGTTCTCAAAAAAGTAAGTTTCGACTCAAAATTATTTTGCAAAGAATTAGAAAAAGCGTTGAAAAGATTATTGCCTGATGAAATTGATGAGTTAAAAATTTGGCTTCAAGAGTTTACTCTAGAAAAGCCAGAACTAGATATCTGTTTAGTATTAATCAGATAGGGAGTATCGTATTGAGTGCACTAAAATATTGTTTTCTATAATTAATAGTTTTCATTGTGCTCAATACAATATTATTTTTTTCCTTGAAGTGGACTTAGAATTCTCACATCATTAAAAGCAATCTCTCCTCTTACAACACTGTCAATAACATTTTTAAGTGATTCCACTAATTGAATTTTCAATTGTGACTTATGGTAAATAAGACTTACTTCTCTTGCAGGAGCAGGTAAATTGAATTCTCGTAAATGCTTTCTATCCTTTTCGTTCAAGTCTAGCGTATGTAAATAGGGAAGTAGCGTCATTCCTAGACCTTCTTTGGATAGTTTTATCAACGTATTAAAACTACCACTCTCAAGATGAAATTGTGATGATGTATCATTTTTAAAGGCTCTACATAAATTTATAACACTTTCTTTAAAGCAATGACCATCCTCCAAGAGTAGAATATCATCTAATTCTAAGTCTTCAGGATTCAATGTTTTATTATTATACATTCGATGGTTCTCTGGGACAAACCCGACAAAGGGTTCGTAATAAATAACAAGTTCTTTTATAGATTCATTTTCCAATGGTGTAGCCGCAATCGCAGCATCTATATGACCATCATTTAATTTTTTAATAATATCGTCAGTTGTTAACTCTTCAATAATCAAATTTACTTTCGGATATTTTTTAATAAATGTCTTTAAAAACATTGGTAATAAAGTAGGCGTAATCGTTGGGATAATACCCAATTTAAACTCTCCTCCAATATATCCTTTTTGCTGATCCACAATATCACTGATTCTATTGCTTTCACCTACGATTATTTTAGCCTGTTCAATAATTTTTTTCCCAATTTCTGTAAGTTGAATAGGTTTTTTACTTCTATTAAAAATCTTTATATCTAGTTGGTTTTCAAGTTTTTGAATCTGCATGCTTAACGTAGGTTGCGTTACAAAACAATGCTCAGAAGCAATTGTAAAATTCTGATATTCAGCTACGGCAAGTACATATTTTAATTGGGTAATAGTCATAAGTATAAATTATTGTGATAAAAGTATTAAAATTATCAATTATACTTATGTTAAATTAATTTTAATTTTCAATAAACTTGAACAACGATTAAAATTAACATTAAAAAAGTAAAAAAATGACTAAAACTATATTAGGATTAGACAAAAATAAAACTATAGATTTGGCAGTAGAATTGAATGGTTTACTGGCCAATTTTCAAGTGTATTATCAGAGTTTGCGAGGATTGCATTGGAATATAAAAGGAAATAATTTTTTCGAATTACATTTAAAATTTGAAGAACTTTATACGGATGCACAAGTTAAAGTGGATTTAATTGCAGAAAGAATATTAACATTAGAAGGAATCCCGTTGCACACTTTTAGTGATTATAATAAATTAGCAAGAGTACCAGTTGCAGAGGATGTTTCCAATGATATAGAAGCCGTAAACCTTGTAGTTAATTCTTTAGCTGAATTATTAAAAATTGAACGTGTTATTTTAGAAAAGTCTGATGAGGCATCAGATGAAGGAACGAATTCCATGATGAGTGATTTTATTGCTGAACAAGAAAAAACTTTATGGATGATGAATGCTTGGTTAGGTTAAAATCAAATAAATTAACTCCAAAACTTTCGTTTTTTATTCAGCGCATCTTCTGATTTTTGATACTCCTCTTCAGGAATTACTTTTAAAAAAGAAGAATGTTGTTCAATTGAGAATTCAATTTTCGAAATAATATCTTGAATAGTATCATTTTCATAATCTATTTCAAGAGGTTTTTTAATCACCATTGATTGTAAGACCCCTCTTTTTTTAATAGACAATCCTTTTTTGTCAAATGAACGTCTAAAACCATCGATAACAATAGGAATGACAATAGGCTTATACGTTTTAATAATGTGAGCTGTACCTCTTCGTATTGGCTTGAAAGGGGTAGTTGTTCCTTGTGGAAAGGTAATCACCCAACCATCTTCTAGAGCTTTTCCTATGCTGGAAATATCAGACATTTTCACTTGACGGTTAATATCTTTTCCCTCGCTTCGCCAAGTTCGTTCTACTGAGATTGATCCTGCATAAGCGAAAATTTTTGGCAATAATCCTGATTTCATTGTTTCTGATGCAGCGATAAAGTATACATTCAGTTTTGGATTCCAGATATATCCAATATTCTTGATAGAATCTACACGTCCTTTTAATGACGAATTGAATACATGAAACATAGCTGCAACATCTGCGAAATACGTCTGATGATTGGAAACAAATAGAACGTTATTGTGAGGTAAATCACGGATAATCTCGGAACCTTCAATTTGTAAATTGTTGAACCTTCTATAACGTCCATGAGAAATGAATCCTAGGATTCGTATCAACCATTTTTTAAGGAATAATATATGTCCAAAAGGATTTCTTTTGAATAGAGCCATATTTGTTTGCTTATTAGCGGAAAACAAATCTACAAAAATATAATAGTTTATAAGGCTTTTAGTAAATCTTTGATTTCACTCAATATCATTGCAGTTGCTCCCCAGACTATATGGTCATTTAATATAAAACATGGAATCTCAATATTCTTCATATAAGAAGTACTCATGTTTTTAAGTGTAATATTGGATTCATCCAGTAAATCGGAAAGTCTGACCTCAATAATTTCTTCTACTTCATCATTAGTAATAAAAGAAGGAATGACATCTAGCGTACCTAAGAAAGGAGTTACCAGAAAATTACTTGGTGGAATATAAGCATCCGTTAATTCTTTTATAATTTTAATATCTGACATTTCAATACCAACTTCTTCATATGTTTCGCGCTTGGCAGTATGATTAAAACTAGTATCTGTTTTCTCGGCTTTTCCTCCAGGAAAACTTATCTGTGCAGAATGTGTTCCGTTATAACTTGCTCTTAGCGTGAGAAGAAAACACGTTTCGTTTTCAGAATCAGGATAAAAAAGGGCAAGAACAGCAGCATGTCTAGGGTCATTGGCTTTTATTTTATCTTGGGAATAATTTAATCGCATTTTAGGTGCCAATCGAAATTGAGAGGTAAGCCCTCCTAAAGTTGCTTTTTCTATGGCTGGAATATGAGTTTGAAAAGTGTTGAAATTCATTGTGTAAATTTAAACTTTTTAAAACACTATCTTCGCTAGATACAGATTTAACAGAAAAAAAGCGATGCCAGAAGACAGTAAAATAAAATCTTGGTTAAAAGTATTATTAGAAATTATAACAGAAATCTTTGATAGTACTCGTAAAGCCAATAGAAAAAGAACGTGGAACCAACATGTTGTGCCTTATGAGAATCTTTGGGCAGTGCGCCGAGAAGGTAATAAGCGTATTACCTGTAAGCATAGAAAACAATCTACGGCAATTAATAAAGCTAAAACTATTGCAAGAAAACACAAAGCCGCTATTATTATACATAGAGCAGATGGTACGATACGAGATCGTATTAATTATGATTGAGAAAGTATTATAAAAACGTATTCAATAAAAATAGTATAATTTTTATAAAACCAATACTACTTATTTTTAGTAGTATTGGTTTTATAAATCTCTAAACTGACCGCTTACGCGACTTCTATTTTAATTGATAAATAACTAAATAGTTAAAAAGCACGAACTGCTCTCACAAAAAATGGATAATCCTTTTGAGTCCTCCCAGCCCCCACAATATTGAAAAACTGAGCCCAGGCTTAAATTACATTTTCCTCAGAAGATGACCAGTACACGCCATCAGTAGGAATAAACGGATCAAAACCAGGAACTGCCTACCCTTTTTTACACTCGAATGGAATTATTGGACAGATAATATTGTAGGTTTAGATGAGCAACTAATTTTACCTGAATATCCAGCAACAATTGATGGGCAGAGAAAATTCATTAATCAAATTAAGATACTAACCAAAGAGGTTGAGAATGGGAGAGGGTTTTGTTATTGGTGAACTGAATTAATTGCGTGGAAAGGAAACCAATCCACAGATGCTTCCCCTTGGGAAAATC
>JAWUWX010000036.1:0-9460 GCA_034111625.1 Flavobacteriaceae bacterium | reverse complement strand
TTGTTGCACGCCTTGGGTTACTGTACCATTGCTGCCAATATTCATGTTGTTTACCAATTGGCCAACTGAATAACTGACTGTGCCACCAATACCTGTGGCTTCCCCTCCTGATGCAGAAATAGCGTCTTGAGCTTGAATTGTCAATACAGCACATAGCATACATACTGAGAAAATAGTTTTTATCATTGTGAGTGAAATTATTTAAAGGTATTTAGCAATAAATTAAAAAGTGTTTTCTTAATTCACAAACTTAAGTAAAATTAGTTGCGAAATAAAACTAATTAAAAAAAAACAATAAAATTTTAATTAAGTAGTGAAAATTCAGTATCCGTGAAGTTTATTTATTAAATTTAACGCATACAATAACTAATGGCAAAAACGTATTGTATTAATTACTAGAATATTACCTTCTTTCGAAAAACTTTTCGGAATTTCTATTCGGTTTTTATTTACTAAATTAGGTCTTTAACACGCCACTAATCATACACAAACACGACACATAAAATCACACAATAAGCTATAATTGTGTCTTAGAATTTTACAAATTCATCTTCAACTGTTCTGGTAATAATCGAAAAGATTTTCTATGGTGTGAAGTTATTCCATGTTCGCGAATTGCGGCTCTATGTTGCTTGGTAGGATATCCTTTATTTTGTTTCCAATTATATTCTGGAAATTCTGTATGAATTTTTTCCATATAATCGTCTCGATAGGTTTTTGCCAATACGGAAGCTGCAGCAATACTCATAAATTTCGCATCGCCTTTTACGATTGTTTTATATGGAATATCCTTGAATGAATTGAATTTATTTCCGTCAACTATTATAAATTCTGGAGTAACTTTTAGTTCTTCTATTGATTGATGCATTGCCAATATGGAAGATTGTAATATGTTGATTTTATCAATTTTTTCTTGATATACATAGGAGACTGCCCATGAAATTGCATGCTTTTCTATATAAGGCCTCAACTCTTGACGTTGTTTCTCTGTAAGTTGTTTCGAGTCGTTTAAAAGTGAATGCTTGAAATCATCTGGCAATATTACTGCAGCAGCAACTACAGGTCCAGAGAGACATCCTCTTCCTGCCTCATCTGTTCCTACTTCGAGTAATTTTTCTTGGTATTTTAAGGCTAACATTAACTAAATAATAGGATACTAATGTAAGTATTATTATGAAACAATTTCGACGAATTATTTCCGTTAAATTATTTTACCTTTGCAATATTAAATTTACATATGAAACACGTTTTTACGATTCTATTTTTCATGCTATTCACATTGACTTCTTTTGGACAAAGAGAATTTAAAACGGATAGGTCAATATTTGACAATTATACACCACAACAATTAGATTCAATTAAGAATTCTAATGAAACTGAAATCACAGTTGAACTAGACGGAAAAACACATTATACAGATTATAAAATCATTTCTTACGAGAATGATACAACTTATATCGATACTACATTATCAATAAAAAAAGAGTATCTCTTTAATTATATTCGTAAAGATGATTTTGAATTGTTACCCTTTCACAATCAAGGTCAGACCTTTAACCGCTTAGGATATGATTTTGAAACAACATCATTATTCCCAAAAATGGGTGCAACTGCTAAGCATTTTAATTTTAAGGAAGTAGAAGACATCGCTTATTATGAAGTTCCAACTCCTACTTCGGAATTAATGTATAGAACAGGTCTAGAACAAGGCCAAGTATTGGACGCTTTTCTTACAATCAATACTTCTCCTCGATTCAATTTTTCACTTGCTTATAAAGGATTGCGCTCTTTAGGAAAATATAGGCAGACGCTAGCGAGTTACGGAAATTTCAGGACTACATTTAATTATCGAACAGAAAATAATCTATATTATGCGAGAGGAAATTTTGTTTCACATGATTTTTTAAATCAAGAAAACGGTGGGCTTACAGATGATTCCATCTTCTTTTTTGAAAGTAACGATCCTAATTATTCCGATAGAGGAAGACTCGATGTAAATTATACCAATGCAGAGAATTTCCTTGAAAGCAAGCGCTATCATTTGGAACATAATTTTAAGATTTTTAGAAAAAAAGATAGTATAAAATCAATGCCTTCTTATTTTAAACTAGGACATCATTACACCTATGAAACCAAGCATTACAAGTTTGACCAAACTTCACAAAACGATCTTTTTGGAGAGGCTTATCAGACTGTAATCAGCGATCATGCTGGATTGAAAACCATGAACAACTTGGTGTATCTAGAATTAGAATCTCCATTAGTATTAGGAAAATTAAGAGCGAAAGCTAATCATTATAATTTTGACCATTATTTCAATGGTATTGTAAATTTACCAAGTGAGACAGTCGATGCTCAATTAAAAGGATCTACAATTTCTGTAGGTGCTGATTGGGTAGCAAGCATTAAAGATTTTCATTTAAAAGCCGACGTTTCTTCCATTATTTCAGGAGATCTTGAAGGAAATAATTTAATGGCCGCTGCAACGTATGAAAAAGATAGCGTATTTAATATAACTGCAAAAATCTCTTTAGTTTCTAAAGCATCAAATTTCAATTTCTTACACTATCAAAGTGATTACATAGATTATAATTGGCAAAATGACTCTTTTAAAAATGAAGATATCCGTAGTTTTTCTTTGGAATTCAATTCTGACAAATTCTTAAATGTTTCTGCTCATATTACGCAAATAGATAACTATACCTATTTCGACACAATTTCGAAACCACAGCAAGCATCAGAAGCTATTAACTACTTAAAAATTAAAGCGAGTAAATCTATTAGTGTTGGAAAATTCACTTTAGACAACACACTTATGTATCAGAAAGTTGCTAAAGGCGAAGACTTTTTTAGAGTCCCTGAATTTGTGACTAGAAATTCATTGTATTATAGTAATTATTTGTTCAAGAACAGACCTTTATACTTACATACAGGATTTACCTTTAAGTATTTCACCAAATATAAAATGAATGCTTACAATCCGTTATTGGCGGAATTTAATTTACAAAACACGGACGAATATGGAAATTATCCTGTTGTAGACTTTTTTGTGAATTTTCAAGTACGTCGAACAAGAATTTATTTTAAACTAGAAAATATCACTTCTAGTTTAACAGGTAGAGATTACTACGCAGCACCTTTGAGACCTTATAGAGACTTTACAGTTCGCTTTGGATTGGTTTGGAATTTCTTTATTTAATCTTATATGCAACAAGAATTTCAAATTCAAGTTTCACCAGAAGTTGCTCAAGATAATGAGCAATTAAAACGATATGTTGCTGAAACTCAAAAAATCAATTTTGACGAAATAAAACACGTTGAAATTGTCAAAAGATCCATAGATGCTCGCCAGAGAAATGTAAAAATTAATCTTCGTGTAACTGTTTTTATCAAAGAAACTTACACAGAATCTGACCTAGAAATCCCTCATTATGAGGATGTAAGTAAGGCGAAAGAAGTAATTGTAATTGGTGCGGGTCCTGCAGGGTTATTTGCTGCATTAAAATTGATAGAAAAAGGTTTAAAACCTATTGTTCTTGAGCGTGGAAAAGATGTAAAAGAGAGACGTCGAGATCTTGCTGCTATTACCAAATTTCACATCGTTGATGAAGATTCTAATTACTGTTTCGGTGAAGGTGGTGCAGGAACGTATTCCGACGGAAAATTATATACACGTTCGAAGAAAAGAGGAGATGTAAATCGAATTTTGAATTTATTGATTGCCCATGGTGCGCCAAAAGATATTGGTATTGATGCGCATCCTCATATCGGAACCAACAAATTACCTAAAATTATTACTGACATCAGAAAGACCATACTCAATTATGGTGGAGAAGTAAAGTTTGAAACGAGAGTTACAGATGTTTTGATAAAAAGTAGTACCGTAGCTGGCGTAAAAATCCAAAATGGAGATATTATTAATTCTGATAAAATTATCCTTGCAACTGGACATTCGGCAAGAGATATATTTGAATTATTACATAGAAAAGGAATAGAAATTGAAGCAAAACCATTTGCTCTTGGAGTACGTGTAGAACATTCACAACAATTGATAGACTCTATCCAATATCATTGTGAAACAAGAGGTGAATACTTACCTCCTGCACCTTATGGTATTGTGAAACAAGTAAAAAATAGAGGTGTATACTCATTTTGCATGTGTCCTGGAGGTGTAATAGCACCTTGTGCTACATCGCCTGGAGAAGTGGTAACTAATGGATGGTCGCCTTCAAAAAGAGATCAACCAACATCTAATTCAGGAATTGTTGTCGAATTGAAATTAGAAGACTTTGCGCAATTCAGTGATAAAGGACCATTGGCTGGAGTAGAATTCCAGAAACAAATAGAACAGAAAGCATGGCAACTCGGAGGAGAAACGCAAAGAGTTCCTGCACAACGATTGGCAGATTTTACACAAGGAAAATTATCTACGGACATTCCTAAGACTTCGTATATGCCTGGAACTACCTCGACTGAATTAGGTGAAGTTTTACCGCCATTTATTCATGAAACACTACAAAAAGGCTTCGAGCAATTTGGAAAATCTATGCATGGTTATATGACCAATGAGGCAGTCGTCCATGCTCCAGAATCGAGAACCTCTTCTCCTGTTAGAATTCCAAGAGATTATAAAACCTTAGAACACACACAAATTAAAGGGTTATATCCTTGTGGTGAAGGTGCAGGTTATGCTGGCGGAATCATTTCTGCGGCAATTGATGGTGAGAAATGTGCGGAGCAGATTGGTCTTACTATTAAAAAATGATGTAATTAATTAATACTTTAATTATAAAAGCAATTTAATTTTTCTCTTTCAACATCTTTATCTTAATATTTAAGGCAGCAAAGAACAATGTTGTAAAAGGGCTCAACCAGTTAAAAATGGCGTATACAAAATAGTCTGCCACACTAACTCCAAGCACACTAGATTGATAAGCACCACACGTATTCCATGGTATTAATACCGAAGTTACAGTTCCTGCGTCTTCTAGAGTTCTACTTAAATTTTCTGGAGCCAACCCTTTATCTTCGTATGCTTTTTTAAACATTTTCCCTGGTATTACAAGTGCCAGATATTGATCTGAAGCAATAGCATTCAATCCCAAACAGCTAAATACGGTACTTGCGAATAAACCAAATACTGAAGTAGCAAACTTCAATAACTCTTTTGTAATTCTTGCCAATGCTCCTATTGCATCCATAACTCCACCAAAAACCATTGCACATATAATCAATAAGATTGTCCATAACATCCCCATAATTCCACCAGAACTAAATAATTCATTTAATTTTTCATTATCCGTTGCGATTTCAGTATCGACAAATATAGCATTGATAATTGATTGAAATTTTGAAGAAGAAATACTTGATAATATTTCTGATTGGAATATAAAAGCAAATACTGCTGCCAATAAAACACCTGTTCCTAGCGCAATCAAAGGCTTAGTCTTCATTACAATTAAGGCAATTACAATAACAGGAACTATAAATAAATATGGCGTAATATTAAAAGTACTTTTTATTGAAGATAACAATCCACTTATGTCTGTACTACCTGTAGTTTCTAGATTCATACTTATGATTGAAAAAACAATCAACGTAATTATAATTGTTGGCACAGTAGTAATCGTCATATACCGAATATGCGTAAATAAATCTGTTCCAGCCATCGCAGGAGCAAGATTGGTTGTATCACTTAAGGGTGACATTTTATCTCCAAAATAAGCACCTGAAATAACGGCTCCAGCAATCATTCCAGGAGAAATACCAAGTGCACTTCCTATTCCTATCAATGCTATCCCAACTGTTGCAGAAGTTGTCCATGAACTTCCCGTAGCAATTGAAATTATCGCTGCAATAACAACCGATGCTGGTAAGAATATTGCAGGGCTTAAAACTTGTAAACCATAATATACCATTGCTGGAATAATTCCACTCACAAGCCATGTTCCAGCAAGTGCTCCTACCAATAATAATATCGTTATAGGAACAAAAACACTCTTCCAATTTTCCCAGACCTCGGCAATCATTGTACTAATCGATACTTTATTAAAGAAACCTACAATTGCAGCAACTGCCCCTCCCATTAATAAAATATATTGATTCGAATAATCTCCTAACCATACACCATCTGCTACAAAAATATTATATGCTAATAAAGCCATCAAAATCAAGACAGGAATCAGAGCTTCCCATATATTCAATTCCGTATTATCTATAATCTTCTGATTGTCAATTTCAATTTCAGTCAAGTTCTTATACTTACCCATTGTTTGATTATTTATTAGAATTGTAATATTACGCTTTTTTAAAATAAAAAAAACCTGTAACTATAAGTTACAGGTTTTAAAATTTTATAAAATGAGTCACCTTATTTTTCAGCAAGAACATTAAATGACATTTCCATCAAATCATCAATAGACTTATCTTTAATGATATCTAATAATTTAGTAGACTTATATTCAATTCCAAATTCTGTTCTATCAACTTTAAATACATCACTTTTCAATGTTAAAAAACCATTTTCAGTTCCGAAAATTGCAGGAATCGTAATATTTTTAGTAATCCCTTTAACTGTTAAATTACCACTTACATTTATTTTCTCTTCTTCGCCATACTCAACATCCGTTATTTCAAATAAAGCTGTTGGAAATTGTGCAACGTCAAAGAAATCAGCCGCTTTTAAATGACCTACCAATTTAGCATTAAACTCATCATCTGCAGACATATCAAGACATACAATAGAGTTCATATCCATTATGACTTTTCCTCCAGCCAATTTATTATTAGCAACATTTATATTTCCACTAGAAATACCAACGGTACCATTATGAGATCCTGTAGGCTTAAAACCTTTCCATGTCAATGTCGACATATTATTAATCACTGAAAACGCTTCTATATCTGCAGTATCAGCATTGATGCTTGAATCTACTTTTTCCGCATCCGAAACCTGAACCTTTCCTTTATTATCTTTACATGCAATCATAGAAATTGCAATTACTATTGTTAAAACTATTTTTTTCATTTTTATATTTTTTTATGAAACACAAATGTAATATACTTTATCAAGATAAACTAAATGAAAATAATCATTTCGAATAAAAAAAGTCTATAACCACAATTAGTTATAGACTTCAATTATAAGAAATTATATGCTTATTTATTGGTCAACACAACAAATGATAATTCGAATAAATCATCAATCGATTTATCTTTTAAGTTTTCAAAAAACTTATCTGAATTATATTGAATACCAAATTCTGTTCTATCAATTTTAAAAGGATCACTCCTCAATGTCACGACACCATCTTGTTTGGTCAATGTAGCAGGAATAGTAATATTTTTTGTAATTCCTTTAGCAGTAAGGTTACCGCTAATATTCAGTTTATCTTCCACTTCATTCACTTTGGTAATTTCAAATTTTACCTTCGGAAAACTTTCTACGTCAAAAAAGTCCTCGCTCTTTAAATGCGCAACAAGTTTGGCTTTATAAACTATATCTTCAACATCAAGGTTTACAATTGAATTCATGTCGATGGTAAACCTACCTCCAATAAGCACATCAGATGATATGTTTAAAACTCCTTCATAAATTGAAATTGTTCCGTTGTGACTTCCTGTAGGCTTGAAGCCTTTCCATTCCACCAATGAATTCTGAGAATCAACAGTTAATGCTGAACTTTCATCACTTACAGTAACTTGTTCTACTTCTGAAACTTCTGTTTTATTTTTAGAATCGACTTTACAAGCTACAACGGATATAGCAATTGCTAGTATTAAAATTATTTTTTTCATCCCATTAGTTTTATGGTTACAAACAAATATAATGAAAAATGACTAGAAAACAGGTGTTTAATTCGTGTTTCCTGTTGAAACAACCCTTACTTTAATGTCAAATTCGTCATGAATAAACTTGTCTTTTAGATTGGCAAAGAAAGTTTTAGACTTATACCTAATATTAAATTTTGCGCGATCTACTTTAAAAGTTTCACTTTCTAAAATAATTTGATCTTTATCATTTTTAGAAATCGTTGCTGGAAATTCAATTTCTTCGGTAATCCCTTTAATTGTTAAAAACCCTTTTACAATAGTCTTGCTTTCAATAATAGTGCTTTCCGTGATTTTAAAAGTCGCTATTGGAAATTTTTCAACGTCAAAGAAATCACCACTCTTCAAGTGTCTCAATAATTTTCCACTATCAGTATCCAAAACATTAATCGAATTCATATCTATTGTAAAATCTCCTCCTACAAGTCTGTCATTCTCTAAAACAAGCATTCCATTAAGGATGTTTATTTCACCATTATGTGCTCCACCTGTTTTATATCCTTTCCATTCAACTTTAGATTCACTAGAATTAGTTGTGTACTCTTTATTTGAAATTGTCGTAAAAGACATTGCAATAAATGCAATCACTGCTAATAAAATTCCTGCTTTTTTCATTTTCTTTTTATTTTATAAATTCTGTTTTGTATATCCGTAAACACTAATAATAACAATTTATTTAGTATGTTTTAAGGAAAGATAAAAGTATGAATATTTTTAGTTTTAAAGCAGAATTTCATAGTGAAGAATCATGTCGTACTCACTTTAAAGAAGAACGGAACAAAATAGGTGTCATTTGCAAAAGGTGTTCCCATACAGAGTATTATTGGATAAAAAGTCAATAGAGTTATGACTGTAAAAAATGTAGAAGTCGAACCTCTCTAAGCAATGTAACGATTATGCAGAGTTCAAATTTATCATTTTTGATTTGGTATAAAACGATGTTCTTATTAACAGCAACAAAGAAAGGTTTTTCATCTAAAGAGATACAACGCCAATTAGGTTTAAAACGTTATGAGCCAGTTTGAGCAATGGTTCATAAACTAAGAAAAACAATGAACCAGCGAGATGATCGTTATACTTTAGAGGGCATGATAGAAATAGATAAAGGCTATTTTACTATAGAAGCATCAGAGCATCAGCATAAAACTCAGAAAGCAGGACGTGGCAGCAAAAAAAAATCTAATGTTATGATTATGCCCGAGAGTACAGTACTTGAAAATATAGATACAGGAAAAATAGATAGACAGTATCGCTATTTTAAAGCCAAAGTGCTTGAAGAGCATAAGGCTGATGTACAGATACTACATTTAAGAACGCTATTGATGATGAACAATCCATTGTTTTTACAGATAAAAATACCTCTTATGTGAATATTGCTGATTATGTAGAGGTACATATGACTGAAAAATCAAATAAGCAAACAACTAAAGAAACTCTAAAAGGCCTAGACATAACAATTAGTAATGCAAAACGAAATTTTACAGGTAATTATCATAAAATAAAGAAAAAATATTTGCAATTATACCTTAATGAGTTTGTTTATAAACTTAACCGTAGGTATTTTGGTGAAAGAATCTTTGATAGGCTTGTAATAGCATAAATTACAAGGATATGACTAATTACGGATATA
>JAWUWX010000035.1:0-55675 GCA_034111625.1 Flavobacteriaceae bacterium | reverse complement strand
GGTAAGCAACTTATTTAAGTTTGCAACATTTACCTATGGCCCATTATTAGGGTTGTTTGCTTTTGGAATTTTAACCAACTATAAAATCAAGGACAAATACGCATGGATTGTAGGGCTACTTTCAATCTCACTGACCTATGTTAATCATCATTTTACTTGAAGGTGCGATAGGCGCTTATAAATTTCATTGGGAAATATTACCATTGAACGGTTTGATTACTTTTATAGGATTGTAGTTGATACGCAAGAAAAAATAATTGTCACTATTGAATTATGAGCAATTATATTTTGACATAACTAAAATTTTTGCTTGAAAAATGAGAAAACATTTTCAAGAGTTGCATACATACAAAGAGTCGAAATTCTCTTTATCTATTGAATGCTATGATTTACTTTGGAAAGATTCCAGAGAATATCAAAAAAAGTATAATTCAGAAACAAGACATGGTCTTGAAAAAGACATAAAAAACTATGAAGTAATAAGGTCAAAGAAGAGTTGAATTTATATAAAGACTTAAATAATCAACATCATTTACAAAGGCTTAATAGTTCTTTATAATCGCTCATGAACTTCTTCATCGACTTGAGTCAATTCAGGAGTCTTGGCAACAAACTCTTCTAGTACTTTAAAGAAATTCAAAATATCGTGTTTCTCATTATTAGCATTAATGGTAACCAATCTAATAAAGGTCTCGTCATTAAAAGACCCAAATCCTACAACCGTAATTTGATCCTCATATAAGGCTGTACAGAGCGCAATAGGATCAACATTTTTATAATTAAAACAGATTGAGATTGAGTCATCGAAACTGTACAATGTATAATCAGGATTGCTTCGAATGTAATCAAGAGCAACATCTGCTAAATCAAATTGCTGGTCTACAATTTTTTCTAAACCAATTTTTCCAACAGATTTCCAAAGTGTCCAGAATTTCAATGCATCATTTCTTCTTCCGCATTGGAACGAAGTTTTTCCTAGATTGAAATCGTCACCATCTGTTTGATATAAATAATCAGCATCATTACTAAACGAATCATGCAATTGTTTTTTATCATTCACTAAAATTATAGAACAGGTCAATGGTGTTCCAAGCATTTTGTGTGCGTTATAACTGAAAGAATTAGATCTTTCAACTCCTTTTACAAGATGTTTATATTTCTCGCTAAAAATAACACTTCCACAATATGCTCCATCTACATGAAGCCAAATCTTATATTTTTCGGTGATGTTAGCTATTTTATCAATCGGGTCAAAAGCACCTAAAACTGTTGTTCCTGCGGTTGCATTCACATAGGTTGGAATTCCACCATTTTGTATGTCTTCTAAGATCTGTTCTTCTAATTGTTCAGGAATCATTCGTCCTTTGGAATCTGCTTTTATGTAACGGATATTATTTCTTCCGACACCTGCAAAACTTGCATTCTTTGAATTCGAATAATGAGATTCTTTAGAAGTATAAATGATCATTGATTTTGACATTCCATTTAGCCTACAAGTAGGGTCTTTAGCGTCACGCCCCATCACCAAAGCCATATAATTACTCATAGAACCACCTGTTGGAAACGTACCATTACTTTTAGCACCATAGCCAATTAAATCACAAGATTGCCTAATAATCTCTTGCTCAATTCCGACTTGTGGTCCTGCAACTTTATATGTATACATGCTATTATTCAACATAACAGCCAATAAGTCTCCTAAAATCGCTTTGCTTTGTCTTCCTCCAAAAAGTTGATTGAAGAATAAGTTGGTTGCAGTTTTTGGTGTGGAAACCAGCACATCACGAAGTAAGGATTTAAACTCATCATCAATCATTGCAGCATTATTTAGCGAAAGATCAATCGACTCATACAATTTACTCGAATCTATTCTTTCTGCTACAGGATTATCCGCTTCTTCAGCAATTAAAACTTCAACGAGTTCATTGAATAAAGCTAAATCATTATTTATAGTAGACATACTTTTTTTCTTTTAATTTAATTATAAATTATGCGGTCGTATTATAACACAAATCCTTACTCTCAAAAGTTTTTAAAGTTTCATTAAAAACGTTGCATTTACGGATTGGTTTCGCATATAAGTGAAGTGACAAACTTCTTTTATTAGAGAGGTTTTCTAATCTATGAAACCCCATAAAATCTTTCATATAGGTAACTTCATCAGGTTTAGAAATAGAAGTTTTAACGATAGCAAGACCGTCTGTTTCATTTTTTTTATAAATCGTTTCTTTGAATTCGCCTTCGATTACTTTCACCCAACATTCTTCTCCACCATGATCGTGAATTGATGTTCTATGTCCTTCACACCAACAGATTAATATTAATTCAAATTTTTCGTTGTCAATAATACAATTTCGAGTGTAACATTCGTCAGACCATGAAGAATACTTTTCAAAAGCATTTTCGTGAAATCTTATTGAACGTATTATGTGATTGTAAGTCGCCCTCTCTCCTTCAGAAAGAGCTGTAATTAATTCGTTTACCGTTTGAAGTGTTTCAGTGGTATCGTCTTGAGAATTCAAAATAATGATTTCCTTTTTTTGTTCATTCAATGTACAAATCCAAGGTCAATCCCTAAATCCAACTAAATAATTGAGTTGATTTATTAAATCATTTCAACATTTCAAATATAGTCAATTTTAAGGGTTTTTAATGTGTTTTAAGCAATTTTTAAAACGATTTAACCCAAAAATCATAATATATCCTATTTTATTACAAAATTTTCAAAATCTTAAAAATTATCTTTTTATATAATTTTTTTTTGATTCACAATCCTTTTAAAAAATAACAACATAGATCAAATCACTATGGAAGACCCAAATTTTATAATCAAAATAGCCCATATTAAAAAAAACGTTTTACAACATAATATATAATTTATTGCTAGTTCTAGCCTATTTGCGAAAATCCTCGCGGATTTTCTATTCGGTTTTTATTTGTTAAATTAGTTGCTTAACCACGCAGCTAATCATATACAACAACGATAAGCGCAACCCAAAAACTCCACTTCTCCAACCTAAATTCCAAAACAAACTAACTCATAATAATTTGTAACAAACTTTAATTTAAGACTACTAATTAATTACAATCACTAAATCAAAAAAATGAAGACAAAAATAGTAATGACCTCAAGTGCAATCTTCTTAGGAGTTCTTGGATTCCTTCTTTCTTTTTTACCAAGTGAAATAATGGCCTATCTAAGTGTTGAACCTACTATTATTACAACTCTCTTTTTAAAAATATTGAGTGCTTTATACTTAGGATTTGGAATTTTAAATTGGATGGCAAAAGGAAGTATTATTGGAGGGATTTATAATAGACCTATTGTGATTGGAAATCTGATGCATTTCGGAGTTGGAGCAATTGCATTGATTAAAATTGTATCTCATATAGAAACACATTCAGAAATTATTATTTCTCTCACAGTACTCTATGTGATTTTTACAATACTATTTACCTATATTTTTAAGAATAATCCAGCTACAGTAAAAAAGCAGCCATAAATAACTATTGACAATATTCTTAATGTTTTATAGATTGTGAATTTCCTTTCGAAAAACGCTCTTCTCTAATCTAAATTCCAAAACAAACCGTATTTTTGTTTTATCATATGAATACATGGAAAAAGATTTAAGCAATTACCGTAAATCCTATCAAAAAAGTGAACTGTTGGAATCTATGATTCCTGAGAATCCTATGGAGTTGTTTCAACAATGGTTTCATGAAATTGAAGAGAGCAATTCCAATGAAGAATCTAATGCAATGACCATTGCTACTAATGGTAATGATGGGTTCCCAAAAAGCCGTGTTGTACTGATGAAGAAATTTACTTGGGAAGGCTTTATTTTCTATACCAACTATAATTCTGAAAAAGGAAAAGCAATTGCTGAGGACCCGAATATTTGCTTGTCATTCTTCTGGCATACACTTGAACGTCAAATAATTATAAAAGGAATCGTAGAAAAAATATCAGAGAATATATCGGACGGATATTTCGAGTCTCGTCCAGACGGCTCTAAACTTGGTGCTTGGGCTTCTGACCAGAGTGAAGTTGTCGATTCTCGAGAAACTCTTGACAAACGTTTAAAAACATTTGAAGAAAAATACAATAAAAAAGAAATTCCACGTCCTGAACATTGGGGAGGATATCTTGTAAAGCCTGTTTCTATAGAATTCTGGCAAGGAAGACCTAACAGGATGCATGATAGAATACGGTATACATTGGAAGAAAAAATTGATTGGAAAATTGAAAGATTAGCTCCATAATTTTATATATTTGACTTCATCTATTGAAACAAATGAAAACACTTTATATAGTAAGACATGCTAAATCTTCATGGGAATATGATGGAATAGAAGATATTGATCGTCCTTTAAAGAAAAGAGGGATTAACGATGCTTATCTAATGTCTAAAGTCTTGAACGAAGAAATCAACCGTCCGGATGTATTTCTTTCCAGTAGCGCCAATAGAGCTTTACATACAAGTGTGATCTTCTGTAATCGCTTTAAATATCCTTTATCCAATTTAAAAATAAATAAATCTCTATATAGTTTTAGTGATGGGTATTTGGTAAAAATCATAAAAGCATTGGACGATGGATTCGATTCAGCTATTATTTTCAGCCATAATCATGGGATTAATGATTTTGTAAATGGTTATGGAAATAAGTTCATCCAAAACGTTCCTACTTGTGGAATTGTAGGAATACAATTCGACATAGAACATTGGAAAGGAATAAAAAAAGGGAAAACTATTTTAACTAAGTTCCCTAGCCAATTTAAAGCAAAATACAAAATATAGCATACATTGAATATACGTAAATTTGGCGCAATTGATATTGGTTCTAATGCAATCAGACTCTTAATAACCAATATTATCAGCAAAAAAGGAGAAGAAACTCAATTTAAAAAATCTGCCCTTGTTCGAGTGCCAATTCGTCTAGGTGCAGATACTTTTATTAATGGAAAAATTTCAGACATTAATAAAGAAAGGATGATAGATGCTATGAATGCATTTAAATTACTGATGAAAGTTCACAAAGTAGAAAAATATCGTGCTTGTGCGACATCAGCAATGAGAGAAGCTTCTAACGGAAAAGAAATTGTAAACGAAATCTTAGAAAAAACTGCTGTAAAAATTGATTTGATTAATGGGAAAACAGAAGCAGAAATCATTTTTTCTACCGATTTAACAGACCTAATAGATGACAATCAATCTTATTTATATGTAGATGTAGGTGGAGGAAGTACGGAATGTAGTGTGTTTTCAAATGGTGAAATTATCAATTCTAAATCTTTCAAACTAGGAACCGTAAGACTTCTTAACAAATCTACTGACAACAAAGAAAAGTGGAAATCCATGGAGAAATGGATTAAAAAGAATACAGAAGATTTAAAGCGACTATCACTTATAGGATCTGGAGGGAATATCAATAAAATATACAAGATGTCCGGAAAAATGCCTGGAAAAGCGCTCTCTTTAATTTATTTAAATGCGCAGTACAAGTTTTTAAAGCAAATGACTTATGAAGAGCGAGTATCTGAACTTGGCTTAAATCCAGATCGAGCGGATGTAATTATTCCTGCGACTAAAATTTATTTAAATGCAATGAAATGGAGTGATTCGAATAAGATTTATGTTCCAAAAATTGGCCTTTCAGACGGAATTATTAAAACCTTGTATCAAAATCTATAGTTTTTTTACTATTTTTTATATCCAATAATTTTTCAACCAAAAACAATATCAGATTGTAACACTAATAAGTTGAAATAAACTGTTTAATCAATTTAGCAACAATCTTCTCCGCTTTTTTTGCAGCTTGCTGTACAGCCTCATGAGATACTTCTTCCACAATACCCTCAACACCTAAATCAGTAATAACAGAAAGTCCTAAACATTCCATATTCATATGCTTAGCTACAATAATTTCTGGCACTGTAGACATCCCAACTGCATCAGCGCCCATCAATTTAACCATTCTATACTCCGCAGGAGTTTCAAAAGTAGGTCCTTGCAAGGATAAATAAATCCCTTTGCGAATAAAAATTTTATTTTCAGAGGCTATTTTTTCCATTTTTCGAATCATATCAAGACTATATGATTCGTGCATATCTACAAATCGCTGTCCAAATCTTTCATCATTTTTGCCTCTCAATGGATGCTCCGGAATCATATTGATATGGTCACTGATAAGCATGATATCACCTACTTTAAAAGTAGCGTTTACACCGCCAGAAGCATTCGAAACCAGTAATTTTTCCGTTCCTAAAAATTTCATCACACGAATAGGAAAAGTCACTTCATCCATTGAATAACCTTCGTAATAATGAAAGCGCCCATGCATGGCAATTACTTTTTTACCGTCAAGATCTCCATAGATTAACTCTCCTTTGTGCCCTTCTACAGTAGAAACCGGAAAATTTGGAATTTCATTAAATGACAAAGTAACAATTGAATTTATCTCTTTAGAAAAATTTCCTAAACCTGTTCCCAGTACAATACCATATTCAGGAATAGCAAACCCTTTTTCTTTTAAAAACTTTACGGTGTGCTGTACTTTATCCCACATAATTATTTATTAATTGATCAAAATGTTTTCCGTGATTCACAAACTTGACTTTGATACCAAGATACCAAGTATCTTCCATATTATTCAATCGAACATAATCTTTTTCAGTTGTTAAAATTAATTTCTTGTCAGAATCAATTTTGTCAAAATCAGATTTAATTTTACGGATATCTTTTGGTGAAAAATTATAATGATCTGGATATTTTAAATGCTCAAAATCAACTCTACTTCTCTCAAGAAATTTTACCAATGGTTTCGGATTGGCAATTCCTGTAAGCAACAACACTTTAAATTCTTTTACATCCTCAAAAGAAATTTCACGCTCTTTCGTTACAATCGTATCGGAATAATTCACTGTAGAAAAAAATACCGTTTGAGATAAAGTAGGATTCAATCTATTAGCAATCTTATATTGTTCTTCTTCTGAAACTTCAGTAGGACATTTAGTAACAATAATTACTTGAGCCCTCTCTGCTCCTTCAATATTTTCTCTAAGATTTCCAGATGGAAGCATTGTGTCGTCAACATATAAATCGTTATAAGGAGTCAATAAAATAGTAAGTCCTCCTTGAACTTTACGATGCTGAAATGCATCATCTAGTAAAATTATTTCTGGCGGATTCACTAGTTCTTTTAACCTATTTATTGCATGCACACGATCAGCATCTACACATACAATAATGTCCTTGAATTTTTTATAATATTGAAAAGGCTCATCACCTATTGTTTCAGCAGTTGAAGAATTATCAGCAATTATAAAACCGCTAGATTTACGCTTATAACCTCGACTTAAAACTGCAACTTTATAATTGGATTGCAATAAGTTGATCAAATATTCAATTTGAGGTGTCTTTCCAGTCCCTCCAACACTTAAATTTCCAACTACTATTACTGGTATGTCAAACTTGGTAGATTTTAAAATCCCTTTATCAAACATCTTATTTCTCAATTTAGTAATCTGTCCATAAACTACTGAAATCGGGTATAATATTTTGCGAACTTTCTTCATCTATGCGAAAATACAAAACAATTATTATTATTCATTCTAAAACTTTAACTTTGGAATTCAATCTACATCAATATGACAATTAAAAATATTACTGATTACTTAGAGGAAATTGCTCCCTTAGATTATGCTGAAGGTTTTGACAATGTAGGATTACTTGTAGGCGACTACAATTCAGAAGTTACTGGAGTTCTCGCTACGCTAGATACTCTTGAAGATGTTATCGATGAAGCCATTGAGAAAAATTGTAATCTAATTATAAGTTTTCATCCAATAATTTTTTCTGGATTGAAAAAATTAAACGGCAGTAATTATGTTGAACGTACCGTTTTAAAAGCCATAAAAAATGATATTGCAATCTATGCAATTCATACTGCTTTAGACAATTCATTTGTTGGTGTAAATGCGAAAATATGTGAAACATTAGGCTTGAAAAACCCACAAATTCTTATTCCTCAGAAAAAAACGATTAAGAAATTAACAACCTATGTTCCTACTGTATATGCTGAGCCTCTGAGAAAAGCATTGTTTGCTGCAGATGCAGGAAATATTGGTAATTATTCTAACTGTAGTTTTAATATTGAAGGTATTGGAACTTATAAAGGTGATGAAGATTCCAATCCTACAATTGGTAAAAAAGGAGAATTACATCAAGAAAAAGAAACCTTTATAAGTGTTGTTTTTGAGAAACATTTAGAAAGGAAAATAGTAAGTACATTAATTAAAAATCACCCTTATGAAGAGGTGCCTTATGATATTGTATCTATTGATAATTCTCATCAACATATAGGTATGGGAATGATTGGAGAATTGGAAAGTGAAATGGATGAGCAAGATTTTTTAAATTTCTTAAAAAAGAGGATGAATACAGACTGTATTCGCCATTCTAAATTACTTGGTAATAAAATTAAAAAAGTAGCCGTTTTAGGTGGTTCTGGGAGTTTTGCAATTAATAACGCAATCAATTCTAATGCAGATGTTTATGTGACTTCTGACATAAAATATCATGAGTTTTACAAGGCCGAAAATAAACTGATAATTGCCGATATAGGACACTACGAAAGTGAGCAGTTCACAAAAATCCTTTTAGTAGAGTTACTTACAAAAAAATTTCCTAATTTTGCAATCGTTTTATCAGAGAAAAATACAAATCCAATTTATTATAAATAAACATGGCAAAGAAAAAAGAAGTAACGATTGAAGATAAGTTAAGAGCATTGTATGACCTACAACTGATTGACTCAAGAATTGATGAAATTCAAAGCGTAAGAGGTGAACTTCCTTTAGAGATTGAAGACTTAGAAGATGAAATTGTCGGATTAAATACAAGAATTTCTAATCTTGAAGAAGATATCACAAACTTTGATATGGATATTAAGACTAAGAAGAATTCTATTAAAGAAGCTGGAGAATTAACTAAAAAATATACTGAACAACAAAAAAATGTTCGTAACAATAGAGAATTTGATTCATTAACTAAAGAAGTTGAATACCAAGAATTGGAAGTTCAATTGGCTGAAAAAAGAATCAAAGAGTACAAGGTTAAGATAGAACAAAAGAAAGAAGTTGTAGATCAGAATAAAGAAGTTCTTGCTAGACAAAATGACCATCTTAAACACAAGAAATCGGAACTTGATGATATCATGACTGAAACTGAAAAAGAAGAAAAACTTCTTGTAAAAAAATCTGCTGAGTTTGGTGAATTGATTGAAGAACTATTATTCAATGCTTATAAAAAAATTCGTGAGAATGTAAATAATGGATTGGCTGTAGTACCTGTTGAAAGAGGTGCTTCTGGAGGTTCTTACTTTACAATTCCTCCACAACGTCAAGTTGAAATTGCAAATCGTAAGAAAATCATTACTGATGAGCATAGTGGTAGAATATTGGTTGATGCACAATTAGCTGAAGAAGAAAAAGAAAAAATGGGAAAACTATTTTCTTAATTTTTTATAATCATATTTAAAAAAAGCCTTCTGAATTTCAGAAGGCTTTTTTAGTTTTTAACTAAGAATTTTATTGACTAAGTCTTGCTTGGCTTTTTCATCATCACCAAACAACCAACGAAGCGTATTATCTTCCCATATTTCTTGGTATTGTTTTTTATCGATAATATCTCTTTCAATTGCTAAATCCAATAATTTTCCTGGATATGAAGATTGCGCATCACTTTCCATTTCTCCTAATGGATACGGATCATCTAATCCCATAATTACTTGATTTGAACCTTGACGTTCTATCATTAGTTTTAAAGAGTCGGTATCGTGTACTAACGTGTCAAAATAAATATTAGGATGTCCAACTGCTTTTCTTGGATGTGTTTTTCCTTCAAATAAATCTGGACGACCATCAAAGCCTTGTATTCTTCTACCTAAATTCATTTGCGCCAATTGTCCTCCATGAGCAAAACAAGTTCGGATATTTGGAAAACGTTCTTGCATACCGTTTAAAGTATAAAAATGATACGCATCACCACATTGAGCCAACATCCAAATTAGATGAAAACGCCAATTTGTGTTTTCTAACTTTATCATTTTATCTCCATCATACGGATGAATCTCTATGGCTAATTTATATTTATTTGCCAATTCAAAAATAGCATCATTCTCTTCATCAAACACACAACGCCATTGACCTATAGAATCCATAAAGTGCGTTGGCAAACACAAAACACGCATTCCTAATTGCTCAACACAACGTTCCATCTCCCATAATGCACCTTGAATAAATCCTGGATGCACCACAAATCCACAGGTGAATTTATCGGGATGATCATGTTGTACTTTGGCATTAAAATCATTTTGAAAGCGAAGCGCTTTTTTCATTTCTTCTAAACGCAATCCATTCCCATATAACTGAGAAAGATTTAAAACTACAGCATGATCTAAACGGTTTTTCTCCATCCATTCTATTTTTTCATTTAAGAAAAAACTAGAATCTGTGACAGGTCGCTTCCACCCTTTTTGAAGCATATGTTTACGCTCATCATCTACCCAAAAAATTTCCTTGTCTTTCATAAACTGAGGAATTTGTTCTGGATATGGCAACAAATGCGAGTGACCGTTTATACGTAGTTTTCGTTTCATACTGTTTCCTGCGAAGGCAGGAATCTTATTAATTTGAGTTTCGTTTTAATTGAAAATCAAAGGTTATATTTTTTTTAATCTATCTGAACTTTAGTTGGCGGCTCCATCACAGCACTACAATTTGGACAACTACGTTTTTCTTGATCGCTATAATATGTATCAAATATTTTTGGCATATCAGTTTCAATATTTTTCACTGTAAAATCTTCTTCATATAACTTTGTTACACAGTTTTCACAGAACCATAACAATGCATCTCGCATTCCTTCAGGCCTTTTATATTCAATGACCAATCCAACAGTGTTTGCTCCTCTTTGAGGAGAATGCGGCACTTTAGGTGGCAATAAATAAATATCTCCTTCTTTTATATGCACATCCTTAGGTACTCCTTCATCAATAATTTTTAAAACAATATCTCCTTCTACTTGATAGAAAAATTCTGGAGTTTCGTTGTAATGATAATCTTTTCGGTTATTTGGACCACCAACAACCATCACAATAAAATCACCCTCTTTCCATACACATTTATTTCCTACGGGTGGTTTTAACAAATGACGATTCTCTTCAATCCATGCTTTAAAATTTAATGGCGATACTAATTTGCTCATAGTCTGTGTTTTTTGATTCTATAAATCTACAAAGATTTTGTTCTTCCACCATCAACAGGAAGGTTAATTCCGTTTATATAACTTGCTGCTGCACTAGACAAGAAAGTTACTGCACTTGCAATTTCTTCTGGTCTTGCAAATCTTTTAGCTGGAACTGCGTTCTTCATTCCATCAGAAACTTCATCAATAGATTTACCAGTTTTAGCAGATTTATTTTTCAATATTTCAGATAACCTTTCCGTTCCAGTAGCTCCTGGAAGTACATTGTTTACCGTTATTCCATGTGATCCTAACTCATTTGCCAATGTTTTTGACCAACTAGCAACAGCACCACGAATGGTATTTGAAACTCCTAAACCATCTAAAGGTTGTTTTACAGAAGTTGAAATGATATTAATAATCCTTCCAAAACATTGTGATTTCATATAAGGGACAACAGCTTGAACTAAAACATGATTACATTTTAAATGCTGTGTAAAGGCACTTTCAAATTCATCTAGAGAGGCTTTGAAAACTGGACCTCCTGCAGGACCTCCTGTATTATTAACCAGAATATGAAATTCTAAATTAGAGTTCTCCAATATCTCTTTCAATTCATTCGGTTTCTGAAAATCAGCAACCAAATAACTATGTTTCTGACCATTATTTGGAAGTTCTGATAAAACTTGTTTCAGCTTGTCTTCGTTTCTTGCAAGCAAAGTCACATTAGCACCTTCGAGAGCAAGAGCCATTGCAGATGCTTTCCCAATACCTTGTGTACTTCCACAAACAAGCGCGTTTTTATTTTCTAATCCTAAATTCATATTTATTTGTCATTCCGTACTTGAAGCAGAATCTATTTATCATTAATAATCTATTCATATTTTATACACACATTTTTTGCTTCCGTAAAAAAGCGTAAAGCTTCAAATCCTCCTTCTCTTCCTACTCCACTTGCTTTAACTCCGCCAAAAGGAGTTCTTAAATCCCTCATCATCCATGTATTAACCCATACAATTCCAGATTGTAGTTGATTACTCATTCTCATGGTTCGTTTTAAATCATTCGTCCAAAGTGTCGTTGACAAACCATATTTCACCTTATTTGCCATTTCAAGCACTTCTTCTTCTGTATTAAAAGGCATTATAGTAACCACAGGACCAAAAACCTCTTCTTGGTTCACACGACATTCATCAGTTGGAACTTCAATAACTGTTGGTTGTAAATAATATCCGTTTTCACTGCCTTTGACAGTTACAATTTCACCTCCACACAATACTTTTCCGTTTTCTTGTTTTGCGATTTCTATATATTCGGCTACTTTTTCTAAATGAGGTTTTGAAACCAATGCACCAATATTTGTAGATGCATCACTTGGATGACCTACCTTTAATTGTTTTACTTTTTCTACAAAATCCTTCTTAAATCGATTATAAATTGAAGCTTCTACAAAAATTCTACTTCCACACAAACAAATCTGACCTTGATTGGTAAAAGACGAGCGAACTGAAGTCTCCAGCATATCATCATAATCACAATCAGCAAAAATGATGTTTGGGTTTTTTCCTCCCAATTCTAAAGATAACTTTTTAAACATGGGTGCTGCCACACGAGCAATATGTGCTCCAGTTGCTGTTCCACCTGTAAAAGATATTGCTTTGATATCAGGATGTGCAACGATGGCTTGACCTGTAGTTGTTCCTAAACCGTGCACAATATTTAAAACTCCTTTTGGGAGTCCTGCTTTTGTACAAATCTCTCCTAATAAATAAGCGGTCATTGGAGTGACTTCACTTGGCTTAGCAACTACACAATTTCCAGCAGCAATTGCTGGAGCAATTTTCCACGTAAATAAATATAGCGGTAGATTCCATGGAGAAATACAACCGACAACACCTATTGGTTGACGTAATGTGTAATTGATAGCTCCTTGACCAACACTTTCATGACTTTCACTTGCAAATTGCGTAATTGCATTTCCAAAAAAGCGAAAATTACTTGCTGCTCGTGGAATATCAATTTTTTTAGCGAGTGATAATGGTTTCCCATTGTCTTTAGATTCTGCTGCGGCAAATTGCTCTAAATTGGCTTCTAATAATTCTGATATTTTTATAAGAATTCGACTGCGATGCTCCAATGTGGTTTTTGACCAAGAAGGAAAGGCTTTTTTTGCCGATTCGTATGCCAATTCAACATCTTTACTAGACGAGTTTGGAATTTGACCAGAGACTTCTCCGTTTGATGGATTGTAATTATCAATATACCTGTCAGCGACAGGAGGCAAAAACGCTCCGTTTATGTAGTTTTGAATGTTCATTTAAACTTTCTTATAAGCCGTTACTTTAATCTCTACCACCAAATCTGGATGTGGTAATTGATGTACTGCTACTGTTGTACGTGTTGGTCCAGTTTCTTTATCAAAAAAATCAGCATATGCTTTGTTATATCCTGCAAAATCATTCATATTTACCAAGAACGTTGAAACATCAACAACATCTTTTATGGAAGCTCCAACTTTTTTTAGATTTTCATCAATATTTTTTAAGACTTCACGAGTTTGAACCTCTACATTCAAATACTTGGTTCCCATTTTATCAATCACATCTACACCAGCAATTGTATTGTCTGGTCTTCTTGAACTGGTGCCTGAAACGAAAATAAAATCGCCTACAACTTTTACATGTGGATATGCGCCTCTTGGTGTTACTTTTTTAGTCATACTTCTTATTTTAATCCTGCTGTTTTATCATCATCAAGAATTGAATTTGTCGCTTCTTGTACTTTCTGTAAAGTTTCCTTTAAATTTTTATCATTCAATTCTCCATCATCCAATAAATTCAAAATAGCTTTGTCTTGAGCGCGCCCAAGCTTCATTGCTTTATGATACGGAATATCTTCATTAAATGTAACTAAAGAATATTTTGAAGAATAATCGGTTGGAAAATTACTTTCCAAATCCATTTCTATCATTCGTTTTTGCTTAAATAATGGATTTGCGACATGGTCTCTCATTTCATAATAATTGTCTATCGCTAAATCGGCAATTGCATCTGCATCTTGCTTTCTTTCTTTTTCAAAAACTTTAAAAATAGTTTCCCAATCTCCATCATGTTTATCTAAAACTGCATCAAAAACAGTAACATCTTCAAACGAAGCATTCATACCTTGTCCATAGAAAGGCACAATCGCATGAGCGGCATCGCCCATCAATAAAGTATTATTTTTATAAGACCATGGTGAACATTTTACAGTCCCTAATGGACCTGTAGGATTGTTTAAAAACTCATCCTTAATATTTGGAATCAATTTTAAAGCATCTGGAAATTGGGTTTTAAAAAACTCAGTGATTTTATCTTCAGTCGTTAAATTGTTGAAATTATACTCACCATCATCATAACTCAAAAAGAGTGTGACAGTAAAACTTCCATTTAGATTTGGCAATGCAATCAACATATAGTCACCGCGAGGCCAAATATGTAAATGACCTTTACTTATTTGATGATTTCCATCTACATCTGCTGGAATCTCTAATTCTTTATAACCATGTGTCAAATAATTTTGCGAAAAACTAAACAAGAATTTACGCTCTAAATAATAACTTTTTCGCAGTATAGAACCTGCCCCATCCGTTCCGAAAATAGTATCGGCATTGATAGATAACTCCTCTTCGGTTTTATAATCTTTAAAATGTGCTATTGTATTTTCAATATCTATGGATGTACATTTTTTATTAAAATGTATGTTTACATTTTTATGTGTTTCAGCTTCAGTTAATAATATTCCGTTTAAGTCTCCTCTAGAAATTGAATTGATACATTCACCTTTTCTTCCAGAATAATTAGAAGCAAATGTATTTCCCTCTGTATCATGCACTAAGCGCCCATACATAGGAATACAAACTTCACGTGCTTTCTCTTCAACGCCTGCCAATCTCAATGCTTTAAAGCCTCTATCCGACAAGGATAAATTAATAGAACGACCTGCAGAAATATCAGTTGACCTCAAATCTGGACGACTCTCAAAAACATCAACTTTATATCCTCTTTGAGCCAATCTTAAAGCCAATAAACTCCCACACAATCCTGCGCCTATGATTATTATATTATCTTTTCTACTCATTTAATATTTTTTTTAATCTCTCAACCATTTTATATACATCTTTAAAACTACTGTACAATGGAACTGGAGCACAGCGTATCACATCAGGTTCACGCCAATCTGTTATAACTCCTGCTTCCATCAATTTTTGATGTAATTTTTTATCAGCGTTTTTCACTTGTATTGATAATTGGCATCCTCTTTCATTAGGATTTGAGGGTGTGATAATTTTAATATCCTTATGATTTAACTCGTTAATTAAAAACTCGAAATATCCTGTCAGTTTTTTTGATTTTTTTGTCAAATTTTCAATTCCCACTTCATTAAATATATCTAAAGATGCTCTAATTGCTGCCATAGATAATATTGGAGGATTTGACAACTGCCATCCTTCTGCTCCTGGAAGTACATCAAAATCATGACGCATATTAAAACGTGTTTTCTTATTATGACTCCACCAACCTGTGAATCTGTTTAAAGTTTTGTCAAATGCATGTCGCTCATGTACAAAACAGCCTCCTAAACTTCCTGGACCAGAATTTAAATATTTATACGTACACCAAACCGCAAAGTCAGCTCCTGAATCATGTAAATTCAATTCAACATTTCCAGCACCATGCGCACAATCAAAACCAACAACACAACCGTTTTTATGCCCTAATTTAGTAATTCTTTTTAAGTCAAAAAATTGTCCTGTATAATAGTTAACTCCACCAATCATAATTAAGGCAATCTCATCACCTTGTTCTTCAATAATTTTCTCTAAATCATCATAATTCGCCAATTCTTCTCCTTCTCTTGCCTTCCACAAAACCAATCCTTCGTGATCGTCATAACCATGATGACGTAATTGTGATTCTACAGCATATTTATCTGATGGAAAAGCATCTGCTTCGATCAATATTTTATATCTCTTTTTTGTCGGCTTATAAAATGACACCATCATCAAGTGAAGGTTGGTTGTCAAGGTATTCATTACCACAACTTCCAAAGGCTTAGCGCCTACAATTTTAGCCATACTTTGGGTCAAAAACTCATGATAAGACATCCAAGGATTTTTAGCATGCATATGCCCTTCTACCCCAAGACTTGCCCAATCTTTTAACTCTTGATTTATATAGTCTTTGGTAGTTTTTGGTTGTAATCCGAGAGAGTTTCCTGTGAAATACAACCAATCATTGCCGTTTTTATCTTTTGGAATGTGAAATTGCTCTCTTAAGTAGGAGAGAGTATCTTCTTTATCTTGTTGTTGTGCGTATTCGAGTGTGTTCTGGTGGTACATTCAATAAATGATTATTTTCAAATATAAAACAATCATTTTTTAGAAAATAATTTTTAATCTAATTATTAGTACAACACTCTAAATTTAATAGTTCCTTCTACTTCTCGAAGTTTTTTAATTACATTTTGATTGTATTCTTTATCTAAATCTGTAATTACATACCCTACCTTAGGATCGGTAGATAAATACTGACCAGTAATATTCATATCATATTTGGCCAATACTTTATTGATTTTTGCCATTACACCTGGAACATTATGATGTATATGTAAAAATCTATGTGCATTGGTCTGTCTTGGCAATCGAATATTTGGAAAGTTCACTGCATCTACAGTGTTTCCAGAATTGATATAACCCATCATTTTATTTGGAACAAAATCTGCAATATCTTTTTGAGCTTCTTCTGTACTTCCTCCTACATGTGGTGTTAAAATTACGTTTGGCAATCCTATTAATTTTGTATAAAAATTTCCGTTTTTCGCAGGCTCTTCTGGATATACATCTACAGCAGTTCCTGCAACTTTTCCGCTTTTTAAAGCTGCCACTAAAGCATCAATATCTACGACAAAACCTCGAGAAAGATTTACCAAATATGCACCGTCTTTCATTTGAGAAAACTCTTTTTCTCCAAAGAAATTTTTGTTGGCAGAATTGTCATCAATATGCAATGTAATTACATCTGAGATTGCTAGTAAATCTTTTAACTCATCAACTTTAGTTGCGTTTCCTAAAGCTAGTTGATCTTCAATATCATAATAATAGACGCTCATACCCATAGCCTCTGCTAAAATTGATAATTGCTTTCCAATATTACCATAACCTATAATCCCCAATATTTTACCTCGAACTTCTCGTGAGCCAATCGCTGTCTTATTCCATTGACCATTATGCAACTCTGTACTTCGTTGAAAAACACTCCGCATTAACATAATAATTTCTCCAATTGCCAATTCTACAACCGAACGTGTATTACTATATGGTGCGTTAAAAACAACGATTCCATTTTTTTTACATGTATCTAAATCAATCTGTTTTGTTCCAATACAAAAAGCACCAATAACCAATAATTTTTCAGCTGCCTCTATCACCTTCTTAGTGACTTGAGTTTTAGAACGAATTCCTAAAACATGGACATCTTGTAATCTCTCAATCAATTCATCTTCCGATAAACTTCTTGAAACAGTTTCTACTGTAAATCCATCACCTGATAATTTATCAAAAGCATCTGGATGTACATTTTCCAACAATAAAATTTTAATTCTATGCTTAGGATACGATATATTTCTTGGAAGTTTATTTACAAATAAAAACTCATCTAAATTCGGAGTTACATGATCCGCATTTTCTGTTGTTTTATCTCTTGATACATTTTCAGTATATGCAAAAAACTTATCCGCAACTCCTGCTTCTCTGGTTACATAGTCACTATATCCATCACCTATAACTTGAATCTCTCCTTCTAAATTTAAATCACGTAAACATTGAATTTTTCCATTATGAGTAGCCAATACATTTTCTTCATCAAAACCGATAATTGCTCCATCAGCGCCAAACTTGAACTCATTTGCAAAAACCCTTTCCGAAGGAATATTATAATCTATTACTATATCATCTATAAACTCTTTAAATCCACAAGACACAACGTAAATGTCATCTGAGAACTTTTCAAAAAACTCTTTATTATTCTCTATAGAATTTGATACTTCCTTTTTTAATTTCACAATCAATTCACTTAAATCGGCCTTATTCGCTTTCAGTAATTTAATTCTTCTTTCTAGTGATTCTGTAAAAGAAATTTCACCATCAATTCCCAAATTTGTAATGTCAATTATTTCTTGAATAATTTCATCTTTTCTAGGGTTATTGACCAAGGTGATTTCGGCTAAAACATCCAACGCTTCTACTCTTGTTAATGTGCTGTCAAAATCGAATATATAATTTCTTTTTACAGTGCTCATTTGTATTGTTCTTAAGTCTATAATTAGCTGGTAAATCTACAAAGTAAATCAATCAATAAGAAGTCTTTTTAAAATTTTATTGTATCTGTTTTATTCGCATTAGATATAACTGAAAACAATAAAAATACCTAGTAAAAGTTATGAAAACATTAAAATCAAGATCCACCAAAAAATAGGCAATGATTCTACCCAGAAAGCGCTGTAATATTTTGATTGTTTTGCTGTTGAACGCATTAATAAAAATAACAATACAAAAAAAATTATTAAAAAGACGGTTCTAAAATAGGTGTTTGGTGCAATCATAAATTCCAACACTAAACAAAGTAACAATAAAACATAACCAACTTTTTTAGCATTCTCTACACCTATTTTCTGTGGAATCGTTCTTAAACTTTCTCCATCATAGTTTATATCGCGAATGTCAAATGGAAGTGTCAATGCGATAACAAATAGTAAACGCAATACAAATAGCAAAATGACTTCCAGACTTATGCTTTGCTGAACATCTATAATTGGCAACAATACTGTAACCCCTGCCCAAACTAAAGAAATTATAATAATTTTTATCGACGACACGTTACGTAAACTCTTCTTAAATCCTCCTAAAAACGGAATGGCATAAAGTGCTGTTACTATTCCGAAGGAAAGTAAAAAAAATATGCTTTTAAACGACAATTGACCTCCATAATAGCACGTTATCACAAAACAAATCAGTGAAAAAATCTGAATGATTTTTAAATTACTTGTAAGACTACGATGGTGTAACTTGGCAATTCCTGCATATTTTACGAAATTATAAGCAGTTATACTTCCAAAAAAAATAGTATAATTCAAGGTTTCATTATACGGCAAATCAAAATACAATTCTGTGATTCGTAAAAACGCATAAACCGCTAATGCCACATGAATACTAGCATTTATATAAAATTTAAAAAGAGACTCTAAATACTTCACAGAACAAAAATAGCTTTTCTGTTAATAACCTTACATTTTGGTTGATAAAATATAGTAAGCCAATCAAAAAACTCTACGATTTTAATTACTTTTGAAATCCCATAATCAAACAACTAAATAAATGAACACAAATTCATTTCAATTACGACATATTGGCCCTAATACAGAAGAGCAAAAACAAATGTTGGCAACTATAAAAGCTGATAATTTTGAACAACTAATTTCTGAAACTATTCCTGATGATATTAGACTAAATAACGGTTTAGTGCTATCACCAGCAATGAGTGAATACGAATATCTACAACACATAAACGAATTAGGAGCGAAAAATAAACTTTTTAAAAGTTATATTGGTTTGGGTTATCACGAGGCTATTGTTCCTAGTGTTATACAACGTAATATTTTAGAAAATCCAGGATGGTACACTGCATACACACCATATCAAGCTGAAATAGCGCAAGGTCGATTGGAAGCATTGTTGAATTATCAAACTATGGTTTGTGATTTAACAGGAATGGAGTTGGCAAATGCATCATTACTTGATGAAGGGACTGCTGCTGCGGAAGCAATGACATTGCTGTATGACGTTCGAGAACGTCCTTTGAAAAAAGCAGGCGCGAATAAGTTTTTTGTTTCTGAAGAAATTTTACCTCAAACTTTATCCATTTTAAAAACACGCTCTACACCTATCGGAATAGAATTAGTTATTGGAAATCACAATGATTTCGATTTCTCTGAAGGTTTTTTTGGTGCAATTCTTCAATATCCAGGAAAGTACGGACAAGTATATGATTATACCGCTTTTATTGCAAATGCAAAAGAGAAGCATATAAAAGTAGCCGTTGCTGCTGATATTTTATCATTAGTGAAATTACAAGCTCCAGGAGAATTTGGAGCAGATGTAGTTGTAGGAACTACACAACGTTTTGGAATTCCATTAGGTTACGGAGGTCCTCATGCAGGATATTTTGCCACAAAAGATGCCTATAAAAGAAGTATTCCTGGACGAATTATTGGAGTCACCAAAGATGTTGATGGTGGACGCGCTTTACGTATGGCTTTACAAACTCGTGAGCAACATATAAAACGTGAAAGGGCAACTTCTAATATTTGTACTGCGCAGGTTTTATTAGCTGTTATGGCTGGAATGTACGCGGTATATCACGGGAAAAGTGGATTGCAATATATTGCTGATAAAGTTCATTCTGCAACTGTAACTCTTTCAAATGCTTTATCCGATTTAGGATTTGAGCAAACAAATTCATCTTATTTTGATACAATTACTGTAAAAGTAACTGCTAAAACATTAAAAACTGTTGCAGAATCAAACGGAATCAACTTTAATTATATTGATGATAACACTGTTTCTATTTCTGTAAACGAAACAGTTTCTTTAAAAGAAATAAACAAGATTGTCAATTGTTTTACACAAGCATTTAACCTAAAAAACACTTCAGTTTTAGAGTTTTCTTCTTCAAATACTATTTTAGAAGCTGTTAAAAGAAACACTTTATTTTTAGAAAACGAAGTGTTTAACTCGTATCAATCAGAAACTGAAATGATGCGTTATATTAAAAAATTGGAACGTAAAGATTTAGCATTGAATCATTCTATGATTGCTTTAGGGTCTTGTACTATGAAACTAAATGCAGCATCAGAAATGTTACCTTTAAGTAATCCAAATTGGGGAAACATACATCCTTTTGCTCCTTTAAACCAAGCTGAAGGTTATCAATTAATGCTTAAAAATTTAGAAGAACAATTAAATGTTGTGACGGGTTTTGCTGGAACATCTCTTCAACCCAATTCTGGAGCTCAAGGCGAGTTTGCTGGATTAATGGTGATAAGAGCATATCATAAATCAAATGGTGATACTAGAAATATTTGTTTGATTCCTGCTTCTGCACATGGAACAAACCCTGCCTCTGCAGTAATGGCTGGAATGAAAGTTGTGGTTACGAAAACGGATGAAAGAGGGAATATTGATGTAGAAGATTTACGTGCCAAAGCAGAATTACATAAAGACAATCTTGCAGCCTTAATGGTTACGTATCCTTCAACGCATGGAGTATATGAAAAAGCCATTAAAGAAATTACACAAATTATTCATGATAATGGTGGACAGGTGTATATGGATGGTGCAAACATGAATGCTCAAGTTGGATTGACAAATCCGGCTACTATTGGAGCTGATGTATGTCACTTAAATTTACATAAAACATTTGCCATTCCTCATGGAGGTGGAGGTCCTGGAGTTGGACCAATCTGTGTTGCGCCACAATTAGTACCATTCTTACCTACCAATCCTATTATAGAAACTGGAGGAAAGAAAGCGATTACTGCAATATCTGCTGCTCCTTGGGGATCAGCCTTAGCTTGTTTAATCTCTTACGGATATATTACTATGTTGGGTGCTGATGGTCTAACAGACTCAACCAAAATTGCTATTTTAAACGCTAACTATATCAAAGAACGGTTACATGGCCACTATGAAACTTTATATACAGGTGAAAAGAATCGTGCTGCACACGAAATGATTTTGGATTGTAGAGAGTTTAAAAATAATGGAATTGAAGTTGTTGACATCGCAAAAAGATTGATAGATTATGGCTTCCATGCGCCTACTGTTTCTTTTCCTGTTGCCGGAACAATTATGATTGAACCGACAGAATCCGAAAGTACAGCGGAATTAGATCGTTTTTGTGACGCATTGATTTCTATAAGAAAAGAGATCCTTGAAGCAACTAAAGAAAATGCTAATAATCCATTAAAAACCGCGCCTCATACACAAGAAATGTTAACTGCTGATGAATGGATATTACCCTATACAAGAAAGCAAGCAGCATTTCCATTGGAATATATAGCAGATAATAAATTTTGGCCTTCTGTACGTCGTGTAGATGATGCTTATGGAGATAGAAACTTGATCTGTTCTTGTAATCCAATTGAGGATTATATGTGATCTACTAAAACGTTAACTTAAAAAAAACAATCAAAGTCGTTTCCACTTATTTTTAAAAGTGTTATTTTTACTGACTTATAAATATACATTTTTTATGAAGCCTATTACAAAAGAAACTTATATAGATTGGTATAAAAACATGTTGTTCTGGAGAAAGTTTGAAGACAAGCTTGCAGCAGTATACATACAACAAAAAGTAAGAGGATTCTTACATTTATACAACGGTCAAGAAGCAGTATTAGCTGGTGCATTGCATGCAATGGATTTGACAAAAGATAAAATGATTACAGCATACAGAAACCACGTTCAACCAATAGGAATGGGAGTTGATCCCAAAAGAGTATTTGCTGAATTGTATGGAAAAGTTACTGGAACATCTCAGGGTATGGGTGGATCAATGCATATTTTTTCTAAAGAACATCGTTTCTATGGAGGACATGGAATTGTAGGTGGCCAGATACCTCTTGGTGCTGGAATTGCATTTGCAGATAAATATTTTGGAAGAGACGGTGTAACCTTAACTTATTTTGGTGATGGTGCTGCACGTCAAGGTTCTCTTCATGAAACGTTTAATATGGCAATGCTTTGGAAATTACCTGTAGTTTTTATCGTTGAAAATAATGGTTATTCAATGGGAACATCCGTGGAGAGAACAGCCAATCATACGGATATCTGGAAATTGGGATTAGGTTATGAAATGCCTTGTGGTCCTGTAGATGGAATGGATCCAGTGAAAGTTGCTGAGGCAATGCACGAAGCAATTGAAAGAGCAAGAAGAGGAGATGGTCCTACATTTCTAGAAATGAAAACCTATCGTTACCGTGGTCATTCGATGTCGGATGCACAACATTATAGAACCAAAGATGAAGTTGCTGAGTACAAAAAATTAGATCCTATTAAGCAAGTATTGGATGTGATTTTAGAAAATAAGTACGCAACACAATCTGAGATAGACGAAGTAATGAAAGATGTAAAAGGTCGAGTTGAAGAATGTATGGAATTTGCTGAAGAGTCTGCATATCCTGAAGTTAAGCAGTTATACGATATGGTGTACGAACAAGAAGATTATCCATTTTTATCACATAAATCATAAGTTATGGCAATAGTAATTAATATGCCTCGTTTGAGCGATACCATGGAAGAAGGTACTGTTGCTTCATGGCTTAAAAAAATTGGAGATACGATTGAAGAAGGAGATATTCTTGCTGAAATTGAAACTGATAAGGCGACTATGGAGTTTGAATCTTTTAACGAAGGGACATTACTACACATAGGAGTTCAAGAAGGAGAAACTACGAAAGTAGATGCCTTACTTGCAATTATAGGGGAAAAAGGAGAAGATATTTCAAGCTTGTTAACTGAATCTAGTACAGATTCTTCTGAAAATGAAGATGCAATAGAAGAACCAATTGTAGAAAAAAAAGTTTCTTCAACAACTGAAGATAAACTTCCTGAAGGAGTCATTGTTGTAACCATGCCACGCTTAAGTGATACGATGGAAGAAGGAACAGTTGCTTCATGGTTGAAAAAAGTCGGAGATGTTATTGAAGAAGGAGAGATTCTTGCCGAAATTGAAACTGACAAAGCAACGATGGAATTTGAATCGTTCAATTCTGGAACATTATTATTTATCGGATTGAATGAAGGTGAAACTGCTATAGTAGATTCACTATTAGCAATTATAGGACCTGCAGGAACAGATGTTTCAGGAATTGTCAGTAGTTTTAAATCTGGTAGCGCCAATCCTTCTGCTGAAAAGAAAGAAGAAAAAGTTGCTGTTATTAAAGAAGAAAAAACAACTGAGGTAAAACCAATTGTTGCAGAAAATTCTTCTACTTCAAATGAGCGCTTATTCGTTTCGCCATTAGCCAAAAAAATGGCAGATGAAAAGGGAATTCAACTTTCTCAAGTTTCAGGATCAGGAGAAAACGGTAGAATTATCAAGCGTGATATTGAAAATTATACTCCAGCAACACAACAAGTAACAGGTTCTGTTGCAAAATTTGTTGCATCTGGACAAGAAGATTTTGACGAAGTGAAGCATTCTCAAATGCGTAAGATAATTGCGAAGCGCCTAGGTGAATCTAAATTTACAGCTCCACATTATTATCTTGCAGTAGAGTTTGACATGGAAAATGCGATGGCTTTTCGTGCACAATTTAATTCTATTCCTGATACGAAAATTTCATACAACGATATGATTGTGAAGGCTTGTGCTCTTGCATTGAAGCAACATCCACAAGTAAATTCTCAATGGTATGATGACCGAATGAAGTTAAATAACCATGTACACATTGGAGTTGCAGTAGCAGTTGAAGATGGATTGGTTGTACCTGTAGTAAAATTTGCGAACGAGCAATCTTTACCACAAATAGGTACTGCTGTGAAGGATTTTGCTGGAAGAGCAAGAATTAAAAAGTTAACTCCTGCCGAAATGGAAGGAAGTACTTTTACAATTTCTAATTTAGGAATGTTTGGGATTGAAAGTTTTACTTCTATTATCAATCAACCAAATTCAGCAATATTATCTGTAGGAAATATTGTTCAAAAACCAGTTGTTAAAAGCGGACAAGTCGTTGTAGGAAATACAATGAAATTAACACTTGCTTGTGACCACAGAACAGTTGATGGAGCAACAGGATCTCTATTTTTACAGACATTGAAAGAGTTTATTGAAAACCCTGTGACAATGCTAGTTTAATAAACATTCAACATTTTATAAAAAACGCTTTTCGAGAGATTAGCGTTTTTTTATGCTTTTATATTGCTTGACTTTGTTATTTTTTTTGGCTAACTTTATATATCACACGATAAAATTTATTAAAACGAAATCTTATCTTATCGTTGTAAACAATACTAAAAATTACACTAAATGAAATTAAAATATATTGATTCAATAAGAGGTGTAGCGATATTAATGGTGATATTAGTACATACATCACAAAGAATTATTGGTTTAAATTTTTTAACTAAATGGATTGCAGAGTATGGACAAATGGGAGTTCAGCTTTTCTTCGTAGCATCGGCATATACCCTATGTTTATCTGCTTCATATCGAGAAAACGAAAGTGAAAAAATAAAAAAATATGCAATTAGAAGATTTTTTAGAATTGCTCCCATATATTACTTGGGGTTATTAGGATATTTCGTACTTTCTTTAATTGAATCAATTTATAGGAATGGTGACATAGTTATACCTGTTAAATATTCTTTTGAAAATATAGTCAGTAACCTATTCTTTATACACGGATTTTACTCACCCGCAAACAATAATATTGTTCCTGGTGGTTGGTCGATAGGAACTGAAATGGCTTTTTATTTAGTTTTTCCCATTTTATTTTTTATAGCTAGAAAAAAAATAAACGAATCATTTATAAATGTTGCTATATGGATTGCATTAGGTTTTTTTTCCTCTCAAATTGTTTTACTAATTCTAAAGTTAAATGGAATAAATATTGTAAACAATAATTTTGTTTATTTCAACCTTATTAATCAAATACCAGTCTTCTTCATAGGGATTGGATATTATTTTATCAAACCTCAAGATAATTTAAATTACAATTGGTTGTTTGATTTAGCCGCTTTTATTATACTCACAATTGTTTCTATGTATTTATGGCATAAAGTGAGAATAAGTTATTTATTTTCAGTAATCCCCTTTATATCTGGTCTTAGCTTCATATTCCTTATGGAGGTTTTTAGAAAAAAAGAATTTTTAAATCAAAACTTATTAGTTCGAATAGGGAAAGTTTCTTATTCAATGTATATCTTTCATTTTATTTTTGCTCATACTATTACAGGTTATATTTCTCCTAAATTGGTTAACGTTTTAAATAGTGAATTTTCATTAATATTATTCTTTGTTATAGCAACATTAGGTTCTTTTGGTCTTGCTTTATTTTCAGAAAAATATATTGAAAAACCCTTTATAAACTTAGGAAAAAAAATCATCTCAAGGCTGAAAACTACTGTTTACAACACCGTATAAAATTAATTGCTAGTTCAAGCCAATTCACAAAAGTCATCGCGGACTTTCTATCTTTGATTTATCTGCTGACTTCGTGCTTAAATCACGCAACTAATCTTATACATCAACGACAAATAAAATTACACAATACGCTTTAACTCTGTTTTGTAACAACACCAAAAATAAACGCATAAAAAATCCTCAACTTTCGTTGAGGATTTTTTAATAATATATAATCTAAATATTACTTTTTAAACTTAGCATATTTAGTTTTGAACTTGTCAATACGTCCTGCAGCATCTATTAATTTAGATTTTCCAGTGTAATATGGATGAGAAGTTCTTGAGATCTCAAGTTTTACTAAAGGGTATTCAACACCATCAACGTCAAGTGTATCTTTAGTATCTGCAGTAGAACGCGTTAAGAACACATCATCATTGGACATGTCTTTGAATGCTATGATTCTATAATTTTCTGGGTGTATACCTTTTTTCATTTTTTAAATATTTAACGCAACGCTTTTTGACGTTGCTAATTTTAAGACTGCAAATTTAACTATATTTTTTATATTACAAATAATAAAAAGTGTTTTATTTGTATATTACATAACATTAAGAAAAAACCAAAAAATGCATTTTAAAAATAGCGCTATTCTCCTAATAATTACATTATTACTTATTTCCTGTAAGTCAGAGCATAATTTTATCTTGAAAACACCTAAGAAACTGAAAATCAATGATAAAATGACAATTTCTTTTTCTGATAAAAATGATAACCCTATCGATTCTGTTCAATTTTCAATTGATAATAATAAGATTACTACGAGTAATAATCTTTCGACTTCAATAGATATTTCTAACTACAGATTAGGCAGGCATACTGTAAATGCACTTATTTTTTATACTAATAAAACAAAAAAAATAACAAATACTGTTTATTTTTTAGCAGATACTGCTCCTGAAATTTATGATTACAAAATTTTAAATACGTATCCTCATGATAAAGATGCTTATACACAAGGTCTAGAAATTCACAATGGATTTATCTATGAAAGCACTGGACAGAAAGGAAAATCATCACTTAGAAAAGTCGAATTAAAAACTGGAAAAGTATTGCAAAAGATTGATTTAAGTAAGCAATATTTTGGTGAAGGAATAACACGGTTTGGTGATGAGATTTTTATGCTGACTTGGCAAAACGGTGTTGGTTTTATTTATGACTTTGATACATTTGAAAAAAAAGGAAGTTTTAAATATAAAAACAGTCGTTTTGGCTGGGGAATAACTAATGATGGTGAAAAATTGATTAAGTCTGATGGTACAGAGAAAATTTGGTTTTTAAATCCAGAAACGCAAGCAGAAGAAAGTTATATTGAAGCCTATACAGACAAGCGTAAAGTGGAACAATTAAATGAACTAGAATATGTAAACGGCAAAATTTACTCCAATATTTATGGGCAAAATTCCTTACTGATTATCAATCCATCTTCTGGAAAGATTGAAGGCATTGCTGATTTAAGAGGTTTACGTGATAAAGTTGATCAACATCCAAGTCTTGACGTTTTAAACGGTATTGCTTATGATAAAACGACCAACAAATTGTATGTTACTGGAAAAAATTGGAGTAAACTATTTGAAATAGAACTCATAAAACAATAAAAACTCCTTATAAAAGTTATATTTTTACACAGAATCATTTATCCCATTTCATGAAAAATACTTGGCTTGTTCTTGCTCTTATTTCTATCGTAATGCTTTCTTCATGCCGTGATGATTTTGAAACTATTCCAAGTACTGGAGAACTTCGATTTTCTAGAGACACTGTTTTTTTAGATACTGTTTTTACCAATATCGGTTCGAGTACTTATAATTTAAAAGTGTACAATAAAAGTAGTGACGATATTTATGTGCCTACCATAAAACTTGGCAAAGGTGAAGATTCTAATTATCGATTGAATGTTGATGGTCTTCCTGGAAAATCATTTGACAATATTGAAATACTTGCCAAAGACAGTATCTATATTTTTGTTGAAACAACTATAGATTACAGTCAAGTTACAGATCCTTTATATACCGATGAAATCGTATTTGACAACGGAAATCAACTACAAGAAGTACAATTAGTCACACTTGTTCAAGATGCCATTTTTATAAAACCCAATCAAGATCCATTTACGCGCAAGATAGATTCCTTGACATTGAATGGTGAAGCTACAACCATTAAAGGTCGTTTTCTTGAAGATAGTGAACTTATTTTTACCAATGAAAAACCATATGTTGTGTATGGTTATGCAGCTGTTCCAGAAAATAAAACATTGACTATAAATGCAGGTGCAAAAATTTATTTTCATTCCAATTCTGGTCTGATTGTAGATAAAGACGCAACGCTAAATATTAATGGCGAGTTAAATAATCAAGTCGTTATTGAAGGAGATCGTCTAGAACCAGGCTTTTCTGAAACTCCTGGTCAATGGGGAACGATATGGTTACGAGCAGGAAGTAAAGATCATTCAATTAATCATACAACCATTAAAAATGGAAGTATTGGGATATTACTTGACTCAATCGGGAGCAACTCCTCTCCTACGCTTACTATTAAAAATACACAATTATACAACCTTTCTAATTATGGAATCTTAGGTCGAGAAACCAATATTCTTGGAGAAAATGTTGTGATTAATAATGCTGGATTTTCATCATTAGCATGTATTGTTGGAGGTAAATATAATTTTACACATTCTACATTTGCTAACTATTGGAATAATAGTTTTAGACAATTTCCAACAGTTCTGGTAAATAACTTTTTTACGTATATAGATAATGGTTCTGAAATTATAGAAACTCGCGATTTAACCGAAGCCAATTTTACCAATTGTATCATTTATGGAAATAATAATATCGAATTATTATTGGACAAGGTTGAAGGTTCAGCATTCAATTATAATTTCAAAAATAATCTGATACGATTTAACGATTTCAATAATAGTTTCACCTCAATTGTTGAATATGATTTCAATGATTCAAGCCATTATCAAAATAATATTTTAAATGAAACGCCACATTTCCGTGATTCATATAATAATGATCTGATTATTGGAGAAGATTCAGAAGGAAATAACGCTGCAGATGCTTTTGGAGCATCTCAAGTGCCTTTGGATATTCTAGGTACGAATAGAACTTCTACTCCAGATATTGGAGCATATCAACATATAGAATTTGAATAAATGAAAAATGTAATTATTACAGGAGCAAGCAGAGGAATAGGGTTTCAAATGATACAGTTATTTGCTAAAGCCAATTGCAATGTACTTGCTATTTCTAGAAATATTGAACCTATTCTAGAGTTAAATAATTCTAATATTACCGCATTATCCATTGATATAGGAAATGAAGAAGAGATTTATAGCGTAGCAGAATTTGTAAAAAACAACTGGAAGCAAGTTGATGTGTTAATTAACAATGCTGGAAAGTTAATCAACAAACCATTTTCTGAGACTACAACATCTGATTTTATGGAAGTCTATAAAGTGAATGTTTTGGCAGTTGCAGAAATAACTCGCCAACTAATTCCATTTTGTGTAAAAGGAAGCCATGTTGTTACTGTGAGCAGTATGGGAGGCATACAAGGAAGTATGAAGTTTCCTGGACTTTCTGCTTATAGTTCGTCAAAAGGAGCGGTAATTACTTTGATTGAATTACTCGCTGAAGAATATAAAGAGTCAGGAGTTTCTTTTAATGTACTTGCTCTTGGAGCAGTTCAGACGGAAATGCTTGAAGAAGCCTTTCCTGATTATCAAGCACCAACAACTGCTTTGGAAATGGCTGAATATATCTATGATTTTGCCTTGACTGGAAATAAATATTATAACGGGAAAGTATTACAAGTTTCTAGTTCTACGCCTTAATAAATGCATACTACTCTTTCTAAATACATTCCAAAAACTGCTATTGATTCCGTAGTGGAATTATTAAAGGCATATCCTCACCAATTAAAAATTGTTAATAAACGCGCTACAAAACACGGTGATTTTAAATTGACCAAAGGCAGAAAATATCAGATTACTATTAACAATAGTCTGAATCCATATCAGTTTTTATTAACCTTAATTCACGAAGTAGCACATCTTGTTACACATATCAAGCATCAGAGAGTAAAACCTCATGGAAAGGAATGGAAACAGAATTTTCAACATCTAATGCTGCCTTTCTTAGATCCAGAAATTTTTCCAAACGAACTACTACCACATCTGGCAAATTATCTTAAAAACCCAAAAGCAAGTTCAGACTCTGACGTGAAGTTATCATTTGCTATGAAACAATTTAGTAAGAAATCAGATAAGAATTTTATATTTGAAGTAACACTTGGAGAAAAATTTGAATATAAAAAGAAAGTTTATCTTAGAGGAAATAAAAGAAGAACAAGATATGAGTGTTTAGAAACTCAATCAAAGCGTATCTATCTTTTCAATCAAAATGCAGAAGTAGTAACACTTAAATCAAACAATGAATAAAAACTATTATGCAGTCATTATGGCTGGAGGAGTTGGATCTCGTTTTTGGCCAATGAGCACTCAAGAGAATCCTAAACAGTTTCACGACATGTTAGGAACTGGAGACTCATTAATTCAAAAAACCTTTAGTAGATTAGAAAGGTTGATTCCTTCTGAAAACATTTTAATCTCTACTAATAAAAGGTATAAGAATTTAGTTTTAGATCAATTAGAGAACACTACAAAAAAGGAATTACTATTAGAGCCTTGCATGAGAAACACTTCTCCATGTATATTATATGCTGCTCTTAAAATAAATGCTATAAATCCAGATGGAGTTATGATTATTGCTCCTAGCGATCATTGGATTGAAAATGAACCACAGTTCATAGAGAATATCGAAACTGCCTTTAAATTTTGTCAACAAAATGATGTATTAATGACACTTGGAATTCAACCAAGTTCACCGAATACAGGTTATGGATATATTCAATATGAAAATAACAATACCGAAATAAAAAAGGTAAAACAATTTACTGAAAAGCCTGATTTAGAAAATGCGAAAAAATTTATTGAAAGTGGAGACTATCTTTGGAATGCAGGAATTTTCATCTGGAGTGTAAAAAGTATTTTAAAAGCGTTTAAATCTAGTTTACCAGAAATGCATTCACTTTTTTGTAAAGCAAAAAACGTATACAATACCAAGTTTGAAGATGATTTTATCGATACAAATTATGCAAATGCAGAGAATATTTCTATCGATTACGGAATATTAGAAAAGGCAAAAAATGTTCATGTATTACCTGTAAATTTTGATTGGAATGATCTTGGGACTTGGGGTTCATTATACAATAAACTTCCAAAAGACTCAAACCAAAATACATCAGTTGGTGGAGAAACAATCTTTAGAGATTCATCAAACAATATGGTAAGAACTCAAAACGGGAAACGCGTAGTCATACAAGGATTAAATGATTATATTGTAGTAGAAAAAGAAGATATTTTACTTATCTGTCCAAAAAGTGATGAGCAAGATATTAAACAAATTTCTAATCAAGTAAGAATTGATTTTGGAGAAGAATATATATAAAAAATAGCAAATGGAATCTAAATTTGAAAAGAAAATAGAACAGAATCCTGAAAAAACAACAGAAGATTTCGGAAGTATATGGAGTAATATAAAAGACATCGTAAGTGACACTTTAAATATCCGTCATGATACTGATAAAAAGGGTACTATTCAGGATATAAAGGACAATATTTCCATGAAAGGTCATACTGCATGGATTCTTGTATTTTCAATTTTAATTGCCTCTATCGGACTAAATGTAAGTTCAACAGCCGTAGTTATTGGAGCCATGCTTATTTCTCCATTAATGGGCCCTATACTCGGTGTAGGTCTATCAATTGGCATTAATGACATTGATACACTAAGACGTTCATTTGTTAATTTAGGAGTCATGATAGTTTTAAGTTTAATCACATCATTTCTTTTCTTCAAAATCCCGATTTTTCAAGATGAAACTCCAGAAATATTGGCAAGAACTGCACCTGATGTTCGAGATGTTTTTATTGCAATCGCTGGTGGACTTGCGTTGATAATTGCAATAAGTAGAAGGTCAAAACAGACCAATACAATTGCTGGTGTTGCAATTGCAACCGCTTTAATGCCCCCACTATGTACTGCAGGATACGGATTGGCTATAGGAAATTTCGATTACTTCATTGGTGCAATGTTTTTATTTACAATTAACACCATTTTTATTGCCTTAGCGACCTTTCTTATTGTAAAATTTCTACGCTTCCCAATGGTAAAATATATTGATTCGGCGAAAAGAAAACGTATTGCTCAATTTGCCACATTTGTAGCCCTTATTATTTTTGGATTTAGTGTTATTCAGTTTTATCAACTTTATCAAAGGGGACAATTTATACAAAAAGCACATAATTTTATAGAGGAAATGAAAGATGAAGGTATTAGTATTATTGATGAAAAAGATAAAAATATAAACTATGAAAACAATAGTATTAAGTTGGTCTTATACGGTAAAACACTGAACAGCGACGAAATAAAACAATGGGAAGATAAATTAACTGATTATGGCTTATCAGCAACAAATTTAAAGATTCAGCAAGGTGCAGACGATTCAGATATAAGAGCAGAAGTTCAAAATCTTACTGATTTATATGCCAGGAATCAACAAATTATATCTTCTAGAGATGAGAAAATAGAGCAAAGTGAAGAAAAAATTAAACAACTTGAAAGTGAACTAAATAAATATTATAAAGTTCCTTTTTCTAATTTAAGTCAAGAAGCAAAAATCAATTATTCTGGATTAAAAACTCTGAGTTATGCCAATGTAATCTCAACCAATTTCAAATCAACAGATACATTATCCGTTTTTACAACAACTTGGTATGATTCTATTCCAAACAATCAAGAGCAAGAGCAAAAATTAAAACTCTGGTTAAAAATTCGACTGAGTCTTGACACATTAAAAGTTGTAAGAGAATAATTAAAAAATATATCTTTAAAACAAAAAAATCCGAAGTTTTTACTTCGGATTTTTTTTGTTTTTGTGACTTGGCTGGGGCTCGAACCCAGGACCACCTCCTTAAAAGGGAGGTGCTCTACCAACTGAGCTACCAAGTCGTCTTTTTTCCTCTTTTTGCGGCTGCAAATATAGGAGACTTTTTCTTTAAATCAAATCCTTTTTCTGTTTACTTTCTTTTAGATATACTTCCCGAATTTTTTTAAATAAATTGGAAGAATAAACGAAGTTTACAATCGCTTCATTATCAGTAACAACCATCTCTTTATTGGTTCCTTCCCATGCTTTATGACCATCTTTTAAAAAAATAATCTTTTCACCTATTTCCATAACAGAATTCATATCATGAGAATTCACAACAGTAACCATTTGATATTCATCTGTAATTTCTTGTATCAAATTGTCAATGACAGTAGCCGTTTGTGGATCTAATCCAGAATTAGGTTCATCACAGAATAAATATTTAGGATTCATCACAATGGCTCTCGCGATAGCAACACGTTTCTGCATTCCTCCCGAAAGTTCTGCAGGAAATTTTCTATTGGAACCAAGTAAATTTACTCTTTCCAATACTAGATTTACTCTGTCGAGCATCTCTTTTTTGGATTGATTGGCAAACATCTTTAAAGGAAACATAATATTCTCTTCTACAGTCAAGGAATCAAACAAAGCGCTTCCTTGAAACAGCATTCCTATTTCTGTTCGCAACTCTCTTTTTTGTTCTATATTTAAATTCTTGTAAACTCTTCCATCAAATAAAATTGTACCTGATTCTGGCGTATGCAATCCTAATAAACTTTTTAGAAAAACAGTTTTTCCAGAACCACTCTGCCCAATTATAAGATTAGTCTTTCCTTTTTCGAATGTAGCAGAAATCCCCTTTAAAATATGTGCCTCTCCAAAACTTTTATGTAAATCTTTAACTTCTATCATTATCCTAAAAGCATTTGAGTTAAGAAATAATTCAAGGTAATTATTACCACACTTGTCCATACAACCGCTCCAGTACTTGCCCTTCCTACTTCAAGCGAACCTCCTTTTACATAATAACCATGATATGCTGGAATTGTTGCAATTACAAATGCAAATACAACAGTTTTAACCATCGCATATTTGACCAAAAACGGATTGAAATCCAATTGAACTCCGTTAATATAATCTACTGTATAAAATAAATCAGTTAATACTCCTGCTGCCCATCCTCCGAAGATTCCTATAAACATTGCAATCAATACTAATAATGGGTAAAAAAATAAAGTTGCTACTAATTTAGGCAAGACCAAATAATTCAAAGAGTTTACACCCATCACTTCTAGCGCATCAATCTGCTCAGTAACTCTCATAGTTCCTATACTAGAAGCAATATATGAGCCTACTTTTCCTGCTAAAATGATCGAAGTAAAAGTGGGGCCAAATTCTAAAATCATTGTTCGCTTAGTTGCAAATCCAATCAAATATTTTGGGATAAAAGGGCTATCGACATTAAGTGCAGTCTGTATCGCAACTACTCCTCCTATAAAAAAAGAAATAAACATAATGATTCCTAGAGATTTCAATCCTAAATCATCAATCTCACGAAGCAACATTTCACGAAATACTTTCCACTTCTGCGGCCGCTTAAAAACCTGCCTCAACATCATAAAATATTTACCGATATGCTCGAGATAATTCATTCAATTTCTTTTTGCTAAAATAGCATATTAATACATTTTATTGAGCTTTCTACTAAAAAATAAAAAAGAATATCACTGATAAAATTGTACATTTGTATATAGTAAAAAGAAACCTCTTCAAATGAAAAAATACTTTTCTCTCATTACAATACTCTTGTTTTTAATCAATTGCAAATCTCAAAATTTAAATCCTACACTACAAATTGATTCTAAATATGAATCTTCCAAGCCCAAACTTGTTGTTGGGATTGTAGTAGATCAAATGCGTTATGATTATCTATCAAGATTTTATAGTAAATTCGGAGAAGGAGGTTTTAAGAAGTTAATATCGAAAGGTTATAATGTAAAAAATGCTCATTTTAATTTTTCCGCTACCAAAACTGCCGTTGGACATTCCTCTATTCATACTGGAACTACTCCTGTTAATCACGGAATACTAAGTAATGATTGGTATGATAAATCTTCAAAAACATATATAAATTGTGTTGGAGATGATCGATATAAAACTCTAGGAACCTCTTCTAATAATGGCCAAAGATCTCCTTCCAGACTACAAACAACAACTATTTCAGATCAATTACACCTTGCACAGAACATGAATGGAAAAGTAATAGGAATGAGTAGTAAAGATAGAGGTGCTATATTACCTGTAGGTCATACTGCAAATGCTGCCTATTGGTATGACGGAGGTGATCACGGGAAATTTATATCAAGCACTTATTATCTAGAAAAACTGCCAAAATGGGTTTTGGACTTTAACAATTCTGGAAAAGCAGAAAACTATATAAGTAAACCTTGGGACACGTATTATAATATTTCTACTTATACAGAAAGCATTGAAGACAACAATCCATATGAACAAGTTTTAAATGGAGAAAAAACACCCACTTTCCCTCATAATATTCCAGAATTAAGAGAGAAAAATGATAACTATAGTATCATTACCGAAACTCCGTTTGGCAATAGTTTGCTTACCGATTTAGCCATTGCATCTATTAATGGAGAGCAATTAGGAAAATCCTCTTTTACAGATTTTCTAAGTATTAGCTATTCAAGTACAGATTATATAGGTCATGGATTTGGTGTTGTTTCGAAAGAAATTCAGGATGCTTATATTCGATTGGACAAGGATTTAGAGCGACTCTTAAACTTTCTAGATTCAGATGTAGGAAAAGAAAATTACACCCTCTTTTTAACAGCAGATCATGGCGCAACTCATGTCCCTCAATATTTAATAGACAACTCAATTCCTGCTAATTATTTTGACGGAAATAAATTTAAGGAATATGTCAAAATGGTTGCTATGGAAAAATTTGGAACAAAAAAATTAATTGAAAATATTTCTAATAACACTATTTATTTCGACAAAACCGAATTGAATAAACTAAAAATAGACCAAGGTATTATTCAGCAAATTATTGCTGACGAAATCATCAATTATGATGGGATTTATAAAACGGTAACAGCAAGAACATTACAAACGACCAATTTCACAGAAGGAATTCTTTCCCTTATTCAAAACAGTTATAATCAAAAATTATCAGGAGATGTTTTATATGCGTATGAACTGTCAACCATAAGTAATTGGTACGAAAATAAAGGAGGAACTACTCATGGATCTGGTTATAATTACAATACACATGTACCGCTATTATTTTATGGAAAAGGAATAAAAAATGGGGCCTCAAATTCATATTATCACATTATTGATATTGCTCCCACGATTTCTACACTACTAGGAATTGAATTTCCAAACGGAAATACTGGAAAAGCGATTGAAGAGGTCTTAAAATAAAAAATAGTGAAAAGAGAAAACGTCCTTTCCAAACTCGACTCTCTAGAAGTTTGGGATGTAATCATAATTGGTGGAGGCGCGTCAGGTTTAGGAACGGCTATAGAGTCAGTAACCAGAGGCTATAAGACACTTTTACTCGAGCAACATGATTTCACTAAAGGAACATCAAGCCGCAGCACTAAACTCGTTCATGGAGGTGTTCGTTATCTTTCCCAAGGAAATATTCCGTTGGTCTTTGAAGCATTACGAGAAAGAGGGTTTTTAAAGAAAAACGCTCCACATCTTGTATCCAACCTTTCTTTTCTGATTCCCTCCTACTCTTGGTGGAGTATTCCATTTTATACAATTGGATTGACAGTTTATGATTTATTGGCTTGGCGATTAAGTTTCGGAAGGTCAAAACCTCAAACTAGATCGAAAACTATTGCTCATATTCCTACTATTAATAAGACCAACTTAAAAGGGAGCGTTTTATATCACGACGGACAGTTTGACGATTCAAGATTAGGCATAAATATGGCGCAGACTATCCTTGAAAAAGGTGGTGTGGCATTGAATTATATGAAAGTGACTGGTTTTCAAAAAACTGAGAAGAAGATTAATGCTATTATCTGTAAAGATCAAGAAACTGGTAAAGAGTATACTATTCATGGAAATACAGTTGTAAATGCTACAGGAGTATTTGTCAATTCTATCCTTCAAAAGGACAATCCAAATACCAAAGATGTTGTTACAGTAAGTCAAGGCGTGCATCTTGTGATAGATCGTGAATTTCTACCTTCTAGTTACGGATTAATGATTCCTAAAACCAAAGACGGAAGAGTTCTATTTGCCGTTCCATGGCATAACAAAGTAATTCTAGGTACTACCGATATTGAAAAAGAAGTTTCTTCTCTTGAGCCTGAAGCAACAAATGAAGAAATCGATTTTATATTGGAAACTGCTGGAAGGTTTTTATCAAAAAAACCTTCTCGAAAGGATGTCAAAAGCGTATTTGCTGGATTGCGCCCTTTAGCAGCACCTCAAGACGAAAATGAATCAACCAAAGAAATTTCTAGAGGTCATAAAATCCATACTTCAAGGAGTGGATTGATTACCATTATTGGTGGAAAATGGACTACATATCGACAAATGGGAGAAGATGTTATTGATACAATGGAGCGAGAAAAAAGTATTCAAAAAACACATTCTAAAACTGAGAGTTTACGTCTTTATGGATACCAAGAAAATGTAAATTTTAGTGATCCTTTGTATTTTTATGGATCTGATACTAAAAAAATTAATGCTCTTGTTAAATCTGATAATAGTTTGAAAGAATGGATTAGTGAAGAATTGAAAATCAACAAAGCACAAGTTATATGGGCATTCAGACACGAAATGGCAAGAACTGTTGAAGATGTATTAGCAAGAAGAACTAGAGCCTTATTTCTCAATGCCAGAGAAAGCATTCGCATTGCTCCTAAAGTTGCCCAAATATTGGCGCAAGAATATAAATATGATCCAGATTGGGAGATTCAACAAGTTAAACTGTTCAACAATGTCGCTGAAAAATACTTATTAAAATAATTAAAATGCAATTTAACTTTTTCAAACCACCTTCCAAAACATCTCCTATCCAAAAGGACAAAGTCGATGTTACCTATAAAAAACTCAGATTACAGGTGTTTTTGGGAATATTCGTAGGTTATGCAGGATATTATTTAGTCCGGAAAAACTTCTCTTTAGCAATGCCAGATTTACTACAAGAAGGTTTTACAAAAGGGCAACTTGGATTGGCTCTTTCTGGAGTTTCAATTGCCTATGGATTGAGTAAATTCTTAATGGGAAATGTTTCAGATCGCAGTGACGCTCGTAAATTTATGCCAATTGGATTGGCGTTGTCAGGAATCGTTATGATTGTAATGGGTGTATTTCCATTTGCTACATCCTCCATAATAATTATGTTCTTACTACTTCTTTTAAATGGTTGGTTTCAAGGAATGGGTTGGCCTCCAAGTGGACGTATCATGGTACATTGGTTTTCGATAAAAGAAAGAGGCACCAAGATGTCATTATGGAATATTGCACATAATATTGGTGGTGGATTGATAGGTCCATTAGCAATACTTGGAGTTGCATGGTTCAGTGATTGGCATGGAATGTTTTATTTGCCAGGAATTATCGCTCTTTTTATTGCTGTTTTTATTTATTTGATAATAAGAGATCGCCCTGAATCTGTTGGTTTACCTCCAATTGAAAAATACAAAAATGATTATCCAGAAAACTATTCTAATGAAGAACATTGCGAACCAATTCCTGCCAAAGAAATATTTACGAAATATATTTTTAAAAACAAATTATTATGGCTCATCGCTATCGCAAATGCCTTTGTTTATTTAGTACGATATGGCGTTTTAGATTGGGCGCCGACGTATTTATCTGAAGAAAAACAATTTTCTTTAAATCAAACAGGTTGGGCTTATTTTCTCTATGAATGGGCCGGAATTCCAGGCACATTATTGGCTGGATATTTAAGCGATCGATGGTTTAAAGGGAAACGCGCACCTGTAAGTATTATCTATATGGTGTTGGTATTAATTTCAGTAATAATTTATTGGAAAAACCCTGCCGGAAATCCGTTGATAGATAATTTAGCCTTGATTGCTATTGGATTTTTAATTTATGGCCCAGTTATGTTGATAGGTGTTCATGCCTTAGATTTAGTTCCTAAAAAAGCCGCAGGAACGGCAGCAGGGTTTACAGGTCTATTTGGTTATCTTGGAGGTGCTCTTACGGCAAATGCTGCTATGGGTTATATTGTAGATAGTTACGGATGGGATGGCGGATTCAATTTATTGATTATCTCTTGTATCCTTTCAATTGTACTGATTGGATTTACGTGGCGAATTGAAAATAAAACAACAATAAATTCATAATTTTGTGAAGAAACTCTTTATAATAGCATTCATTTCTATTCTAATAATAGGATGTAAAGACGTTAAAAAAACTGAAATAAAAACAGTAAATGAATTAAGTAAAAGTGCTAAAAAAGTGCGAGACTATATGATGAAAGATATGGTGATTGCACATCGAGGCACTACATATTGGGCTCCAGAAGAAACAGAAGCTGCATTTCGATGGGCAAGAAATATAGGTGCCGATTATCTAGAATTGGACTTGCAGATGACCAAAGATAGCGTTCTGATTGCATTACATGATAATGATTTAAGACGCACAACTAATATCGCTTCGGTTTTTCCTGAACGAGATTCTCTTCCCGCAATCAATTTTACCTTAAAAGAACTACGAAGTCTGGATGCAGGTTCTTGGTTTAATGAAGTAAGACCGGATCAAACTAGAAAAAGTTTTGAAAATCTTAAAATTATGACTCTTAAAGATGTCATAATGATTGCTGAAGGGTATCATATTAAAAAAGAAAAAGGTATATCAGTAAAAGAAACTAAAGATGAAATATGGACTGGACAATACCTGTACGAAAAAGATCCAAATGATAAAGGCAATAGACCTGGAATTTATGCCGAAACTAAAACAGAACATTTTGAAAAAATATTGGCAGAAGAGTTAAAAGAATTGGGATGGTTAATTACTACTGACTCTAAAGAAATAAAAACATTACCAAACAAAGTAGGAGTTGCCAATACTGACGCACGCTTTATTTTACAATCTTTTTATCCTGAAAGCATTGTTGAACTTGAAAAATATTTACCAAATATTCCGAAGTGTCTTCTGTTATGGAAACCAGATATGAAGGGAGAAATAAAGGTTAGGCTTCAAGAAGTAGTAAGTTTTGCAGTAAAAAATAATGTTCATATTATCGGTTCGAGTATTGCAGGAAAACCAAATAATTATGTCGAATTAACTGCTCCATGGATGACTGAAAAGATTCATGAAACTGGAATGATTATACATCCATATACATTTGATACTTTAGAACAATTAAATGAATATAATGACAGAGTTGATGGTGTTTTTACCAACAGAGCGGATCTTGCATTAGAATTTTACGGAAGAAAAAGCAATGCTTCTTCGGAAGAAATTTTAAAAGATTTAGGGTATTAGTTTGCTGATTTCTCTACAAGAATGATTTATCAAATGCTAGTGGCAGTAAATCATGAAGGGAATCTGTCTTAATGATATTTCCTGATTGTCCCATAAAATAAATTTCTATTGGATCTTCTTGTTTTAATTCGTACTCAGAAAGCGTCTGACGGCAAGCACCACAAGGAGCAACAGGTTCAGTTACCGGATTATTTACAGAACTCGCTGTAATAGCGATCTTTAAAATTTTAACATCAGGAAATTGTGATGATGCATTCCATACGGCAACTCTTTCAGCGCACATTCCAGAGGGGTAGGCTGCATTTTCTTGGTTATTTCCAGTAACCGTTTCTCCATTTTCGAGCAAAAAAGCAGTTCCTACTTGAAAATTAGAATAAGGAGCGTACGCCGTTTTACGTATTTCAACAGCCTTTTCCATTAATTTCTGAACTTCACTAGGAAGTTCATGAGTCGTTTCGAATACTGTTATTGAGGTAGATAATTGTACTTTTTTCATATACTATAGTCGCATAAAACAATTAATAATCTTAATATAAATTACCAAAATCAAATGCTAATGAGAATCGAAGTGTATTTTCTAATGGATTATTCACATCTGATGAATTAAATAAGTATGAGATATCCAAATTAGTGCTTTTAAACTTAAATCCAGCACCAAGGGTAAAATACTTTCTTCCCCCTTTAAACTCACTTTCATTAAAATATCCTGTTCTTAATGCAAAAGCATTGTTATACATATATTCAACACCAAGTGCCCAAGTGAACTCTTTCAATTCTTCACTACCTCCTCCTGGAGCATCTCCAAACGACTGCAATAATCCTTTGAAAAATTCAACATTATCGTCTTTACCCTCTGTAATTTCTCCAGTTACTGGATCTCTTAATGGTGGTGTAGGCACCAATAATTTGGTAAATTCTAATGTTGTACTTATTGTATTATAATCATCTAAGATAAAATCAAATCCTCCACCCAATTTTAAATTAGTCGGGATAAAATTTTCTCTTCCTCCTTCAGTATAAGAAACTTTTGGTCCAAGGTTTGAGATGTTAAAACCTCCTCTAAATCTACCATTAAAATCTCCATAATTATTTTCCTCAGACTGGAAATAACCCGAAATATCTACTGCAAATGTATTCACGGTTTTCAACTGAGAATTATCAACTTTCAAAGCAAAATCTGATCTTATATAACGCATTGTTACACCAAGCGCAAAAGTTTCATTCAATTTCAAAGCATAAGTCCCATCCAATGATAATTCATTAGGTTTTTCTTTTCCTATTTCATTTCCTGCGCCATCAGTCAATTGTATTTCTCCTAAAGTGAAATACTTCATACTTGCTGCCCATGCACTTTGATCATTAATTCTATTTCCAAATGAAACACCTCCTAAAAACACATCATTGACCAATTCACGCATCCAAGGTGTATAATTAACACCCATAGAAAATTGAGAATTTAAAAACGCATACTGAGATGGATTATGGTGCTGTGAGTAAGCGTCTGGTGTTGTAGCAACACCAACATCTCCCATTCCACCAGCTCTTGCATCAGGAACAATTAATAAAAAAGGGGCTGCAGTTGTTATTGGATTTAGTTCGTCTTGTGCTTTTATACTAGGAATAGCTATTAAAATTCCCAACAATGCTAATGCTATTTTTCTCATTCTTAGTGTTTAGTTAGTTTGACAAATATCTATTTTTTTATTGAAGTATTACTAGTTTCTCATATTTTTCTGCTTGTAAATTAGATAAAGGGCTTTTCACATTTAATTTATAAATATAAACTCCTTTACCTATCCTATCGCCATAATCATCCAATCCGTCCCAGGTTATAGATCGTGACAGGTTACCATCTGATTGTACAGTCTGATTGATTGTTTTTACTAATTTCCCTGAAACTGTGAAAATCTGAACTTGGACTTCAAGATTTTCATTTGGTTTATTATGATTGAACCAAAATTCGGTATAATTAACAAATGGATTTGGATAATTCAACACATTATCTAATACCAATTCACTGTCACTCACTACAATAAATGTTAACGTAGCACAGGAAGAATTATTGTATGTATCCCAAGCGCACAACTCAATAGTGTGTAATCCTGGGGCTAAGTTTCTAAATGGAAATTTTACTTTTCCCTTCTTGAAATCATTCAATTCAGTCTGATAATAATCATTTAGGACAATTGGGTTGGATTGATCTCCATCCAATATGGCAATAATATCATGGTCAACAGCTGTGATAGAAGTGTTAATACCACTCTCATCTTCCAATACTGCAATAAATAATGGAGAAGCATTGGTGTTTCCTCCTTCTACAAATGATTCATCATTCATAAACAATTGAATCTGTGGTCCAGTATTATCTTCTGGTGCGTTCTCATTAATCCCACCAATAGTCACGTCTAAACTATATCCTGCCTTATCAATTATATCATTATCCGCATAAAAACTAAGTTTCCCTTGACCATATGCTATTCTTAAGTCTCTCGGAGCGATAAAATCAAATTTAAAAAATCCATTTTCAACCGCTGCTCTTCCTCTGAAAATTTTACTTTCCAAAGCATCAAACTCCATAATAATATTATGATTATCATTGTCTAGAGTTGATCTATTTATCGGCTTGTCATATACAGTAACAGATAATTCACCATTAAAATCTGGCAAAATATTATCTGAAGCATCTGTCACAATTCCATCAAAACTTACCTTAGAAAGCGCTTTAATCGTATCTATAGATTGTGTAATATCAATATCATTCATACGAGTCAATTTAATATTTGCTTTTGGCACTGCCAGTTTCATTGCTGGATCTCCTAGATAATAAATGAACAAACGTTGAGTCGTGGTAATTTGATTCTTAACATTCATTAAAGACTCGGCAATTGTCAATTCTTCATTATTGAAATTCAATAAAACTTTCATCAATTTCTCATTTATAACTCTACCTACGTTTGTAAAAATCTCACGAGTTGTTGTTATCAATGCAATTGTTCCACCGTTTTTATTCCAAATCAAATATTCTCCACCAGATAGTCGCAAAGGGTTGTCAAATTTCGAAAACTCACACGTAATTGTGATTATCAATGGCTGAGAATTAAAATTACTCCAAGATTGAACTTGAGGAATCCCTAATATTCGTTCTCCTGACCAACCATCTTCTCCCCCATGTCCAAAATAATTCACCAATAAAGTTCCTGTTTCAACTGAATTTGATATTTCTGTATTTACATCAGGATATCGCTGACCTCCAGCAGTTGTACTCTGCTGATATGCATCAGAAAATATCTTTTTTACATTTAGGATTGGCTTCCTAACTTTAATAGTATCAGCAATTTTCTCCATAGTACTCTGTAAAATGAATTCACTTGCTATATCTAAATCATCTGCTACCAATGTCACTAAGTTTCTCCAATCTCCAAAAGAATTGGTACTGTTATAATTGATAATCTTGTTAATTGCATCTGAGGCTTGAATTACATCACTTACAGGAATTCTTCCTGTAGCAACGTCTTGTTTATCAATAAAACTGAGTAAGCCTTCATTGGAATCCATCATGCCATAATAATCATCAGTCAGATAAGATGTTGCCAAGTTAAAACTCTCATAAGCTAAAAATGCTGGAACAATATTATTATTTCCTACAATTCTATCTTTATAATCATATGACGCATCACCAAATAGGCATAGATATTTAATCTGTTTTTCTGGCGAACTTGCAGAATCATATAAAAACTTAGTAAAATCTCGAATTGCTGTTAGGTCTGGACTACCAGAAGAAAATTCATTGTAAATTTTTTCAACATCAACAACTTCTACTGTCAATCCTCTTTCACGATGATAATCAGCCAATCTTTCTACTTGACTCAATAAAAAATCTTTGGTAACAATCACATAATCAACATCTATCAATGCATGTAAATTCTGATTCTCTACCTTACTTTCTGAAATGGTTTTTGGCACATAGTAATCTGAATCATTTAAAACTACATATTCGTTTACTATTCCTGCATTTGCTTTAAATTCGAAATCTCCACCAGTTGATTGATTGGTTACCCTTATTGGGTTTAAAAAATCGGTGACATCCCATACTTGAGAAATAGAACTTGCATTTTGAATTTCATATTGAACGATTCCAGTGGCATTTGCATTATTCAAATTTCTAAATCCAAATTGCCCATCTCCTGCACTGAGTTGTTTTTCACCAATCACTTCTATATAATCTAAATACGCCTTAGCAGAGGGGTTTCCATTATTATTAAAAGTAATTTCAACTTGAACATCACCTCCATTTGAAGAAATTGAACCTATATTCTCTCTAGCAAATGCATGAGTCAAACTCCCAGATAATACAGCAGGAAAATTTAAATTAAATATTTGTTGGCCGTTAGCCTTAATCGTCATTTGTGAAGCTGTACTAGAATCTACAACACCTCGCACTCTAACATTTATATCGCTTAAAGTCAAAGAATTGGGAAAAGGAATTGTAAATGTCTGTGTATTCTCGATCGCTAAATTTTCACCAAACCATTGTTGTCCTACGGCAAATAAGTTAATTTCATCTTTTTCATAAAATGTATAGTCATTATAAGTCGTAACAATCTGAGATGAAGAATCATCAATAGGAATATCATTCTCTATTCTTTTTCCTGCACTACCTGAAGTTGTAATGAAATAATAGGATTCATCCGAAAATATGTTTTTTTGATGCCTTGTATTGTTTGGTAATAAATCTACATCCCAACCATCAGGACCTATTCCATAAAATAAAATAGAATCGTTTGCATCAAACTTTCCATCTTCTTCTCCACTTACAACTATTGCATTTTCTTGTAAATCTGTATTTCTAAAAGAACTATTTAAAAATGGCAACATCTGACCTCCGTTACCATAAATCTTAATATTTCTAGGATCGACAGAAGAAACATTGATCCCTAAACTTTGTAAAAAAGAACGGTCCAGTCTAAAAACTCCAGTTGTATCAATTGAGAATTTATACCATTCTCCTGTTGACAAGAGAGAATTAAATGCTTTTTTAGATTGTAAATTCCTTGCCGAAGATTCATTTTTCAGTTTGTATTCTAAATCAAATGAGGTGATTTTCTTGAATATAGAACCCTCTTTTACTATTGGTGTCATATTTAAAACAACTTCTGACTTCCCCCTGAATGTTGCTTTTTTTAGGCTACTATTAACTTTTCTACTTAAATTTTTATTTTTGAGTTTTCTAGATTCTTTGTTGGATAAAATTTGATATTTTACATTCTTAATTTCATAGGATTCTACAGCCATATTTTCAGCAACATTCCACGAATCCGAATAGATAGGAACTAGGTTTTTATCTAAAAACTGATTTTTTATCAAGGGAATATTGAATTTATTATTCCTACTTGTGCTTATTGTTCCGTTTTCCTCCCATGACAATACAATGTTTTTATTGATTGACTGTTGAGAATTCCCATTAATAAAAGAAAGGATTAGGATAAAAAATAAACATTTAATTTTATTCATATTGTACTTGAAACGCATTATTATGTTGAATATTTTAAGACAATACAACAATACGCATAATAAAGAAAAAAAACAATCGTTATAAACACATCAATATACCATAAATGCTAATAATTGTGTAAAAACTTCTTGTGTAAAAATTTTTTTAATGTAAATTGCGGACTGGGAAACCCTAAACCTGAATGAATATGAAATATATATATGCTAATTCTAAGTATCTTTTGATTCTATTACTTGCATTATCAATCGTAAGTTGCCATAATAGAAACCCAAGAAGTGCTTCATCCCTTACAGGATGGTCTTCTAAAGATAAATCGGCTGCTGGATTTGCTCCAGGTAAAGACTATAAAGGTCAACAAGTTCCTCCTGGAATGGTATTGATTGAAGGTGGTACATTTACTATGGGAAGTGTACAAGATGATGTTCTTTTTGATTGGAATACTACTCCTGTTAAGCAACAAGTAAGATCTTTCTATATTGACGAAACTGAAGTTACTAATTCTGAATATAAGTTTTATTTAGAATGGTTAAGTATGGTTTTTCCTCCTTCCAATGAAAATTATAAACATGTGTATAAATCTGCCGTTCCAGACACATTGGTATGGAGAGATGCTTTAGGAGCAAATGAAAGTTTAACTAAAACATATTTACGTCACCCTTCCTATCAAGATTATCCTGTTGTAGGAGTAAGTTGGTTACAAGCTAACGGTTACTGTAATTGGAGAACTCAGATTGCCAATGAAAGAGTGTTGATTGAAAAAGGAGTATTAAAAGATTTATATGCTGATGATTCATTGACTGTTGAAGGGAAAGATCACTTTAATGTAGATACTTATCTTCAAAACCCATATTTATTATTTGATGGAGATACAGCAATTTATAAAAAAGGGTTACCTGATTATAAAAAGAAAAAGGGAGGAAGAGCTTCTAGAGATGAGTTTACAGGTCGTCATGTAAAAATGGAAGATGGAATAACAATTCCAGATTTTAGGCTTCCTACGGAATCAGAATGGGAATTTGCTGCAAAAGCAAATGTTGAAAATAGAGAATACAATAGTATAAGAGGTAGAAAGAAGTATTCTTGGAACGGAAAATATACCCGTAATAAATCAAGAACAAGTCTAGGTGATCAATTGGCAAATTTCAAACAAGGAAAAGGAGACTATAGTGGTATTCCAGGATGGAGTAGTGATGGAGGTGATATTACAATGCAGATAAAATCATATCTTCCTAATGCATTTGGATTGTATGATATGTCTGGAAATGTTGCGGAGTGGGTTGCAGATGTCTACAGACCTATTATTGACACTGATGCTAATGATTTTAATTATTTCCGTGGAAATGTATTCAATAAACGTATGATTGATGCTGACGGTAAAGTTGTTGTAGCCGATTATACCAATATGGAGTATGACACACTTGATAACGGAATGATCCAGCCAAAAGATATACCTGGAACTATTAAAACGGTTCCTATTACTAAAGGGGATGCATATATGAGAACAAACTATGATCGCTCTTTCAATATTGATTCACGTGATGGTGATTTAGCTTCTACTATAGAATATGAAAAAGATGAAGATGAACTATCAGAAAGCCCCAGAATGTACAACTCTCCTGAGATTCCTAAAGAAATAGGTGAAAGTGGGCTAATGATTAAACAATATGACACTGAAGAAAGAACGACATTGATTAGTAATGAGGCTAGAGTATATAAAGGAGGTTCATGGCAAGATAGAGAGTATTGGTTAGATCCTGCTCAGCGTAGATATCTACCACAATATATGTCGACAAGTTATATTGGATTTAGATGTGCTGTTGATCGCTTAGGACCTATGACACCTAAAAGAAGAAAAAGATTTAATAGAGACGTAGAAAGATAAATGTATCCAATAATATTATTCTTAAAAACCTCGTTTTAATTAGCGAGGTTTTTTTATTTTTATCAAATGACAATAAAAGAGATTTACAATTTATATTCTGAGTATTATTTAGTAGATACAGACACTAGAAATATTAGAAAAAATTCTATTTTTTTTGCCCTTAAAGGCGAAAATTTTAATGGCAATAAATATGCGAAAGAAGCTATTAAAAAAGGAGCAAGTTATGCGATTGTAGATGAAGAAGAATATAAAACTACTGAATCTATTATCCTTGTAGATAATGTATTAAAGTGCTTACAAGAATTGGCTGCATATCATAGAGAAGTTCTTAACGTCCCTATTCTTGCACTTACAGGAAGTAACGGAAAAACTACGACTAAGGAGTTGATTAATGCCGTATTATCACGAAAATTTAATATCGTAGCAACTCAAGGCAATCTAAACAATCATATAGGAGTTCCATTGACACTCCTTTCAATGACAGATGAAACAGAGTTTGGAATTGTTGAAATGGGCGCGAATCACTTGAATGAAATTAGTTTTTTATCAAATATTGCCAAACCAAATTTCGGCTATATCACCAATTTTGGAAAAGCTCATTTGGAAGGGTTTGGAAATATTGAAGGTGTGATTAAAGGAAAATCGGAATTGTATAATTATTTAAAAAGCACACATGGAAAAGTGTTTGTCAATCAACATGATGAAATACAATTAAAACAATCAGAAGGTATTCATACAGTTCCATTTGAAGAAACAATCGCGTTTATTGACGCCAATCCTTCAGTGAAGATCAGTTTTAAAAATCTTGAAATTGAAAGCCAACTTATTGGCTCTTATAATTTCAATAATATTGCTGCGGCAATAACGATTGGAAATTATTTCGATATTGATTCAACTAAAGTTAAGACAGCCCTTGAAAATTACATTTCAACCAATAATAGATCTCAAGTAATTCAAAAAAATGACATTCGAATTATTATGGATGCTTACAATGCCAATCCCAGCAGTATGCAGGCAGCTTTAGAAAATTTTAAAAATTTAGAAGCATCTTCAAAAATCGCTATTTTAGGTGACATGTTTGAATTAGGAGAGACAGCTGTTGATGAACATCAAAAAATTGCTGAATTCGCAGAAGAATTAAATTTAAAATTAGTCTTTTTAATAGGTGAGTTATTTTCAAAAACAACAACCAATGACGCTATTAAATTTATAGATTTTGATACGTTTAAAAACAATTACAATTCGACTGAATTTATTAACTCAACATTACTTATTAAAGGTTCTCGAGGAATGAAACTGGAAAGGATACTAGATTTAGTCTAACTTATTTCTATGATACTCTATTAATCCATCAATAGGTCTTCTAATAATACTACCTATAGTAACATTGTGTTTTTTTGCGATTTTATTAATAATATCTGAAGAGAAATATGCAATAGATCCTACAAAGTGAACTGGAACTGTTTTATGATTTTCAAATACTCGTATTTTATTTTTAAAAAAATCTTTTATTCCTTTTTGAATTACATAATTAAAGTACTCATTTCGTTCATTTCTAAATATGAATTCGGCAAAAGAGGCTAAGTATGCATTAGGATTGTCTTTTTGATATATATTTAGTTTTATAATATCTGGATCTAAATCGAAGGTTTTTGAAAATTTATTTCGTAAATCTTCTGGCATTTTTTTATAAAAATAATCTCTTATTAATTTCTTTCCAAAATAATTTCCGCTGGCTTCATCCATCAAAATATAACCTAAAGATGGAACTACATTTTCAACAGTCTCACCATCAAAAAAAGAACTATTAGATCCAGTTCCAAGAATACAAACTATTCCTGGATCTGAAGTTGTTGCATATACTGCAGCATAGGTATCTTCTTTAACAGTTACTGTAGAATTAGCAAAATAAGATTTAAAAATTTCTTGAAGAATTAGCCTTGGTGTTTCTGTACCACAACCTGCTCCATAAAAAAATAATTGATCAATTTTATTTTTAAAAACTTCTAAATCTTTATTCTCTAAAATTCGTTCTAAAAGAACATTCTCTTTAAAAACTGCTGGATTCAAACCTAAAGTCCTTGTTTTAATAACAATTTCACCAGCATAATCTAGTAAAATCCAATCACACTTTGTTGAGCCGCCATCAGCAATTAAAATCATCTTGCCTATTTTATAATGAATTAATATGAACTGATAAATCTACCAATTTAGAAGAATATCCATATTCATTATCATACCAAGAAATTAATTTAACAAAATTATCATTAAGTGCCATAGAAGCATTTACATCAAAAGTACTTGTTTTTGGCTCAGATACAAAATCCTGAGAAACAACTCCTTCTTCTGTGTAACCTAATATTCCTTTCAATTCATTTTCAGAGGCATCCTTTAAAGCTTTTTTAACTTCTTCCCATGAAGCACTTTTTTCCAAACGACATGTTAAATCTACTACTGAAACATCAACTGTAGGAACTCTAAATGCCATTCCTGTTAATTTTCCATTCAATTCAGGAATTACTTTCCCTACTTCTTTTGCTGCTACTGTAGAAGCTGGAACAATATTATTTAAAGAAGAACGTCCTAATCTATAATCTTTTCTTGAAGGTCCATCTACAGTAAACTGAGTTGCAGTCGCTGCATGAACAGTAGTCATTAAACCTTCTACAATTCCAAACTTATCATTAATAACTTTAGCCAACGGTGCTAGACAGTTGGTTGTACAAGATGCATTTGACACGATTGTATCACTTGCTTTCGCTTGATTATGATTCACTCCCATAACAAACATTGGTGCATCAGCAGAAGGTGCCGAGATTACTACTTTCTTAGCTCCTGCGTCAATATGTGCTTGTGCTTTTTCCAAAGTTGTAAAGATCCCTGTACAATCCATAACGATATCCGCTCCAATTGCATCCCACTTTAAATCTGCAGGATTTCTTTCGCCAGTAACTCTAATTTCATTACCATTTACAACTAGATTTCCTTTTTCAACTTCAATCGTTCCATCAAATTTTCCATGAACAGAATCATACTTTAATAGATATGCTAAATGCTCTACATCTAACAAATCATTTACTCCTACAATTTTTACATCTGGGTTCTTCATTGCTATTCTTAAAGCAATTCTTCCTATTCTTCCAAATCCATTAATTCCAATTCTTGTTTCTGACATTTTCTTTCTTTAAAAATTTATTTTATGTTGTCATTATATCTGACACTCTTATCAATTCTGTATCAATCTCTGTTTTTCCTTTTACTGCTAAATCTAATTCTGTTAAAATCATCTTATCTTCAGAAATTCCAACCATAAAATTGGACTTTCCGTCTAATAATGATTCAACTGCCTTAACTCCCATTCTACTTGCTAAGACTCTATCATAACAAGATGGTGAACCTCCCCGCTGCATATGTCCTAAAACGGATACTCTGACTTCGTAGTGTTGTAAATTATTTTCTACATATTCAGCAAGTTCGAATACATTTTTCCCTATTTTATCTCCTTCAGCAACAACAACAATACTTGATGATTTTCCAGATTTTTTACTTCTTTCAAGAGATTCCAACAATCTATTCAATCCAAGATCTTCTTCAGGAATTAAGATTTCTTCAGCACCTGCTCCTACTCCGGCGTTTAAAGCAATATGACCTACATCTCTTCCCATTACTTCAACAAAAAACAAGCGATTATGTGAACTTGCAGTATCTCTAATCTTATCAATTACTTCAACTACAGTATTTAATGCAGTATCGAAACCAAGTGTAAATTTAGTCCCAAAAATATCATTATCAATAGTACCTGGAATTCCCATCACAGGAAAATTAAATTCTTGATTGAAAATCATTGCTCCAGTAAAACTCCCATCTCCTCCAATCACAACAAACGCATCAATATCAGCATCTATTAAATTATTATAAGCTTTTTTTCTACCTTCTTTAGTTCGAAATTCATCTGAACGAGCTGTTTTTAATATTGTTCCTCCTTTGTTAATAATATTATTAACACTTCTCGCATTCATTTCTTTAAAATCCCCTTCTATCATTCCTTGATATCCTCGATAGATACCAACACATTTAATATTATAAAATGCACAAGTTCTAGCTACGGAACGAATTGCTGCATTCATTCCTGGAGAATCTCCTCCGGAAGTAAAAACTCCAACTTTTTTAATTTTAGGTGAATTATTCATACTCATTTTCTTATTAGCAAACTTAATTCTAAAATAATAAGAATACTAACTTTTTACATTTTTTCAACTAAAACGTTTTCGAAAAAAAGGATAAAATCTGTACAAATATTCTTATGTAACCAGGAAAAGAGATAAAAAACTGGTATGTAATTATCTAACTTCTTTTTTTATCATTTCTAAAAAAATCCTCAAATGCTTCCCAATATTTATCATTCCCTTCTGTGGATTCCCATAATGCTCTTGAACCATGGATACCTTCTGTATTTGGTTTAAAGTGAAATAAAAATCCATCTGTCATTACGATCTCTAATTCGTTAACTTGAGTAATTTCTTTTTTAGATGAAGTAACAAAAACCGACTTAGCATAGGCTTTGACTTTTTCAGAAAGATTAACACTTTTTAAGTATTCTCTTGGACTGAACGAAGCTAAAGCACTGACTTTTGGATTGTCTTTTCCAATTAATAATACTAGCGAAGCGGAATATGAACTTCCCACTATTATAACAGGTTGATACCCATTTTCATTATACATAAAATCAATAGCTGTTTCGATATCTTGTTTAGCGTCCATGTAACCTGTTGGTAATCCTTTATCTAATACTCTTTGAACTGTCTCATTTTTAACATCATTAGCAATTTTACCAGAACGCTGATCGATTGCCATACAAGAATAGCCTAACTTATTTAATTTTAGAGCAGTATATTTATACTCTCCTCTACTAAAACCTGCTTGATGACACAATAATATCGTTGGTTTTAATCCGTTAACTTCGTAAACATCAGCCGTGATAAGTAAACTATCTTTAGAAGGAAATGTAGTTTTACGAACAAATATATTTGGCTCTGCTTGAACTTCTTGTATCTTGATTTCTTCTTCCTTAACAGATTCTTTTTCTTTAGTTTTAGAAGAAACTCCTATTGCAATAACAACTAAAAACAATATGTATTTCTTAATACTTAAACTCTATAGTTGTCAGCTTTCCAATTTTTAATTGATTCTTTTATATCTTTTTCTGATAAACTTTCAGAAACTGCTTTTTTAGCCAAGTCAGGAAACTCCTCATCTGAAGCGAATCGCAATCCAATTATTTGTCGCATTGAAAGATCACTACTTAAAGTTTTTCCCGTTAATAAATAATGACGGAAATTTTCTTCTACTTTGATAGTTCTATCTTGTGCTTTCAGAGAAAAGGCACGCGCATAAAAAAAAATTAACAATAAAATAACAGCCGCTAAAATGAGTAATGTCGCTGAATAAAAATTTTCATGCCCTGATTTTACAACATTCACTATTCCTCCTATTAACATTGCCAATATTAAAGTAAACAATACATAATGATATCCCGGAACCATTCTACCGTGATTCTTATAATTTTGTATTTCCATATCAGTTAGATTTTAATGTTAAATGTAAATATACTATTAAATACAAACACTTTAAACAAATAAAACCTCCATTTCTGGAAGCTTATAACTTAGATATTCAATGAAAAATTAGCGATGCTGTATGTTTTAGCAAATAAACGTTGCTTTTTTTTTGTTTTGTTTAACTTTTTTACTTAATTTCAACGCCCATTACTAAACACTATGAAAAAAATGTGAATTTATTAAACATTAAATCTCCCCTTATTTCTTATGCAAAAAATCTTACAAATAGATATTGACACTTCAAAAGAGGTCTTAGTATTTGCGAAAAAAAATTACAAAACGTATGAAAATCATTTCTTATCTAGAAACTTAAAGCCAATACCATTTGACGAGTTTCTTAAAAATTATAAAATCTAATAATCAACTTAGTTACCGTTAGTTTAGCTTTACTAAAAGCAAAGATTACTCTTTGGAAAATACTTTACGCATAAAACCCTTACTATTTTTTATTAGATTGTCCTAAAATGGCATAATGATAATATTGTCCTTGTCAAAACTATTACTGCAACTATAATTCTCTACTTACTACACAACCCGTTTTTATTTTTACCCATTTATATAACTATTACCTTTTCAATATTTCTAGAAAAACCAGATGAAAATTTTATTAGGTTATCAATTTAGACAGCCCTTAAGAGGTTATTTCTTGTTAAAAAAAAGACTTTTCAAAGCAAATCTAATATGGTGAATTCTAATGGTTTATTTTATTTTCGCTATATTTCTAGAATATTAACTAACTAACTAACTAACCAAATTTATTATGAACAAATTTTTTAACCAAATTCTTGATTTCCCTCAAATGGTAAATCAAAAAATTTTTAATTCAAAATTAAATTCTGTAGTGGATGATTTCGATTCTCAAAATGGGATTAGATCTTATGCTAAAACAATTTATCAGGTAGCAGCTTTAATTGTCCTACTTGCAATGGAGTATGCTATAATAACAGGAGCATTGGATTATTTTCAAAATTCAGACGCTTCAGCATTAGGCAAAATCGGAAGTTTTCTTGTTTTTATTCTAATGGCTTATTCAGCATTTCCTATTGCTAGTGTTATTAGATCAAGAGGAGATAGTTTAGGAGGAACACACAATGGTATGGTAGAATTTATTTTTAGAGATTTTGTCCTAGTCAATATAAGAATAGTTGGAGAAGTTATCGCAATTACAGGTTTATTTATTGCATTTACTTCAACGTTATCTTTTTTGTTTGACAGTGCATTAATGAATTTATCAGGAGACTCAATGCTGAGCGCTATTAGCCCATTGTATGCTTTACCTGCAGGTGCTATTTCAGAATTATCATCAATGGTTCACCTTGACTATTTATCAGATCAAATAAATTCTTTTGTTACTTATAAATTAGATGCTAGCCAAAGTTTTGGTGAAGGATGGAATTTTAATAATTTAGGAATGGTAGCAAATTCATATATTAATGTAGTGATAGGACTTGCTGTATTATATGTTAATTTAGCTATATATAAATTTTTATATAGTATTATAGCAGCATTGGTTGATTTTGTACCAAGACTTGCTATTCCATTATCAATAAAAAATAACTAATACTTTTCTTCGGAAATTTATTTAATAATTTAACTAAAGCCTCCAACTCGTTTGGAGGCTTTTT
>JAWUWX010000034.1:0-38291 GCA_034111625.1 Flavobacteriaceae bacterium | reverse complement strand
ACATAGGTCAGTGAGATTGAAAGTAGCCCTACAATCCATGCGTATTTGTCCTTGATTTTATAGTTGGTTAAAATTCCAAAAGCAAACAACCCTAATAATGGGCCATAGGTAAATGTTGCAAACTTAAATAAGTTGCTTACCACATTTCCGTCAAGAGAATTGAACAGTATCACCACAAATATTAATAAAACAGATACTGCAATATGAACTTTTTTACGCAATGGTTTTTGTGCTTCTTTTGGTCTTTTTTCAATATCGAGAAAATCTACAGAAAATGAAGTTGTTAAGGATGTCAAAGCAGAATCTGCACTAGAATATGCTGCTGCAATTAAGCCAATGATAAATGTGATTGCGAGTCCTGTCCCAAGTCCTTGATTCATTGCGATTTCAGGAAATAATAAATCGGTTCTTGTTCTTCCGTCAACTTCAGGAATCTGGATTCCGAGTTTTTCTGAATAGATAAATAATAAAGCTCCAAGAGATAAAAACACAAAATTTACAATTACTAATAATGTTGCCATTGTAAACATATTTTTCTGTGCGTCGTTTTGGTTTTTACAGGTCAAGTTTTTCTGCATCATATCTTGATCCAATCCTGTCATTGCAATAGCAATAAAAATTCCACCAATAAAATATTTCCAGAAATAAGTTTTAGAATTCGGATCGTCAAAAAAGAAAATCTGCCCTTTTTCGGCAAACTCATTAGAATTTAAAAACTCCATATACGACCAATCCAGTTTTTGATTGATTAAATAAATTGCAACTCCTACAGCAGTAAGCATCGCCAATGTCTGTAAAGTATCCGTCCATACAATGGTTTTAATTCCACCTCTGAAAGTATATACCCAAATCAACAAAATAGAAATCACTACTGTTGCCCAAAACGGAATGCCTATTTGCTCAAAAACAATGTATTGCATTGCAATTGCGACTAAAAATAACCGAAACGAGGCACCTGTGACTCTAGAAAGTAAAAAGAAAAAAGCGCCAGTTTTATAACTTACTTTCCCAAATCGTTGTTCGAGATATTGATAAATAGACGTAACATTGAGACGGTAATAAATAGGTAGTAAAACGAATAGGATTATCATATAGCCTACGAAAAATCCAAAGACACCTTGCATATAGGCAAACTGTTGTCCGCCGATCAATCCTGGAACAGAGATAAATGTCACTCCAGAGAGCGAAGCACCAATCATTCCAAAGGCTACGATGTACCAAGGAGATTGTTTATTGGCCTTGAAAAAAGTGTCGTTAGAATCATTTTTCCCTGTAAAAAAAGAGATTAATAACAAGATTCCAAAATATCCTGCAATTAATAATAAGATGTTTAAGGGTTGCATATGTAATAGCGAATTGTGAATTACGAATATAGGATTTAATTTTTTGAAAGTTTTGATAAAAATGTATAATTCATAAGTATTAATTTCTAATTTTGCGGCAATGAATTTTTCTTCTAAACTTTTGGAAAATGCCGTAAATGAAGTTTCTCAACTTCCAGGAATCGGAAAGCGTACTGCGCTTAGACTTGTATTGCATTTATTGAAACGTCCTAAAAGCCAAACGCAGCATTTAACAACTGCTTTAAATACGATGGTTGAAGACATTAAATTGTGCAAGCAATGCCATAATATTTCGGATTTTGATATATGTGAGATTTGCTCAAGTCACAATCGAAATCAAGAAATTGTATGTGTTGTTGAAGATGTGAGAGATGTAATGGCGATAGAAAGCACAACGCAATTTAAAGGATTGTATCATGTACTTGGAGGGAAAATTTCTCCAATTGAAGGAATTGGTCCGCAGAATTTAACGATTGACAGTTTGGTAGAAAAAGTAAAATTAGGAACAGTGAAAGAAGTGATTTTTGCACTGAGTTCGACAATGGAAGGTGACACGACCAACTTTTATATTTTTAAGCAAATAGAAAAATTCAAAGTAACAACTTCTACCATTGCTCGAGGAATTTCTGTCGGAGATGAATTAGAGTACGCTGATGAGATAACACTAGGGAGAAGCATCATCAATCGAATTCCATTTGAAAACTCGTTACAGAGTTAGATTAATTGTTTTTATTTCTAATGCGTTTATACAAGCGTATTCCGAACATTAGTATGAAAGAAAACAATACAATTCCCACAACTCCCCAAATCCAATTAATAGCACTCTTCAATACGACCAAAAACACAATTGAAAACAGAATAATAGTTGCGACTTCATTCCATATTCTCAATTTGAAAGAACTATATTTTACGATGTCATTCTGAAGTTGGATAAATATTTTATGACAAATTCCTTGATAGATATACAATGCCAATACAAAAGTTAATTTCACATGCATCCAAGGCATTTTTAAATAAGCAGGATTTTCATACAACAGCCAAAAAGCAAAAACACTTGCCAGTATCGCTGACGGCCATGTGATAATATACCACAACCGTTTACTCATTAATTTGTATTGTTTTTGCAATATCTCTTTTTCAGGAGACGTTTTATTTTCTGCTTCTGCATGGTAAATAAAAAGGCGTACGATATAAAACAATCCTGAAAACCAAGTAATTACAAATATGATATGCAATGCTTTTATGTATAAAAAATCCATAATATTATTGATTAAAAATTTATTTACGTCTGTGACTTCAAGTTATTCTTAGTTCAAGGAGCGTAGCAGAAATGAATATAAAAAATTTGTTTCTAGATGTATTTTTTTTAATTTTCACTAAATCCCATTTGCTTGCCACTTTTTAATCCAGGAGACCATTACATCCACCCAATCATCATTATCGTTCATACATGGAACATGCATATATTTTTCTCCTCCTGCTTCTTCAAACTGTTCTTGACCTTCCATAGCAATTTCTTCAAGCGTTTCTAAACAATCAGAAACAAAAGCAGGAGTAATTACTGCTAAATTTTTAGTTCCTGTTTTAGCCAATCTTTCAAATTCAAAATCGGTATACGGCTTTAGCCAAGGATCTTTTAACAAGCGAGATTGAAACGAATCACTATAAGTACCTTCTTTTAAATTTAGATAGATAGCAATTTTTTTGGTGGTTTCAAAACATTGATGTCTGTAGCATGTATGATGCGCTACAGAATTACGTTCGCAACAAGAGCCGTCTAGTTTACAGTGGTTATTTGTTGGGTCAGATTTTCTAATATGACGTTCCGGAATTCCGTGATAAGAAAACAAAATATGGTCGTAGTCAAACTCCTTTAAATTATTGGCAATATTATCGCCCATCGCTTTAATATAATCAGGTCTGTTGTAGAATGGAGGTAGTACATCTAGTTTTACATCTTTGTGTTTTTCAGCCAAAATTTGTTCTGCTTTTACCACCACACTTTCGTAAGAAGACATCGCATAATGCGGATACAATGGTGCTAAAAAGATATTTGTAACATCTTTATCTATAAGTTCTTGAATACCTTTTTCCATACTCATAGAGCCATAACGCATTGCCAATACAATAGGAATGTTAAGTCTGGCCATTATTTTTTTGGTAAATCTTTCTGAAATAACAACTAATGGAGAACCTTCTTTCCACCATATTTTTTTATATGCATCTCCAGATTTTTTTGGTCTTATTTGTAAAATAATCCCTTTAATAAGTATCCAGCGTTTCCAATAAGGGATGTCAATTACCCGCTCATCCATTAAAAATTCTCCTAAATATTTTTTTACATCTTTCGTTTCTGTAGAATCAGGTGATCCTAGATTGTTAAGTAAAACTCCTTTCATATGTTTAATTTTATTATTTTTAACTGTCTTATGCTGTTCGCTATTAATCATTCTCTTGAGTGATAAAGCTTTTAGCATACTCGTTTCATATTAATTATTGATTTCCTGTTTGGTAAATTGTTTTGGAGTAATTCCAAATTTCTTTTTAAATGCCACAATAAAATGGCTTGAAGTACTATATCCAATTTGAGTGGCTACTTCATTGACATTATTTCCATTTATGGCCAATAATTTTTTAGCATGCTCCATCTTATAATGGAATAAAAAAGTAAATACAGGCATTCCGTACAATTCTTTGAATCCCATTTTTAATTTTTTAATATTCAGGCCTACAATTTTCGAAAGTTCTTCAAGAGTCGGAGGAGAAGCCATTTGTTCAATGATAATATCTTTAGCCTGTTTTATTTGCGAGACTACTTCTTCATTTGCCATGAAAGGGCATTTTTCCGTATTATTTTCATCAGAAATATTGAAGTATAAACTCAATAATTCATATACTTTTCCTTTAACATATAATGATTTTAATGACTGATTAATTTTTTGTTGAAATAGTTGATGTAGTATTATTTTTACAGATTGATTTGTAGGTTTTTTTTCAATAATGGGTTTGCCCATTTTAATATTTTCAAAATTGAAAAAATAATTTTCTTCAGGAGAGAATAAGGAATGAAAATGCTGTAATGGGATTAATATTACAGCCAATTCAGAGTTTGGTTTTAATTCGAAAAGCAGATTTGAAGGAACGTCTTTAAAGTAAATAAAACTTGATTCGTTACCTATTAAATTAATTTTGCAATGTTCCATATTGAAAGATGCTGAGCATTCTCCATTTTGGCAAAAATATAGTTGAATATAATTGTGTTGTAGTTGTAGGAAATAGCGTTCATCTTCTAGTGTTTCATTTTTTATATTCAACACTTTGAACTTGTTATTTTCGTCATGAAAAATTTCAGGACTTTTGTCGTTGTTTTTTCGTTCAATAAGATGAAATTGCATGTCGATATATTTATATATTCTTAAGCAAAAATACTATTTTTATAAATGAATATATCATGAAGGCTATGTTTTATTTATATGACAATTGTCATGTTTTAAGTATGTTAAATACTTATTTGTTTATGAATTTGATTGAAAATTAGTCAGTTAACTTGTTATTTAAAACCATTATAAATTAAAGGCTAAAACTCTTAACGATGTTATTAGTCCTTGTGGCGATGTTTTTATGATTCAATGCGTAGTACTTTTGACAATATTATTTGAAAATCATTTCTGAATTTGAAAAATTCATCACACAAACTATATAACGTAGGATTAAGCTATAAAAAGGCTGATGTTAATACGCGAAGTTGCTTCAGTATTTCAAAGGAGAATCAAGTGCTGCTCTTGAAAGAAGCTAAGGAGATTGGGATCAAAGGTGTTTTTGTTCTATCTACCTGTAATCGGACAGAAGTAATGGGATTAGTAAATCACCCTTCTGAATTGATAAATCTATTATGTAAGTATTCTGGACAGAGTGTTAAGGATTTTGTAAATGTTGCCAATATTTTTAAAGGAGAAGAAGCGATAGATCATTTATTTCGCACTGCTACAGGATTAGAAAGTCAGATATTGGGAGATTATGAGATAGTTGCTCAACTTAAAAAGGCATTTAAGCAAGCTAAGAAAAGCAATTCAATGAATGCGTATATGGAACGCCTTACCAATTTAGTTTTACAAGCAAGTAAGGAAGTTAAGAATGCTACTAAGTTTAGTTCAGGAGTAACCTCTGTATCATATGTTGCAACTCAATATGCTCAGAATCATGTCGCGGATTTCAATAAAAAAAATGTACTAGTTCTTGGGTTAGGAGATATAGGTAAGCATACATGTAAGAACTTACTTGAATATACTAGCAATAATAATATTAAGGTTATTAATAGAACGATTGATAGAACTGATAAATTTAGAGATAATGCAAGAGTTCAGATCTTACCTTTTGATAAGATGGAAGAAGAAGTTTCTAAAACTGATGTATTGATTGTTTCTACAAGTGCAGAGACCCCTATTGTAAATAAAGAGCATTTGACAGGAAATAAAGAAATTCTAATTCTAGACTTATCTATTCCTAAAAATGTAGATTGTGATGTGTTGTCATTACCACATGTTTCATTGGTTAATGTTGATATTTTATCTAAGGAGACAGATAAAACATTGGAATTAAGAAATAAAGAAGTAGGGAAAGTTGAAGCGATTCTAGAAAAACATAAAAATGAATTTGCTGATTGGTTAAGCCATAGAAAACATATTCCCGCGATTAATGCATTAAAAAAATCATTGCAATCTATTCAGAATGAAGGAATTGATTATCATAAAAAGAAAATCAATGGTTTTGATACTGAACAGGCAGAGATAATATCTACACATTTGATACAAAAAATTACAACCCAATTCGCGAAACACTTGAAGCACGATAATTCATCTGCCAATCAGACTATTGACGTATTGCAAAAAGTGTTTAACATCGAAAATACGATTAATGAATAGAACGATAAAAATTGGTACACGTTCCAGTGAATTAGCACTTTGGCAAGCCAATGCTGTTGCGAGACAACTTGAAGATATTGAAGGTCTTGACTTGAAAATAGAAATTGTAAAAATAGAATCTCAAGGTGATATCGATTTAGGGAAACCTTTACATGAACTTGGAATTACAGGTATTTTTACGAAGAATTTAGATGCTGCAATGTTGCGTTGAGAAATTGATATTGCTGTACATTCTATGAAGGATGTGCCAACTGTCTTGCCTGAAAAAATCGTACAAGCAGCCGTTTTAAAACGTGCAGGATCACTGGATGTGTTGATATGTAAAGATGAAGACAACGAGGAATTTTTATGGCAAAAAGATGCGGTAATTGCTACAGGAAGTTTGCGAAGAAAAGCACAATGGCTACATAAATATCCTGAACATAAAATCGTTGGATTACGTGGGAATATAAATACACGTATGACCAAATTAAAAAACAGCGAATGGAATGGAGCGGTTTTTGCTCAGGCAGGATTGCATCGCGTGAGATTATTACCAAAAAACCATATTAAATTAAATTGGATGATTCCTGCTCCTGCACAAGGAGTTATTATGTTAACAGCATTGGAAGGAGATGAAGAGATTTTAAATATATGTGAGCAACTAAATCACAAAGAGACACAAATATGCTCTCATATTGAACGTCAATTTTTAAATGTACTAGAAGGAGGATGTTCTGCACCTATTGGAGCACTTGCATATATCAAAGAAGAACAAATTGTCTTTAAAGCAGCCTTATTTAGCCTTGACGGAAAACAGCGAATAGATGTTGATACTATGGCTAAGGTTGAAGACTATCAATATATAGGTAAAGCATGCGCTAGAGATGTTTTTCAACGTGGAGGACAGAAATTATTGTTAGAAATTTCTGGAATAGACGATAAAAAGGTACATGTATTGTCAACAAAACAATTATCAGCTTCTCAGACTGATTTATTAGTCAGTACTATTGGATTTAAAATGAGTGATTTTATTTCAATACGCTATAATCGCATGAAACCAAGTACGGTTAAAAACCCTATTGAAAATGTTGTAATCACTAGCCAAAATGGTGTTGAAGCATTGCTACATAATTTTTCGCCTATAGAATTACAATTTACTAATATTTATTGCGTAGGTCGTAGGACGAAAAGGTTGATCGAAAAGAGAATAGGGAAAATAACTCATTTTGAAAATTCAGCCAAAGAGTTGGCTGAGTTTATAGTACGAATGCGGAATATTAAAACTATTACATATTTCTGTAGTGAAGTAAGAAGAGATGAACTTCAGGCGATATTGACAGAAAATGAAATTGAAGTTAACGAAGTTGAAGCATATAGAACTTTGTTAAACGAGCGAAAATTTGAAGATACATTTGGCGGAGTATTATTTTATAGTCCTACCGGAGTTGAAAGTTTTATTGCCGATAATAAACCGAATAATGCTGTAGCTTTCTGTATAGGTAATACAACAGCAAATGAAGCGAAAAAACACTTTTCTAAAGTTGAGGTTGCTAAACTTCCAACTATTGAAAGTGTGTTAAAATCCGTAAATCAATATTATGATGAACAGAACAAGAAGACTTCGTAAGTCTGAGAACATTAGAAGATTGGTGAGAGAAAATAAATTGTCAGTGGATGATTTAATCTATCCATTATTTATTGAGGAAGGTGAAAATATTGAAACAGAAATTGCTTCAATGCCTGGAATCAAACGCTTTTCTTTAGATAAAATCTCTTCAGAACTGGATGAGGTTGTAAGCCTAAAAATTCCTGCTATTTTGTTGTTTGGAATTCCATCACATAAAGATGATGAAGGAACAGAAACATGGAATGATAATGGAATTATGCAACAAGCAATTCGTTTTATCAAAAAGAACTATCCAAGTCTATATGTAATTACAGATGTGTGTTTTTGTGAATATACTTCACACGGACATTGTGGGGTTATTCATGACAACGATGTAGATAATGACGCTACGCTTATCAATATTGCAAAGCAAACTATTTCACATGCCAAAGCAGGAGCTGATATGGTTGCGCCTTCAGGTATGATGGATGGAACAATTGCAATGATGAGAGAATCTTTAGATAATACAGGTTTTGTAAACCTTCCGATTATGGGTTATTCTGTAAAATATACTTCAGCATTTTATGGGCCGTTTAGAGAAGCGGTAGATTCTGCACCAAGTTTTGGAGACAGAAGAACCTATCAAATGGATCCTGCCAATCGTGATGAAGCGATGCGTGAAGCAGCGTTTGACGATCAAGAAGGAGCAGATATACTGATGGTAAAACCAGCATTATCTTATTTGGATATTATTAGAGATTTAAAAAATAATTTTGACCGACCGATAGCATGTTATAACGTGAGTGGAGAATATGCCATGATAAAAGCAGCTGCAGAAAAAGGATGGATTGATGGAGAAAAAGTGATGATGGAAAGTCTATTGTCAATGAAGCGTGCAGGCGCAGATATAATTATCACATATTTCGCAAAAGAAGTAGCGAAGGTTTTAAATAAATAGCATTTAGTTCTTAGTTGTTAGCAAATCGCTAATGGCAAAAAGCTAATTGTCAAAAGTTAAATACATGAAATTCAAAAATTCAGAAAAACTATATAAAGAAGGATTGGTTCATCTTGTAGGAGCTGTAAATTCTCCAGTAAGAGCATTTGCTTCTGTAGGTGGAAATCCATTGTTTATTAGGAAAGCAGAAGGAAGTCAGATAGTTGATGTAGATAGTAATAGGTATATAGATTTAGTCCTTTCTTATGGGCCAATGATTCTTGGTCATCAAGATAAAAATGTACAGAAGGCAGTTAAAAAAGCACTAAAAAATGGATATACTTTTGGCGCTTCTACTAAAAACGAAATTAAATTAGCAAAGATTGTATGTGATGCTTTTCCAGGAATGGATAAAGTACGGTTTGTAAGTTCAGGGACTGAAGCCGTTTTAAGCGCACTTCGATTGGCTAGAGCATACACAGGAAAAGATAAGATTATCAAGTTTGCTGGTTGTTATCATGGGCATACAGATGCATTGTTGGTTGCTGCAGGTTCAGGATTAGCGACATTGAGTATTCCTGGATCAAAAGGAGTTCCGAATGACGCTGTAAAAAATACATTGATTGCTGATTATAATAATCTTGAAAGTGTAAAAAAACAAATTGAAGAACATAAAGATATAGCGGCGATAATTATTGAGCCAGTAGGTGGGAATATGGGAGTTGTAACTCCTCAAGGTGATTTTTTAAAGGAGTTAAGCATTTTAGCAAAAGAAAATGGAATCCTTTTAATTGCTGATGAGGTAATGACAGGATTTCGTTCAAAATTTGGTGGTGCTCAAGAGCTGTTTGATGTTGAAGCAGATATTACTTGTTTAGGAAAAGTAATAGGAGGAGGTTTTCCTGTTGGTGCTTATGGTGCAAGAAATGAAATTATGGAAATGGTTTCACCTCTAGGAGCAATGTATCAGGCAGGGACTTTATCTGGAAATCCAATTGCGATGGCTTCTGGAATTGCAACCTTGAAAAAATTGAAAAGTCAAGATCCTTATGGGAAATTTGATAAATTAGGTGAGCAGATTGAAGGGTTTTTGTTGAATTCGGCGAAAAAATATAAGGTAGATGTAACTGTAAATAGATTTGGATCTATGATAAATCCTTTCTTTACTAATGAAAATGTTACTGATTTTAAAAAGGCTCAGAAATGTGACACTGAAAAATTCGGTGTGTTCTTCTGGGAGATGATTAAAAAAGGAATCTTTTTACCTCCATCTCAATTTGAAGCATGGTTTTTATGTTCTGTGTTGAGTGATGAAGATTTAGAAATAATTGAAAATGCAATTGATGCTGCAATGAAGAAGGTGTCAAAAATGTAAAACAAACTGTCATTCCTACGAAAGTGGGAATCCAAAATAAATTAAAAAGATTCCGCATCAAGTGCGGAATGACAAATAGGTATGATAAAAAACGATTTATTTTTAAGAGCCTTAAAAGGTGAAGTAGTTGAACGTCCTCCTGTATGGATGATGAGACAAGCAGGGAGATTTTTGCCAGAGTTTATGGCTATTCGTGAGAAATATGATTTTTTCACTAGATGTAGAACTCCAGAATTAGCAAGTGAAATAACGGTACAGCCTATCAGACGTTTTGGAATGGATACTGCAATTTTGTTTTGTGATATTTTAGTGATTCCACAAGCGATGAATATTGAAGTTCAGATGAAACCTAACTTTGGTCCTTATTTACCACATCCCGTAAGAACTCAAAAAGATGTTGACAATGTAATCGTTCCTGATGTTCATGTTGAACTAGACTACGTATATAAAGCTATAAAAGCAACCAAAGAATTACTAAACAGTGATATTCCATTAATTGGATTTGCTGGTTCGCCTTGGACAATTTTATGTTATTGTGTGCAAGGTCAAGGAAGTAAAAACTTTGACAAAGCGAAAAAATTCTGCTTTACCAATCCTGTTGCAGCACATCAATTATTACAGAAAATTACAGACACAACAATTGCTTATTTAAAAGCCAAAGTAGAAGCAGGAGTTGATGTAGTTCAAATTTTTGACTCTTGGGGAGGAATGTTATCTCCAGTAGATTATCAAGAGTTTTCTTGGAAATATATCAACCAAATTATTGAAGCGTTGAAAGATGATGCTCCGGTAATTGCATTTGGAAAAGGTTGTTGGTATGCGCTTGAAGAAATGTCAAATTCTAATGCCTCAGCACTTGGAGTTGATTGGACAGTTACTCCAGAAGTTGCTCGTAAATTAACGAATAACAATATTACGCTGCAAGGGAATTTTGATCCTACAAGATTATATTCTCCACCTTCGGAAATTAAAAAGATGGTGAAAGAAATGATTGACGCATTTGGAAAAGATAAATATATTGTGAATTTAGGACATGGAATTTTACCTGATATTCCATTGGACAATGCGAAGGCATTCATAGACGCAGTAAAAGAATATAATTGATGAAACTTACTGAAGATTTCAATTTAGAACCGCTAGTTGTTAAAGACGCTTCAAGTCTTTATAGTTTAATGGTTTCTAATGTTGAAAGGTTTCAACTTTTTTTACCAAAAACACTTGCTCAAAATATGACTTTAGAAGATTCTAGAGTTTATATTTTAAAAAAGAATGATGAGCATAAGACTAAAAGCCAGTTTACATTTGCAATCAAAGAGAAATTGACAAACTCTATTGCTGGACTTATAATCCTTAAGAATATTCATAAAGATATCTTACAAGCAGAATTTGCATATTGTATTAGTGAGCAGTTTGCTGGAAAAAGATTGACTTCAATAGCGGTATCTAAAGTTATACAATTTGCAAATAAAGAATTAGCTTTATCAAGATTTCAAATTATTGCTCATAAAACTAATGCTGGAAGTGCTAAAGTAGCATTGAATAATAACTATACTTGGTCAAAAACTTTGATTGATGAATTTACTCCAGAAGGACAATCTTCGCTTAATATGGAGTTGTATGAGTTATCAATAGAATAATAATAAAATTGTCATATGATTCAAAAAAAGATTTTATCTCCTTTTCAAAAATTTGTAAAAATTGAAAGTTTTAGTGGTATTCTGCTTTTGGTAGCAACAATTATTGCACTTGTTTGGGCTAATTCATCTTTTTCTGAATCTTATGCATCCCTATGGAATTATAAGATTGGTTTTTCTACGCCAAGTTTCGAGTTAAATAAACCATTGATATTATGGATTAATGATGGTTTTATGGCGATTTTCTTTTTCTTGATCGGCTTAGAAATAAAGAGAGAGTTTTTAATAGGAGAATTAAATTCGGTTAAAAAAATGGCATTCCCATTGTTTGGTGCAATTGGCGGTATTTTAGTTCCTGTTTTACTCTTTATGTTTTTAAATCAAAACCCTATAACCTTTAAAGGTTGGGGAATACCAATGGCAACAGATATTGCTTTTTCATTGGCCATAATTAAAGTTTTGGGTAATAGAGTCCCATTGAGTTTAAAAATATTTTTAACTGCTTTTGCAATTGTAGATGATATTGGAGCAGTATTAGTAATCGCGATTTTTTATAGTGGTGCAATCAAAATTAATTTACTCATTATTGCACTTTTGTTATTAAGTGTTTTGTATTTCTTTTCTTATAAAGGGTTTTACTCTAAGTTCATTTTAGTAGTCTTTGGAGTAGTTATTTGGACACTATTTTTAAAGTCAGGAATACACCCTACTTTAGCAGGAATTTTACTTGCTTTTTCTGTACCAATAAGACAGAAAATACAGACTAGAGAGTTTATTGATAATTTAGTAAAAATTACAGATAATATTAAAAACACTTCAGAAACGGATGAAACTATCTTATCAAAAGAACAAATAAAACAAATAGATAATTTAGAAGATTGGACAACTAAATACCAATCGCCTTTACAGCACTTAGAGCATAATCTACATGATTGGGTTGCTTATTTTATCATTCCAATTTTTGCTTTGGCTAATGCTGGAGTCGTTTTAAATAGCGACATGAATCTTGATATTCCATTGGTTAGAAATATTATTATTTGCCTTGTGATTGGAAATAGTATTGGAATTACATCGATTATTTTGATTGCCAAAAAATTGAAATTTATTGAAATCCCAAGAGATATTAATTTACAGCATATTATAGGTGTTTCATTTTTAGCAGGTATTGGATTTACAATGGCTATTTTTATTGCAAGTTTAGCATTTGTAGGAGATCAAGTGTTTATAGATTCTTCAAAAATAGGAATTTTAATAGGTTCATTAATAGCAGCTTTGTTAGGTTATACTATTCTTAGAATTAATAAAAATTAAATTAAGAACATGCCACATTTTATTTTAGACTGCTCAGAAAATATTTTGGAACTACAGGAGCCAAAAAAAGTTTTGGAAGAAGTTTTTGAATCTGCTTTTTCAACAGGGCTTTTTGGAAGATATGATATTAAAGTTCGTATGAACCCTTTTAAACATTCTTTGGTGCAAGGTTCAGATGCAGATTTTATTCATGTATTTGCCAATATTATGGAAGGGCGAACCACTGAGCAGAAAAACAACCTTTCTAAACTGATTATCACAAAATTAAAATTTATGTTTCCTGACGTTCCTATTATTTCGATAAACATTAGAGATTTTGAAAAGGATACATATTGTAATAGAACAATGATATAAAAGATTATGAAGGACATTTTTTTTAAATATATCCATGAATTACAGGATTCAATTACGTCTAAACTTGAAGAAGTTGATGGGTGGGCAAAGTTTCAAGAAGATGTCTGGAAGCGACCTGAAGGTGGTGGAGGTAGAACACGCGTTATTTCTGGCGGTAATGTGTTTGAAAAAGGAGGTGTTAATATTTCTGGTGTGCATGGCAAATTACCGGAATCAATGCAGAGTTATTTCAATGTTTCTGATTGTGATTTTTTTGCATGTGGACTAAGTCTCGTCTTACACCCTAAAAACCCAATGGTTCCAACTGTTCATGCAAATTGGCGTTATTTCGAAATGTATGATAAAGATGGAAAGATTATCGATTCGTGGTTTGGCGGCGGACAAGATTTAACACCTTATTATTTATTTGATAAAGATGCTTCACACTTTCATAAAGTATGTAAAGATGCTTGTGACCTTCATCATGATGGATTTTACACAAAATATAAAAAACGTTGCGATGAATATTTTTGGAATACTCATAGAAATGAAGCGCGAGGAGTTGGTGGATTATTCTTTGATTATTGTAAAAAAACTGAAGAAATGCCAATGCAAAAGTGGTATGATTTCGTAACTGAAGTTGGGAATAGTTTTTTACAAAGTTATGTTCCTATTGTTGAAAAAAGAAAAGATGTATCATATTCAAAAGAGCAAAGAGATTGGCAAGAAGTACGTAGAGGTCGTTATGTAGAATTCAATTTGATACATGATAAAGGGACTTTATTCGGGTTAAAAACTAATGGACGGATCGAAAGTATTTTGATGAGTATGCCTCCACATGTGCAATGGCATTACAATCATCAGCCGGAAAAAGGCAGTGAAGAAGAAAGATTATTGGATGTTTTAATGCACCCAAAAGAATGGGTTTAGTTAAAATTTATTAAGAATTTTATAATTTTAAACCTTTTATATTGACGAATATTTATTAATTATGCTGTTTACTTCTTTTTTTTAACAAATTCGCAATCACATGATTTGAGAGAATTAAAAGAATTATCGTTTCAAAGGTGAAAATATTCTTCTTTTTTAGTAAATTCGCACACATATATAACAGCATAGATAAATGGCTAGATTTGAATTGAAACTGCCCAAAATGGGGGAGAGTGTTGCAGAAGCAACTATTACTTCGTGGTTAAAAGAAGTTGGTGATACAATTGAATTAGACGATGCAGTAGTAGAAATTGCTACTGATAAGGTAGATTCAGAAGTGCCAAGTGAAGTTGAAGGAGTTCTTATCGAGGTTTTATTTAATCAGGACGATATCGTAAAGGTTGGTGAGACTATTGCTGTTATAGAAACATCAGGAGAAGATTCTGAATCTGAAGTTTCTTCGCCTCAAGTTGTTGTTGAACCTTCAGTTACAGAAGTTGAAAAGACCCTTGAAGTTGCTAAAGATAGTACTTCAGTGCCCATTGAAAAGAAATCTGCTACTGGAAAATTTTACTCACCTCTAGTACGTAATATTGCGCAAGCGGAAGGAGTATCCATGCAAGAATTAGAAGTGATTGCTGGTACAGGAAATGATGGGAGAGTTACTAAAAATGACATTTTATCTTACTTAGAAAATAAAACTTCAACTCCTGAAAAAGTTATAGTAGAAGCGCCTACCCCTATAGTTAGAAAGGAAACAACTCCTATTCAAAAATCTCAGCCAGTTGTTCCGGTTTCAGTAAACGGAGGAGATGAAGTCATTGAAATGACTAGAATGGGTAAATTGGTTGCCAAGCATATGGTTGATTCAGTTCAGAAATCTGCTCATGTACAATCGTTTATTGAAATAGATGTTACGAATATTGCTAAATGGAGAGATAAAGTAAAAGATGCATTCTTGAAAAGGGAAGGTGAAAAACTAACTTTTACTCCAATTTTAATGCATGCTGTTGCATCTACAATTAAAAAATTCCCAATGATAAATATTGCTGTTGATGGTGATACAATCATTAAAAGAAAAAATATTAACCTAGGAATGGCAGCAGCATTGGCTGATGGGAACTTAATTGTTCCAGTAATTAAAAATGCTGACCAATTGAACTTGGTAGGAATGACGAAGTCAGTAAATGACTTGGCAAATCGAGCAAGAACAAGCCAATTGAAACCAGACGATATCCAAGGAGGAACTTATACAGTTACCAATGTAGGAAGTTTTGGAAGTGTGATGGGAACTCCTATTATCAATCAACCACAAGTTGCAATATTGGCTTTAGGAGCAATACGTAAAGTTCCTGCTGTTATTGAAACTTCAGAAGGAGACTTTATAGGTATTCGTCAGAAAATGTTCGTGTCTCATTCTTATGATCATAGAGTTGTAAATGGAGCACTTGGAGGAATGTTTATTAAGAGCCTGAAAGAAACATTAGAGGCTTGGGATGTAAATCAAGAATTTTAATCGCAAGGCAAACTCTAAAATATAATTTTAAAACCTCCAAATTTGGAGGTTTTTTATTTTTTACTAAAATACCACCAATTCATATCTCGGGATATTTCAAAGCCTAAATTTTCATATAGTTTAATCGCTGGATTTCCTATGTCTGTATGTAAAATAGGGACTTTATTTTGTTTTAAAATTTCTTTGGTAGTATGAACTATTAATTGCTTGGCTAGTCCTTGACGTGTAAAATCTGGATGTGTAACAACAGCACTTATTTCTGTCCAATGGTTCGATTGCATACGCTGACCAGTAACCGCCACCAACTTGTTGTTTTTAAAAATCCCAAAATAATCTCCCATCTCAAATGAACGTCTTTGGTAATATCCAGGCATTACAAGCCATACTAAATCATATATTTCATCTATATGTTTACTAGACAAAGGGATTATTTTTTCAACTATATCTATATCCAGTAGTTGATTTAAAATCATTTGGCATCCTTCAATTTTTTTAGTAAGAACAATATTTTTTTTGTCAAAAGTTGGTGTTTTGTTTTCTGAAACTAAGAAAAACTTGTCTGTGAGTTTTGCATACTCATTTAATGCATTATAAGTGTCTTCTTCATTTGTAAATGCTCCAAAAGTACAAATGTCAGGATGGTAAAATTTCACATTGTTATATTCAATAACAAAATTTTCATGTGTTTCACATAGTGAAGTCCATACAGGATTAAGAAGTTGTATTTTAGTGTCATCTACCATAGGATAAAAGTATATATAAACTTTCTAAACTAAAATTTAAAGAATAAAAACTTTTAAATATACAGGCTTATTTATGTTTTAAAAATATGATAAAATTATTTTAAAGAAAATGAGATAATTTGCAACAACAGTAAAAAAGTTTAGTCTTTAAACTGAACACTAATCTTAACTATGCCAGACGTGAAGATATATCACACTGAAATTATACAACAGTGTAAAAATAATAATCGAAGAGCACAATTGAAACTATACAATCAATATTGCGGTGCAATGTATACTATTGCATTTCGATTTATGAAAAATTCTCATGATGCTGAAGATGTAATGCAAGAAGCATTTATCAAGGCGTTTCGAAAAATTGAATCTTTTAAAGGTGAAGTTACTTTCGGAGCATGGTTAAAAAGAATTGTGATTAATGAAAGTATCGATACATTAAAATCGGTGAAATTAAAATTTTCAGAAGTACATGAAAATTATTTGAAAGTAGTAATAGATGATGATGATTGGGAAATTGAAGATGGAATTTCAATAGAAGAAGTGAAATTAGCGATTTCTCAATTACCTGAAAAATACGAATTGGTACTCTCGTTATTTTTAATCGAAGGTTATGATCATAAAGAAATATCACAAATTTTAAGGATCACAGAGGTGAATTCAAGAACACAATTATTAAGAGGAAAACAAAAATTGAAAGAATCACTAAAACTAGTAGGTAATGGGACAGGATATTAAAAAAATGCTTGAAGGTGAGTCAGAATTAAAGATGCACAAGTTGTCTGATGGACATGAAAGTAGATTTAAAAATCGGTTGAATGAAGAATTCCCGGCTAAAAAGAATCAGTTTTCTTTTTTAAGAATTGCGGCTTCTTTCTTGGTATTGGTTAGTGTAAGTTTATTAGGTTATCAGTATATGAATAATGCGACTTCACAAGACATAGTCAAGACGGAAAAAAATAAAATCAATTCAATTTCGGATATCTCGCCAGATTTAAAGAAAGTTGAAGATTATTATTTGGCTAATATTAATTATCAGATTTCAAAGATTAAGATAACTGACGAGAATAATGATTTATTAGAAGTGTATTTCTCACAATTGGGAGAGTTACAGAAAGAATACGATGAATTAAATACCAAACTTGATATTAATAATAGTGTCAATGAAGATACAATTGATAAATTGATTGAAAACCTTCAAATGCGATTGTTGTTATTAAAGCAGTTAAAAAAGAAATTAAATACAATTGAAAACTTAAATTTAAAACAAAATGAAAACATACAAGCATGATTTTTTAGCATTTATTTTACTGTTCACAACAGTGTTATTTGCTCAAAAACACGATAAAAAAGTTTCGGAATCATTCAAGGTAAACAATGATGTTTTTGTTGATATTACAACTAGGTATGCTGATGTGACTATAGAAACTTGGAGTAAAAATGTGGTTTCGATTGAAGGTTCATGGGAAGTTGAAGGTCTGAACAAGGAAGATTCTAATAAGCTTTTTGAAAATGTAGATTTCGAAGCTTCAGGGAATAAAGAAAAAGTTATCATTAGGGCTAAATCGAATAATAATTTTTCTTTATTTGAAAGAGAATTTGAAGAGATAGATTTTAATTTCAACTTCGATTATTCAATAGTAAATATTGGAGATGTATTTATTCATGATTTTCATTTTGAAATTCCAGAAATTCCAGAAGTTCCTGAGATGCCGGATATTCCTGAGATGCCTGAAATAGTAATTTCTCATTTGTCGAAAATAGAATTTGACCATAAGGCTTATGAAAAAGATAAGGAAGGGTATATGCAGCGTTTTAAAAAGGAGCAAGAGAAGTGGGAAAAGGAGATGGAAGAAAAAATTGAACCACAAATGAAAGAGTATGAGAAAAAAATAAAATTGTGGGAAAAAGAGAATGGTCCAAGAATGAAGCAGATAGAAGTGGAGGTGGCTACATGGTAAATAGATAATATTCAAAATATTAAAGCTTTTGAAAAAAAGATGGCTACAGGGGAAAAAGAGAATGCTACAAAGGTTAAAGCTTTTGAAGAAAAGATGGAAAAAATGGAGAAGAAAATGGAGGAAAAATATAGTGCCCTAATAGAAATGAAACATAAAAATGCTAAGGGAGTAACTAAAATTAAAAAACGTTTGCTAATAAAAATTCCTAAAAATGCTAAGGTGAAATTGGATGTGAGATATGGGTCTTTTTCAGCGCCAGATGATCTGAATACGGTTGATTAAATTTTTAATAAAATAGATAAAGGCTCGAGTGAATTATAAGCTACTCGAGTTTTTTTATTCACTTACTTTAAGTCGAGCTGTTGATTGTGTTGAGATATCAGAATAAATACCTTTTAAATAACTCAAGTATCCACTGATTCCTATCATAGCAGCGTTGTCAGTTGTATATTCATGTTTTGGGATATAAGTACTCCACCCATATTTTTTCTCTGCTTCTTTTAGCACTTTCCGTATTTCAGAATTGGCACTAACACCACCAGCAATAGCAATTTGTTTTATTCCTGAATGTTTAACGGCATTTTTAAGTTTGTCCATTAAAATCTGAGTGATAGTATGTTGAATGGACGCGCAGATATCATTCAAATTTTCTTTTATAAAATCCGGATTCGTGGCAACATTTTTTTCTACAAATCGTAAAATACCCGTTTTTAATCCACTGAAGCTAAAATCCATTGGACCAACTTTGGGCTTCGTAAAAACGTAGGCTTTGGGATTTCCTAATTGCGCATATTTATCAATCAATGGTCCTCCAGGATAAGGTAATCCTAATGTTTTTGCAGATTTATCATACGCTTCACCAGCGGCATCATCAAGGGTTTCTCCTAGTATTTCCATTTGGAAATAATCTGTGATTTTAACAATCTGAGTATGTCCACCACTTATTGTCAAGCATAAAAATGGAAAAGGAGGTTTTGTCTGTCCTTCATCTTCAATAAAATGAGCCAATATGTGTGCTTGCATATGATTTACAGCAATCAAGGGAATGTCCAAACCCAATGCAAATGACTTGGCAAATGATGTCCCAACCAATAAAGATCCCATTAATCCTGGTCCACGAGTAAAAGCTATGGCATTTAACTGTTTTTTGTCGATATTTGCTTTTTGGATTGCTTGTTGAACAACAGGAATAATGTTTTGTTGGTGTGCCCTTGAAGCTAATTCAGGAACAACGCCTCCATATAAAGCGTGAATTTCTTGATTAGCAACAACATTTGACAATACTTTTCCGTTGCATAATACAGCAGCACTAGTATCATCACAGGATGATTCAATAGCAAGAATAAAGATTGATTGATCACTCATTATATAACAATTAAGGCATGATAATTGCCAATAATAATGCAAAGTTAAAGCTTATCAAACGATTTAAAAAAATAGTACTTAGATTTTTACTTGCACTTGTGCTGTTTTTTCTTTTAGCAATAATTTTATTGTCACTCTCTGTTGTCCAGACGCGTCTTGGTAAAATTGCAACCAATTATTTAAATGACACTTATAAAACCAATATTGTAGTCGAAAAGGTTGGTTTAACTTATTTAGGAAATATTGATTTTAAAAATATAGAGATTCTTGATCATCATCAAGATTCACTGATTAATATAAAAAGTTTATCAGCTTCGATTTTTAATTATAGAAATATAATAGATAATAAATTAGAATTTGGAGATATAGATCTTGATGGAGTTAATTTTATTATTCGAACTTATAAAGGAGAAAATAATGATTCCTTTTCAATTTTTACAGACAAGTTCGAAGATGAGAATGAAGATGATAGCCCTTCAGATTTTTTATTGACTTCGACGAATATATATATATCAAATGGAAACATAAAAATTTTAGACGAAAATATAGTGGCCTCGAAAGCTGTAACTTTTCAAGGTTTGAAAGGAAATATTTATAGTTTTAAAATTCAAGGACCTACTATTTTAGGTCAAGTTGATGGACTTCAGTTTATTGAGAACCATGGGATTGCTGTCACAAGTTTAACGTCAGGTTTCACATATTCAAAACAAGAGATGAAGTTGATGAATTCATCATTAAAAACAGAAACTTCTTCACTCTTATTGAATTTAGTATTTCATAGAAATGGCTCGTTTTCGGATTTTAATAACAATGTAAAATTTGACGCAGAAATATGGGATTCAAGTCTCTCATTATATGATTTAAATAAATTCTATGGAGAACTAGGTCAATCAGATGTGCTACATTTTAAAACAAATTTATCTGGAACTTTAAACGATTTTACAGCAAATGATCTTCGAATGAATTCAAATTTAAATTCAATTATCAATGGAGATTTTCATGTTAAAAATGCTTTTAATACAGAAAAAGGTTTTTCCATAAATGCTGCTATTTCTAATCTAACTTCAGATTACAACCACTTAAAAAACTTACTTCCTAATATTTTAGAAAACTCATTACCATCAATATTTAAAGAACTAGGACGATTTAAAATCTCAGGGACATCATTTATCACACCTGAATTGATAGATACTAAACTGCAAATGAATTCTGATTTAGGGACTACAATATCTGATTTAAGAATGACCAATATTGATGATATTGATAATGCTTCCTATGAAGGTTATGTTAAAATTATAGATTTTGAATTAGGAAAATTTGCTAAAGATTCTCTGATAGGAAAATTATCACTGGAAGCTAATATTAAAGGGAAAGGATTTACATTAGAAGGAATAAACACTTCAATAAAAGGGAAAATATTTAAACATCAATATAAGGGCTATAGCTATAAGAATATTGAAATAAATGGTCAGTTTCAGAATAAAAAATTTATTGGAAAATTAACTTCTAAAGATGAAAACCTAGTATTGAATTTTAATGGCCTTGCTGATTTATCAACCGATATTTATAAATTTGATTTTAAATCTCAAGTAGTCTTTTCAGATTTTAATAAGTTAAATCTTTTTAAAAGGGATTCAATATCCATATTGAAAGGAGATATTGATATGAAACTTGAAGGAAATTCCATTGATGACCTTGCAGGAGAAGTTTCATTCAAGTATGCATCGTATACCAATCAGAATGATGAGTATTTATTTAAAGATTTTAATATAACTTCTTCTTTTAAAGATAGTGTAAGGACGTTGACATTTAACTCTGCTGATATTGTTAATGGAGAAGTGGAAGGGATTTTTAAGTTTAATGAGTTAGTTAATTTAACTAGAAATTCTATTGGAAGTATTTATGCAAACTATAAGCCATTCCCAGTTACTTCAGGACAGTATTTAGATTTTAATTTTAAAATTTACAATAAGATTGTTGAAGTATTCTTTCCTGAAGTTTCGCTTGGAACGAACACCTCAATTAAAGGGAAAATTAATTCAGATGATGATACGTTTAAACTTTCATTGAACTCCCCCAAAATTGATATATATCAAAATACTATTGATAATATTAAACTGCAAATTGATAATAAAAATCCGCTATTTAATACGCAATTATCTGTAGATAATATCCATACTGATTATTATGATGTTTCTGAGTTAGACCTTGTAAATGTTACTTTAAATGACACATTATTTTTCCGAACAGAATTTGTAGGAGGTGTAAATAAAACTGAGAAATATAACTTAGGATTTTATCATACGATTGATGCTAATAACAGATCAGTTGTTGGTGTAAATAGATCAGATTTTATATTTAGAAATACTACATGGTTGATTAACCCAAATGAGAATAGTGAGAATAAAGTGGTTTTTGATACAGGTCTATCTCAGTTTGATTTTTACCAGTTTGATTTAGTTTCTGAAAATCAAAAAATTGGTTTTCATGGATCGAAGAAAGGAGAGTTTTATAAGGATTTAAATTTTACATTTGAAAATGTTAACTTAACAGGAATTACTCCAGAAATTGACGATTGGAATTTTGCAGGATTGATCAATGGAAAAGTAGAGTACAATCAGAATCGAGAAGGTATTTTACCAATTGCCAATGTGAAAGTTGAAGATTTCTTTGTGAATGAGACTTTTTTAGGAGATCTGACAATTGTTATGAAAGGGGTGAATTCAATAGAGAAATTTGATCTAGAAATATCTACAGCAATTAATAATTATAAAAATTTAGTTGTGATTGGTAATGTAGATTTAAGTACGAAGAAGCCTACATTAGCCTTGAATATTGACTTTGAAGAATTTAAATTGGATTTTTTGAAACCGATAGGAGATGAAAACTTTACGAATATTCGTGGGTTTGTTTATGGTTCAACACAACTTTCAGGATTATTGGCAAATCCAACTATGAGTGGTGAGTTGTTCTTGGATTCCGCTGGAGTTGCCTTTCCTTATTTAAATGTAGACTATGATTTTGAAGGAACCACTGTGTTGGAATTGAGCAATCAGACATTTAAAATTGTAGAATTAACATTACATGATATAGAGGATAAAACGAGAGGTGAATTGTTGGGTTCTATATCACATACTGGATTTAGTGATTGGAAATTAGATCTTTCATTATCTACTAAAAACTTATTGGTATTGAATACTCAAGAGACTGAAGATGCATTATACTATGGTAAAGGTTTGATAGAAGGTAATGCGACTATTGCTGGATTTACGGATAACCTTAGTATTGATGTTTTTGGTAAAACGAATAAGGATACCTATTTCGTAATTCCGCTGAGTGATGTAAAAACGATAAACAATACGAAGTTAGTTACATTTGTTTCTGAAGAAAATGAAACGCAAGAATTTCAACTTCCAAATGAAGTTTTGTTGAAAAAATTTAAAGGATTGGCTTTAAACTTTAACTTGGAAGTAACCAAAGATGCAATTGTAGAAATGGTTATTGATAAAGCAACAGGAAGTACGCTGAAGGGTAGTGGAACAGGTGATTTAAGAATAGAAATAGATACAAAGGGAAAGTTTAATATGTTTGGTGATTTTGTAATCAACAATGGAACCTATGATTTTAAATATGGAGGGTTTGTGAATAAGCAGTTTGTTGCAACACGAGGCGGAACAATTTCATGGGAGGGTAGTCCATATACTGCGGAACTTGATATTGAAACAGTGTATAGAGTTTATGCTAATCCAAAATCTATTTTGGAGAATCTACCAACGAGTAGAAATATCCCAATTGATTTAGTAACTCGATTTTCAGGAGAGTTATACAATTCACAAAAAGAATATGATATTTTAATTCCAGATGTAGATTCTAATATTAAATCGGAATTGGATTTTAAACTAAATAATAATGATTCAAATAACCAATTGATTCAATTCAGTTCATTATTGGTTTCTGGAAGTTTTTTCAATGAAAATGATATTGGAGCAAATAGTACTGCATTTCTTACTGGAACAGGATCTCAGTTATTGTCAAATGTTCTTTCTAGTATTATAGGGGGGAATAACGAAAATTTTAAATTGGGTGTTGACTATAGAGCAGGAGATAATAGGTCAACGGTCGATAATTTAAATACTGATGATCAGATAGGATTCACTGTTGCAACTCGACTGAATGATAGAATATTAATTGATGGAAAACTAGGTGTTCCAGTAGGTTCTAAAGAGCAGTCAGGAATAAGAGGAGAAGTAAATGTTGAGTTTTTATTGAATGAAGAAGGAACTTTGAGATCTACCGCTTTCAATAGACAAAACGAAATTCAATATACCGAGGAAGAAGAAGGGTATACTCAAGGACTTGGACTGACCTATCAATTTGATTTTGATAATGGAGGAGAATTACTTGAAAAATTGGGGATTAAGAAAAAGAAAGAAGAAAAGGATTCACTTAAAATTGAAAAAGATTCTATTCCTCCTAAAAAGTTAGTCCAATTTGGTTCAGAAAAAGACTAATTCTTATTCCATATTTTTATCAAAATAATAGTATAGTTAGGAACTAATTCCTAAAGCAAGAAAAGTCTTTCCGTAAATAAAATATCCTTTAGTAAATAGTAAACTATAAGTTCTTATTATGACTGTAAAAAAGGATAGAATTTTATATCTAATGTTATGGAGCTTACTTTTGATAAAACAGAGATTCAATTCTTTTACGCAAAATTATTTTGCGGCAATCACTGAAATCTCAACGTTTACATATTTTGGAAGGTTCGCAACTTCGACAGTTTCTCTTGCTGGAGCAGTTTCAGGATTAAAATAAGTGGCATAAACTTGGTTGATTGTACTAAATTCATTCATGTCAGAAATAAAAATGGAAGTTTTAATCACGTTTTCAAAAGTCATTTCAGCAGCAGATAAAACAGCTTTTAGATTTTCCATCACTTGTTTAGTCTCAATACTGATAGAGTCCATAACTAGTTCTCCAGTTTCAGGGTTTATGGCAATCTGACCTGAAGTATATAGCATGTTTCCGTTCATGACAGCTTGACTGTAGGGGCCAATTGGCGCTGGAGCATGAGGTGTAATAATAATTTTTTTCATTTTTTTAAAGTTGAATTAATATTCGGTAAAATTAGAATAATCTACGATCAGGAGCTTTCTGCTTGTCATATTTTAAATCACTTAAAATACCAGATTTCACACCAATGTAAAAATTATAAGTTGTTCTAGTTCCGAATGGAACCCAGTTAAAACTTAACCTCCAACTATCTAAATCCCTGTTAAAACGTAATTGAGTATAGGTAAAACCTTTATTTTTAATATCATAACCTGAACTAAATCCAACCTTCCATTTTGGAGTTAATTCAATATCTCCAGAAAACATTAATGAATGTGATGAAATTTCATCTTGTCTTGAAGGATTGGAATAATTCATTGAATAGGCCAATTTTATATTCCACGGGATTGCCGAATTGTATAATTTCATTTTTTTAGTTTCACTTTCCTCATTTTTCGTATTTAGCTGTTGGTTATTGGAAACTCCTAAGTCTTCTCCAAATATCCCATCAGAATTGGTTCCGTCTTTTGCGCCGAAAGATTTATTTCTATCATTACTTTTATCCTCTTTATCTTCTAATGAAGTACTAGATAGCGAATAATTCATAGTGATTCCAGCGTTGGTCAATCGGAATAAACTACCGTTGTTATCAATATTAAAAGTATTAATTTTTCGTCCGTTTACATCAATTGCATAGGGATCTAGTGTCGCTCGAATATTCAATCCTAATTTTTTATTAAAAAAACTTGTTCCAGCACTCAAACCCAGTGGACTCCATTTTAATGAATCAGCAGCAATATTATAACTAGTGGAAATATTAAGGTTGTTTAATAAACTTACTTTTTTTGGTTCCGTAATTGTAGAATCTTTAGACATTACTTTAGCCTCAAGGGTGTTGGCGATAGAAATACCGATACTATTGGAAAGATTTCTTCCTGGAGTTCCATAAATTCCTCCTTCGAATTGAGTGTATTCTAAAATGTCTTGTGGATCTGAACTTTGTTGTATTTCGTCATAATAAGTGCTAAAATCTGGCGTGTAACCATAAGAAATAGAGGGTCTCATTGTGTGGCGAATGGCTTGAACCCTTCCTTTTTTAAATGCTATATCACCATAGATTGTTGTAGAAAGTGATGCTCCAACACTATATTCTCTGAAGGCATTAAAACCTTTAATGGTATCAGTAACTACTTCATCATTTATATTGTTATAAATACGATTTATTTTGTTAAAATACCATACTTCTTTATATCTCGCAGATGGAGATAAAGTGAAATGTTTCATTATTTTGGTATTGGTGCTTAAATTTACATCATGTTGAATCCCAGATTTAGCGGTATCAAACATTTCTTTTTTAAAGAAAAATTCGTCTGAAGTATCGATTCTATAATCACCTTTGAAATTATAGGTTAGACCAGTATTTTGTAACATATTTTTCTTTGCGCCATCTTTTGGTGCAAATGGATATATCCTATCCATACTTAATTGTGCTGACGGCAACGACATGATAATACTCTCAGTATTCGTATTCTGTGAGTGCGTAATTGAAGAAGTAAGGTTAAAGGGTGTTCCTACAAACTTTTTTTGAAAAGAAATAGAAGAACTTAAAGTATTATTTAAAAATGAATTATTGTTGTATTCATTCAAAGATTGTCTATAATAAGTACTACTTCCCATGTTTACGGATGCTGTAAAGCGAGAATTGGGATTGGCTTTTGGATCTTGTGAATGACTCCATCGAATATTATAATTGGAACTCTGGCCAAAATCATCAAACCCACGAATACTATTGAACAAGTTTTCATAGCGTACATTAAAGTTCCCAGAATATTTATATCGCACAATATAGTTGCTTTGCATGTTCAAGCCATAACTACCGTTGGTGTAAATATCTCCAAGTATTGCTAAATCAAAATAATCACTTATTGCTAAATAGTAACCTCCATTTTGAAGAAAAAACCCTTGATTGTTTGTACTCCCATAAGATGGCATGATAAAACCAGAACTTCGTCCTTTGGTCAATGGAAAATATGCAAACGGTAAAATAATTGGTGTAGGAACTTCTGCAATAAAGAGTTGAGATCTTCCAGCAACTATTTTCTTGTCTGGAACCATTTTTCCTTGATTAATTTTTATATGGTAATCAGGAATTTCTTTATTGGAAGTAGTTAAAATGACATCACGAATGAAAATAGTGGAGTCATTAACTTTTTTCATAACACCAGTTCTGGTGTTCAATTCAGTTACTACAGACCTTGTTCCCCAGGCCAGCGCTCGTTCTGTCTTAAGGTTGATTTTAATAGAATCATGTGTAGATTCTTGTCCATCTTGAATGACAATAGGTTTCTGACTATAGCCAAGACTGTCTTTTATTCCTACTGCAGTGACTATATTATTTTCATTATTAATGATGATATGTCCTGCCTTTATATTTAAATCTTGGTAATCAATTTCAGCATTATTATGCAATATGACTAGATTTTTAATAAAATTCTGACGAATATAATCTTCGGCCTTATGAACTATAATGGCTTCGATAGCATTACTAGGTTTTTTTATACTATCAGTTTTTATCGTGTCTTTAGGTTGTAGAATTAATTCTTCTGAATTAATTTTTAAAGAATCCTTGGATTGTAATCTAGGAGAAATAGAAATATCTTTATTGGTATTTATATCCTGTGCAGTTACATAAGGTAGTGTAAAACTGAAAAAAATCAGAGAGAAATATATTTTAGTTTTATTTATTTGCAATGCTTTTTATACTTTAACGTTTTAAATATGGAAATTTCTTAATTTCGCAGGTAGAAATTTATACTATTATTTCTATTATTTTATAAAAATGGCTTACTATTTGTAATAGTCTATATAAGTAGACAAAAATAATTAAAATAAGTTGATGAACTTACACATGTTTCACAAATTTAATACCAAAACGAAAGCAATACGAGTTTTCGTATTATTCTTTATTTTTATTCAGATAACTTTAACAGGTTTTGGTCAAGATAAAATCTTTACTGTTGTATTAGATGCAGGTCATGGAGGTCATGATCCAGGAAATATTGGATATAAAAAATATATAGAAAAAGATATTGCATTAAAAATTGTTTTGGAAGTGGGAAATACTCTTGAATCCAATAGAAATATAAATGTAATTTATACTCGTAAAACGGATGTTTTTGTCAATTTATGGGAGCGCGGAAATATTGCAAATAAGGCGGATGCTGATTTATTTGTATCGGTTCACTGTAATGGTCATCATACGGATGCCTATGGTGCAGAAAACTGGGCTTTAGGGCCTACAAACAAAAAGAATTTAGAGATTGCTAAGAAAGAAAACGAGGTTATACTACTTGAAGAAAATTATAAAGAAAACTACAAAGGTTTCGATCCTAATTCTCCTGAGTCTTTTATTGGGATTTCGATTATGGCAGAAGAATATTTAGACCAAAGTTTACAATTAGCAAGTATTATCCAAGGAAATTTCACAAATAAGTTAAAACGAAAAGATAGAGGTGTAAAGCAAGCTGCATTTGTAGTTTTATATCAGACGTATATGCCTAGTGTTTTAATTGAAACTGGTTTTCTGACTAATAAAACTGAAGGAGCTTATCTAAATACAAAAATAGGTCAATCTAAGTTTGCAAATGCTATTTCAGATGGAATCAAAGAATATTTAGAACAAATTAGAGAAAATACTGTTGAAAATAGGATTACAGAAGATCAGAAGGATGCTTCTGAAAATATAAATAAAGATATCGTCTTTAAAGTACAATTGGCATCTGGATCGAGAAAAGTTCAAACAAAATCTTATAATTTCAAGGGTTTAAAAAACGTTGAACGTGTCAAGGTTGGGAAGTATTATAAATATTATTTAGGGAATACTTCAGACTATAGCCTAATAAAGAAACAGCATACTAAGGCAAAAGGGAAAGGGTATAGAACAGCATTTATAGTTGCTTTTAAAAAAGGTAATAAAATTTCTATAAAAGAAGCGTTGAAAACTACTGAATAATTTCTATTCCAAAGAAATAATTAGTAATATTGTTTCTTAAATCACATTGCTATTTTGAAACTATCTAGAGAATTAAAAACAGGAATTATTTCGGTTGCAATTATTGCAGTCTTTATATGGGGTTACAACTTCATGAAAGGTCAAAACCTATTTAATGGATCTGCTGAAACTTTTTTTGCTGAATATGGGAACGTTCAAGGATTGAATTCTGCAAGTATTGTTACTATTAATGGATTACAAGTAGGAAAAGTTGTTGATATTACTTTTAATCAAGACTCAGAGAAGCGAGGACAATTGATTGTTGAATTCAGTGTAGATAATGACTTTAAATTTTCTAAAAACAGTATTGCAAAGATTTATAGTGCTAGTTTAATGGGTGGAAAATCTATGGCAATTGTTCCATCTTATGATGGATTCAATGCTGTTCCAGGAGATTTTTTAATGGGTGAAATTGAGTCCGATATTTTTTCTAGCGTAGGAGAGAAATTAAACCCACTTCAAGCGAAACTAGAGAATGTAATTGTGAGTGCTGATTCTTTAATGGTCGGTCTTAATCAAGTATTGGATGAGAATTCACGTAAAAATTTAAGATCCACTTTTGCCAATTTAAACACTACAGTTGCCAATTTTAAAAAATCATCGGTTACTTTGGATGAATTATTGGCAGAAAACAAAACAAAACTTGGCGCTTCACTTTCTAATGTAGAAATAGCCACAGAAAATTTTGCTAAACTTTCAGACTCTCTTGTAAATGCCAATTTAGGGCAGGCCATTGAAAAATTAAAAGGGACTATTTCAAATTTTGATAATATCCTTGCAGGAATTAGTAGAGGAGAGGGTTCTATAGGGAAATTAATGAAAGATGAAGGTCTTTATAGCAATCTTGAGAATGCTTCAAAAGAATTGGAAGAATTATTACGAGAGATGAAAGAAAATCCGAAAAGATTTGTACATTTCTCATTATTCGGAAAGAAAGCTAAAGAATATAATCCTAAAGAAGAATAAATGCAGTACTTACCTAACTTTTTATTTGCAATTCTACTTATCGCTGGAATTGGTTTTTTTGTAAAAAACATAAAAAAAATTTTTCGTAATATTAAATTAGGAAAAGATATTGATCGGTCAGATAATAAGTCTGAACGTTGGAAAAACATGGCTTATATTGCTTTAGGTCAATCGAAAATGGTAAAAAGACCCGTTTCTGGGTTTTTACATGTAATCGTTTATGTAGGTTTTGTGATTATCAATATAGAAGTCTTAGAAATTATTATTGATGGCCTTTTCGGAACACATAGAGTTTTTAAAGGCTTGATTGATGATTCTTTTTATGGGCTGTTGATAGGAATATTTGAAGTGTTGGCTGGACTTGTGTTTATTGCTGTAACGATATTTTGGATACGTAGAAATGTTATTAATGTTAAGCGTTTTTTGAATAAGGAGATGAAAGGTTGGCCGAAGAATGATGGAAATTATATTTTATATTTTGAAATGGTATTGATGGGATTATTTCTATTGATGAATTCTGCAGATACTCCTTTTCAAGATGCAGGAGTAGGAAATGTTATTAGCCAATTCATAGTACCATTATTTGATGGATTATCTGTTAATAGTTTACATTTAATCGAAAGAACTGCTTGGTGGATTCATATTACAGGAATTTTAGTTTTCTTAAATTATCTATATTACTCTAAACATTTACATATTCTATTAGCATTTCCGAATACTTTTTATGCGAATCTGGATGCAATGGGAAAATTTACCAATGATAAAAATGTAACTAAAGAAGTACAATTGATGATGGATCCAAGTGCTGATCCATTTGCTGCACCACCGGAAGGAGCAGAAGATGAAGTTCCTGAGAAATTCGGAGCAAGTGATGTTACGGATTTAAATTGGGTTCAATTATTAAATGCTTATACATGTACTGAATGTGGAAGGTGTACTTCTGTATGTCCAGCAAATCAAACAGGAAAAGAATTATCTCCAAGATCTATTATGATGAAAACTCGAGATAGGCTTGAAGAGGTTGGAAAAAATATTGATGTTAATGGTGAATTTAAAGATGACAATAAGCAATTATTAAACGATTATATATCGCCAGAAGAATTATGGGCTTGTACAAGTTGTAATGCATGTGTTGAAGAATGTCCAGTAAGTATTGATCCATTATCTATTATTATGGATATGCGTCGTTATCTAGTTATGGAGCAATCCGCAGCGCCTCAAGAATTAAATGCGATGATGACCAATGTTGAGAACAATGGAGCGCCATGGCAATACAATCAAATGGATAGATTGAATTGGAAAGACGAAGAGTAAATCACTAAGCAGTTTAATAGTCGCAGTTTTCAGAAAATGTCAATTCGAGTGATTTTCCTGAACAATGAAGAAAAATTGTATCGAGAATAAATAAATAACAGTTCAACAATTAAACGATAAAAAATGAACGTACCTACAATGGCAGAAATGATGGCCCAAGGAAAACAACCAGAAGTGTTGTTTTGGGTTGGTTGTGCCGGAAGTTTTGATGATAGAGCGAAGAAAATCACAAAGGCATTTGTAAAAATATTACATAAGGCCAATGTGGATTTTGCAGTATTAGGAACGGAAGAAAGTTGTACTGGAGATCCAGCAAAACGTGCTGGAAATGAATTTTTATTTCAAATGCAAGCCATGACCAATATTGAAGTTATGAATGCATATGAAGTGAAAAAAGTAGTAACTGCTTGTCCGCATTGTTTCAATACAATTAAAAATGAATATCCAGAATTAGGAGGGAATTATGAGGTGATGCATCATACGAAGTTTTTAAAATCTTTATTGGAAGATGGAAGAATGACGATTGAAGGAGGGAAATATAAAGGAAAACGAATTACATTTCACGACCCTTGCTATTTAGGAAGAGCCAATGATATTTACGAAGCACCAAGAGATTTAATTCGAAAATTGGAAGTAGAATTGATTGAAATGAAACGTTGTAAATCCAACGGTTTGTGTTGCGGTGCAGGAGGAGGGCAGATGTTTAAAGAGCCTGAAAAAGGGAATAAAGATATCAACGTAGAGCGAACTGAAGAAGCGATTGAAACGAAGCCTAATATCATTGCAACAGGATGTCCATTCTGTAATACAATGATGACGGATGGTGTGAAAGCAACCAATAATGAAGAGACTGTTGAAGTAATGGATATAGCCGAATTAATTGCCAATGCCAATGATTTATAAAACACATAATTATAAAGTACTATTTTTTATTTCTTTTCTATTGCTCCTATCGTGTTCAAGAAAAGATAAGAAAATTGAAACGAATATTGAAGGTAGTGCTGAAAAGAGTATTAATTTGGATTCAACACATCTCAGAGAAGGTATTTCTTTAAGATATCCTTCGGAATTTGACTTTATATTGGTGTATACAGTTCAGATAGGCGCATTTAAAACCCGAAATACATTCATAGAAAAATCTCCAGAAGTTCAATCGATTAAAGAAGGGGACTCATTGATTAAATATCGACTTGGAAATTTTAAAAGCTATAGAGAAGCAAGTATTTTAAAAAAAACAGCCCAACAATTATATCCTGACGCCTTTATAGTTCCGATACATAAAGGAAGCCGAATTAATATAACTCAAGCGTTGGAATTGAGTAATGAGGTAACAGACGATTAACATGCTCAATAATTATATTCAAGCCGCAAGATTGCGCACATTACCATTATCTGTTTCAGGAATTATTTTAGGTAGTTTTTTAGCGTATGCTAATGGATTTTTTGATTGGAAAATATTCGTTTTAGCAATGATTACTACGATTGGATTTCAAGTCCTTTCCAATTTTGCCAATGACTATGGAGACGGAGTAAAGGGGACAGACAATGAAGATAGAATAGGTCCTGAAAGAGCATTACAGAGTGGTGCAATCTCTCCGAAACAAATGTTGAGTGCTATTAAGATTACAGGTATAGTAACTTTCTTTATTGCATTATTATTGATTTATTTTTCATTTGGGAAAGAAAATTTTGGGTATTCAATTTTATTTTTTGGATTAGGGTTGGCTAGTATTGCTGCCGCTATAAAATATACGATGGGAAAAAACGCTTATGGATACAGTGGTTTAGGCGATGTATTTGTATTTCTATTCTTTGGATTATTGAGTGTGTGTGGAAGTTATTTCTTATTTACCAAAGACATTAATTTCACTATTTTTCTTCCAGCAATTTCTGTAGGTTTTTTAAGTGCAGGAGTCTTGAATCTTAATAACATGCGTGATAGAGAATCGGATGCGAAAGCCGGTAAGAATACTTTGGTAGTGAAAATAGGAGAAGAATTTGCCAAGTACTATCATTATTATCTATTGATTGCAGCCTTTTTATTTGCACTATTATATGTAATGATATATTACTCGTCACCAATACAATTCATTTTTATATTTGCTTTTATTCCTATTTTTAAGCACATGTTTACTGTGGTTAAAAATAAGAAACCAGTTGACTTAGATCCAGAATTGAAAAAATTGGCATTAAGTACTTTTTTCTTTGCGATTCTACTTGGTTTAGGACAGGTTCTTTAATCTAAGTATTTCTTTTATTTTATTTTTTGAATTAATTCGTAAATTGCAGGAAACAAAATCTTGTAAATGAAAATTACGTTTTTAGGTCATGCAACATTACAAATAGAAGTTGATGATAAAATAATCATAGTCGATCCGTTTATTAGCGGAAATGAATTGGCAAAAGATATAGATATCAATTCTTTAAAAGCCGACTATATTTTAATTACGCATGCACATCAAGATCATATTTTAGATGTTGAAACAATTGCCAAAAACACAGAAGCCATAATTGTTTCTAATTATGAAATAGTAATGTATTATGGAGCCAAAGGGATAAAGGGCCATCCAATGAATCATGGAGGAAGTTGGAATTTTGACTTTGGTAGAGTTACGTATACCAATGCTGTTCATACGAGTTCTTTTCCTGATGGATCTTATGGTGGAAATCCTGGAGGATTTATAATAGAGACTAAAGAAAAGAACATCTACATTGCTGGAGACACAGCATTGACAATGGATATGAAATTGATTCCTATGCAATGCAAAATAGACCTTGCTGTTTTACCAATTGGAGATAATTTCACTATGGGAATTGAGAGTGCTATTATTGCATCAAACTTTGTTGAATGTAATAGCATTTTAGGCTACCATTTTGATACTTTTGGTTATATCAAAATTGATCATAAAGACGCAATACGTAAATTTAATAATGCAGGAAAACAATTAAATCTACTAGAAATAGGGGATAGTTTAATTGTTTAAAAATAAAACTATTTATTATTTTTTTCTTTCCATTCTCTCAACATATCTTCAGATAATGTTCCAGTGCCATCGTGTCTCCATCCTGGAGGTTTTAATAAGTATTTCAATTTGTTTATAAAAGAAGTTTTTGTAGTATAAACATCTTTAAACAATGTAATCCATTCATTGAAAGCAATTTTTAGAGGATTGAACGTGTTTATATTAGCCGTTAAGCCATAAATAACTTTTTCTTCTTCTAGTTCTGGTTGAAATGTGTCAAACATTTTGTCCCAAATAATTAGTATTCCAGCCATATTCTTATCAAGATATAATGGATTGCTTCCATGATGAACTCTGTGATGTGAAGGTGTATTGAAAACTGATTCGACCCAACGAGGCATTTTCTTGATCAACTCAGTATGAATCCAATATTGATAAATTAAACTTACTGACATCTGAGTAAGAATCATTAATGGATGGAATCCTAAAAGAGCAATCCAAGTCCAAAAGATAAATGTATAAAGCCCTCCAGTCCATGTCTGTCGTAAGGCAGTACTTAAATTGTATTTTTCTGATGAATGATGTATGATATGAGAGGCCCAAAACAAGCGACTTCTATGTCCTATTCTGTGGTTCCAATAATAAGCAAAATCATCTAAAATGAATATTAAGAACCACGACCACCAAGCAAATGGAATAGTAAATATTCTATAATTATACCATATATAGGTCAATATCAAAAGAACAATCACCTTGGCAATAAAACCTATGAGTACATTCCCAAGACCCATAGTAATTGAAGTTATTGCATCTTTTACCGAATACGCTTTAGGAGCATGTTTCGCAATGATTAATCCTTCAAGGATAACAGTGATAGCGAAAAATGGAATTGCGTAGAGTATTAAATCTGGAAGTTCTGGAGTCTGCATTTATGTTTTATTAGTTTATAAAGATAAAATTATTAAATATAATATCCTGTAGTATGATGGATTTCCTTCAATACAAAATAACTTTCTAAGATTCCAATATTCTCAATTTTTGATAATTTGGACCTTATAAAATCATGATATGATTCCAAACCTTCTAAATTTATTTTTAAAAAAAAATCAACTTTTCCCGCCATATGATAACATTCTTGAACTTCTTCTAATGCTTTAATTTGCATTTCAAACTTGTCTATAAACCCTTCATTATGATACCGTAATGAGACCATACAAATTGCGGTAATTGGTCTCCCAATTTTATTTTTATTTAATAAAGCAACATAGTTTTTTATATACCCATTTTTCTCCAACTTTTTAATACGTTCATGCACAGGAGATGAAGATAAGTTAATTGAATCGGCAATTTCTTTGGTCGTTTTTTTTGAATCTTTTTGTAAAATTCGAAGAATTTTAAGGTCAATGTCGTCAAGTTTTTCCATGAAAAGTTAAAATTTCTATTTTAGTCTATAATTCTTTACTTCAAAAGTAATAAAAATTGTCTAAACATGTATTTAAAGAATAATAAACTTTATTTTGTTTATTTGGCGGTGCCTATGATTGAATTTGTTTAATTATAACTAATTTTATACTTACGAAATACTTTAGATATGATTACTGATACTATTTTGATAATTGGTGCCAATGGGCAAATAGGAACAGTTCTTACAAAAGAATTGCAGAATCGCTATGGAGTTGAAAATATTATTGCTTCAGATTTAAGTCCTAAGTCAGGTTTTGACGGAATTTTCGAAACACTAGATGGGGCAGACTTTGAATCCATGCAAGAGATTGTTAAGAAGTATGAGGTAAAACAAATCTATCATTTAGCGGCAATACTTTCGGCAAGAGGAGAACAAGCACCTTTGGATACTTGGGAAATTAATATGAAGTTAATGTTCAACGTATTTGAAGTATCACGACTGAATCAGGTTGAAAAAGTTTTTTTTCCTAGTTCTATTGCAGTTTTTGGAGATGACGCACCACTAGTGAACACTCCACAATTTGCTTTTTTAAATCCTGCAACTGTGTATGGAATGAGTAAGGCTGCAGGAGAGAATTGGGCACAATATTATCATACTAAATATGGTTTAGATATACGTTCAATTAGATATCCGGGAATTGTTGGATATCAATCTATTCCTGGAGGAGGAACGACTGATTACGCAGTAGAGATCTACCATAAATCGGTTAACGAAGAAAATTTTAGTTGTTTCTTGAAGAAAGATACAAGGTTACCAATGATTTTTATGGAGGATGCTATCAGAGCAACTATCGAGATTATGGAAGCCCCAATTGAAAAAATTACTGTAAGAACTTCATACAATATGGCAAGTATGAGTTTTACTCCAGAAGAAATCGCTAATTCTATTATGGAAATATATCCTGATTTTAAGATAGAATATGAACCTGATTTCAGACAAGATATTGCTTCGAAATGGCCACAAAGTATTGATGATTCGAAAGCACAAGAAGATTGGAATTGGAAACCTGAATACGATTTAAAATCAATGACAGCAATTATGGTGGAAAAGTTAAAGGAGCAATATAACACTATCAGTTAATAATTTTATAAATATAGATTATGTACGGAAGCATAAAAGAACATTTGCAGAAAGAATTACAAGAAATTGAAAATGCCGGTTTGTATAAATCAGAAAGAATTATTACGACATCACAAGATGCTGTAATCAAGGTTTCTACAGGCGAAGAGGTGATTAATTTCTGTGCTAATAATTATCTAGGATTATCGAATAATAAAGAAGTTATCCAAGCAGCCAAAGACACTTTAGACTCTCATGGATTTGGAATGTCTTCTGTACGTTTTATCTGTGGAACTCAAGATATTCACAAGCAATTGGAACATAAAATTGCTGACTTTTTTCATTGTGAAGACACAATTCTTTATGCTGCGGCTTTTGATGCCAACGGAGGGGTTTTTGAACCTTTACTAAATAAAGAAGATGCTATTATCTCTGATTCATTGAATCACGCATCTATCATTGATGGAGTCCGTTTATGTAAAGCAGCAAGATATCGTTATGCTAACAATGATATGGGAGATCTGGAAGCGCAATTGATTGAGGCAAATAAACAAAATCATCGTTTTAAAATTATTGTTACTGATGGTGTTTTCTCAATGGATGGAATTGTTGCGCAGTTAGATAAAATATGTGATTTAGCAGATAAGTACGATGCGCTAGTGATGGTAGATGAATGTCATGCATCTGGTTTTATCGGAAAAACTGGTAGAGGAACTATTGAGTTGAAGAATGTATTAGGAAGAGTTGATATTATCACAGGAACCTTAGGGAAGGCACTAGGTGGTGCGATGGGAGGATTTACTACGGGTAAAAAAGAAATTGTTGAAATTTTACGCCAACGTTCAAGACCTTATTTGTTTTCAAATTCTCTTGCTCCAACAATTGTAGGTGCTTCGTTAAAAGTATTTGATATGATTTCAAATGACACTTCACTTAGAGATAGATTAGAAGAGAATACGAATTATTTTAGAAAAGAAATGGAAAAAGCAGGTTTCGACCTTGTCGGAGCAGATGCTGCGATTGTTCCTGTAATGTTATATGATGCTAAGTTATCTCAAGATATGGCAAATGCATTGTTGGATGAAGGAATTTACGTGATTGGGTTTTTCTTTCCAGTTGTTCCAAAAGATAAGGCAAGAATTAGAGTTCAATTATCTGCAGCACATACCAAAGAACATCTTGATAAAGCAATTGCTGCATTTATTAAAGTTGGGAAACAATTAGGAGTGATTTAAGGCTTGATTTTGTTAGTTTTTTTTTTGACTAACTTTACTTATCATACTGATAAAATTTATTAAAACGAAATCTTATCTTAACATTGTAACCAATACTCACACAGAACAAACTTCACATTGTCCCATTAAAAGAATATCTGTAGAATCCACTTTATGATTTTTTATAGAAGGAATTTTAATCTCAACAGATAAACACTCAACCTTATCGCATTTTGTGCATTGAAAATGTGGATG
>JAWUWX010000033.1:0-66644 GCA_034111625.1 Flavobacteriaceae bacterium | reverse complement strand
TACTTGCATACACCAATGCTTTGGAAAAACACTGTGTTTGGTATACAACAGTTTGAATTTTCTACAGAAAAAGAAACTGTTTTTAATGAATCTATTCCAGAAAATTTACGGTTAGGAAAGTGTGTAGAACGATATGTAAGTGCAGAATTACAGCAAAATAAAGAGATCACCATACTTATTGAAAATATACAAGTTCAAAACGAAAAGATAACGATTGGTGAAATTGATTGTATTTTAAAACACAACAATACGCCTATCCATTTAGAAATTATTTACAAGTTTTATCTATTTAACGATAGCATTGGTACTACTGAAATTGAGCATTGGATTGGGCCAAATAGAAATGATACACTGCTTAAAAAATTGACCAAACTAAAAGAAAAGCAACTTCCACTACTCTACAATCCGCTTACGAAACCCTTGCTAGATAATTTATCTTTAAAAGCCGATGAAGTCCAACAAATGGTTTGTTTTAAGGCGCAATTGTTTGTTCCGTATCAAAAGGAAGTAGAATTCATGGAATTAAATAAAGCATGTATTAGCGGATTTTATATTCCTATTTCTGAAATATCCCAATTTACAGATTACAAATTCTTTATTCCTTCAAAAATAAATTGGTTGCTGGAAGTTCGAACTCAGGTACAATGGTTGAATTATAATTTGTTTTCAGAAAAGGTAACTTCAATTATTAATGAGAAAACTTCGCCTCTATGTTGGATAAAATTTCCAAATGGGAAAATTCAAAAATTTTTTGTGGTATGGTGGACTTAAAAGATAAATTCCAACTTTCTTTATTCGAATAATGCTGCTAAAAATTCTGCTACACATGCAGGTTTTTCTTGCCCTTTTATTTCAATGGTACAATTAAAAGTAACTTTAATCCCATTATCTCCTAAGGCCTCTATTTCTTTGACAGAACTTAACATTCTTAGTTCACTATTTACTGGTACAGGATTTGGAAAACGAACTTTATTCAGTCCATAATTCAATCCCATTTTGATACTTTTTATAGCAAATGCTTCTTCAAGCATTCTTGAAATCATTGCAACCGACATAAAGCCATGAGCGACAGTGCTTTTAAAAGGAGATTCTTTCTTTGCCCTTTCTTGATCCACATGAATCCATTGCTTGTCTAATGTAGCATTTGCAAAATCATCAATCATTTGTTGGGTTATAGCATACCAGTTTCCTTCTGGTAATTGTTTACCAATCATTGATTTAAATTCGCTGATGTTTTCAAAAATAAGTTTCTCCAAGGTGTTTTCTTGAGGTAATCGTTACACAGTATAAATTCTAACTTTCTTTTTCTTAAGTCTCGAATTATTTAATTTCTCAACCAATTCCTTAGCAATAGTGAGAGGAACTGCAACAAATGTACAGTCGCGCTTTAATTCTATAACTCCAAGTTGGTCTTTATTAATTCCTCCTTGCTTAAAGAACAATCCTGCGATGTCTCCTTTAGATATTTTATCTTTTCTACCTCCAGAGATAAATAATGTTTCCCAGTATCTTGGCTTTCGTTCTGCTTGTACTGAAATATCTTCTGCTGCTGCATTTTTTTTAATAAAACTAGGTACAGCTTCATTTTTCCATTTTAATACATAGGCAGTTCCTTTAGAATTAACACGTGCCGTTCTACCATTACGATGTGTGAACTCTTCTTCGTGTAATGGCAATTCATAATGAATGATAAACTTCATTTCCGGAATGTCTATTCCTCTGGCTGCTAAGTCTGTAGCCACTATTACTTGATTCGTTCCATTTCTGAATTTAATTAGCGAACGCTCTCTGTCTTGTTGTTCCATTCCGCCATAAAAGCACCCATGAGAAATGTCTTTTCTTTCTAGAAAATCACTGACACCTTGAATAGAATCTTTTAAATTACAAAAGATTATTCCTGGCTGATTTCCAAGATGATTCAATAAATGAAGTAAGGTGTTTAGTTTGTTTTTAGAAGGAGAAACGACTGTTTTAATAGTCAACTTAGCCGTTCTATGGTTTAAATAATTCAGTGTCGTAATATTACTCATCTTTACAAAACCTGGAATTTCAACACCTTGAGTTGCAGAAGTCAGAATCCGTTTATCAATATTAGGTAAATCATTGATAATACCCGTCATATCATATTCAAAACCTACTTCTAATGACTTGTCAAACTCATCTAAAATCAAGGTTTTAATACTTTCTCTAGAAAAACGATTGTTGCTAAAGTGATCTGCTATTCTTCCGGGAGTTCCTATTAAAATTGCAGGCTCATGCTTTAATTCAATTTTATCTTTACTCATGGCTCTACCACCATATACGGCATTTACTTTATAACCAGAGCCCATATTACGGATTACCTGTTCAATCTGTATAGCCAATTCACGTGATGGAACTAAAATTAAGGCTTGTATTTCTTTACATTCTGAATCCAACAACTTGATTAAAGGTAGTAAAAACGCTAAGGTTTTTCCTGTTCCTGTTGGAGAAAGTATAATTGTATTTGCAGTTGTATCAATTACAGAAATTGCTTCTTCCTGCATTGGATTTAATTCTTGAATATTGAATTTATTCAAGATTTCTTGTTGTTCTTTTATTGGGTTTGCCATTTGGCAAAAGTACTACTATAAAATTTATGTAGTTACTTAAATTTTGCTCTTATTAAAAAAGGTTCAAAACGATTAACTTTCGGCTATTCATGTTTTAGTGAATTCAGAGACTCTTTTCTAAAGCCCAAATCCAAGTTTGAATGCTAGTCTCAACCCATCATCACTATTAAAGGCTGAAACATTAGCCGTCATCATATCTGCCATATTCACAAAGATTCCTCCACCGATCGAAGTATTCCAATCATTTAAGTTGTAATTAGAATCCAATTGAAGATTATCATCAATCCATATGCGTCCATAGTCTACGCCTCCATATATTCCTATATGAATCGGAAAAATACCCGTTTTTAAGTCACTAAAGTTCCAACGAATATCAGTAGACTGAACGAAAGCACTTTTACCTGTAAAACGTTCGTTTCGATACCCTCGTAATCCATTATGAGCACCAATAGTTGCGCCTTGGTAAAATTCGAAATCATCACCTAAATTAGCATGTGCTCTTACTAGAGTTGCCAAGACCAATTGTCCACTAGGAACCAATTTATAATCAAACCCTATTTCTGGAATGATATACCCAAAACCTTTATCAGAATCTATATTGTTTTTATAACCCATTTCTAAAGAAAATTGCATTCCCAGAGTAGGAAAGGCATCATTGTCTTTATTTACAAATTGATATTTAGCATCGACCCCATAAAAGGTATCCTCTGTTTCTGCATTATTACCAATAAATTGATTGATAAACCTTCCTTGTGTTTCTTCTACTTCATTTCTTTCATATAAAACACCAAATTTAAAATTAGAGCCCAACTTTCCTCTCCATACTAATGATGGAGAAATTTTTAATTTTTCTATTTTGACACGATTAAAATCTAAATCAAAGTTACTACCATCATCTGCTTCAGGATTTGGAGTGCTGTTTCCATAACCAAAAAAATTTGTTGCATAATTAGGACCATTAAACTCGATTCCTAAGCTAAAATTTACATTACCTACAACATTAGCAAACTCACCTGAATACTTTAATTCATACCCTTTAGTTGCAAAATAATAAGCTGCCGATACTATGTGTTGTGATGTAAATGGATTTCGTTCAAACCCATAACTAGTTAAGGTATTGGAAAGCCCTATTTTAAAGCCATCATCTGGATTGGATCCTAAAGTTGGAATCAATTGATTGGTATTGTTTTTCAACTTTTTGTAGTTGTAAACATTGGTTTCATAATTATCAGTCAATTTTTTCTTTCCTTTATTGGTAACAATCGTGTTTGGTTTTGATTTGTAATCATATAACTTAATCTTCTTGCCATTTTCAATATGATACGTGTCATTGTTTTGTCCTCCGATTAATCGAATTTTTATGGCAGTGTTTTCATTTCCATATACATGAAAGGTATCATCATCGTCAAGTGAATAGACCCATATTTCTTTAGTATCTTCAGAGTTATAAACTCTGTCGTGGAATACCGCGGCTTTTTTACCTTTTTTTATTCTGTATGCTGTTACTTTTGTATTTCCGCCTGACATACGTTCAATATCAATCCAATCATCTTTATTAGTACCTTTAATAATTGCATATTTATTTACAACTTCATAGTACCTATCTGAAATAGCTTGGAGATTTTTAATTCTAGATTTTAAATTTTCTTTAATTTCTTCAACATCGTCATCGAGTATTTCTTTAGGCAAATTCAAAAAAGCTTTCTCAACCACATCATCTGAAATACCTTCTTGAAGTATTTTTACTTGAGCATCCCAAATTGATTTATTTGATTCTTGAATCAATTCCATATCAAGTGGATATGGTTCTATATTCATTCCTTTTACATCTACTAAATCTCCATCATATTTCCGAAGTAATCTCGCTGTAGGCATTAATGCAACGGCAGCACTCAATAAAAATCCGTCAGACATTTTTGAAAATGCTTGATCTCTATCACGTGGTAATGGGCGGTATACTTTTTTACCATTTTCTTTAAATTCTATCCATCGCCATTGATCTTGATGTCTGTCCCAATCACCTATTAACATGTCAAATAATCTTGCTTTGATATATGCAGGTTCATCAATTACAATATCTTCATCTTTATGAATCTTTTTCATGACGTCGTCAGTGCTGATTATTTTATCTTGAAAGCCAAAACTTGCCAAGTCACTATGCCCTTCTGAAGTGTGTTCTTCGATTAAATACATCTCATTCCCAAACTCACTATTAAAGTGATCTAAAGCATTTTGTTTTGGAACATAATACAATACAGGATTGGTATGATAGATTCCTGCTGCATCAGATAGTGTTCCTACTGCCAATGGTGCATAAGGATGTGAGCCAGCAAACACATCCATAAGTAAGTCTTCTGTTTTAGTATCGTCAAATTGTCCTTCGATATATTGATCTTTAAAAAGAATGGCTTGTAAGTATTGTATTGCATTTTTTCTAAGAGAACGCATTACATATTGTGCGCCATTTTTATCTTTAAGACGTAAAGATTTTGATTGATTGCCTCCACCTTTTCTCACTGGAAATAACCCTCCGTATAAAGTGTCTAGATTTACCGTTGGTGCATTTACATTCGTACTGAATTGTTTTCTATATCTATCTCCCCATAAAAATTTATAGGTATTTGACTTATCTGTTTCACTTTTAGAATAAACAGATGTCATTTTTTCTATGGGAAATGATTTTGGATATGTAGTAGATACCTTTTTTTTGTCAGGTTGCAATACATTCGTTTCAAAGGCTATTTCATTCTTATCAGTATCATAAAAACGCACATATGAAGATCCATCTTTAAAAATATCCAATCGTGCATATCCTGATGTTGCATAAGCGAATTCTCCTCCTCCTATATTTCTTACAGGATTAACTTTAGAAGCTGAACCACTGACTATCTGATGTAAATTATCTTCAACTAAATATTGTAAATTATGCTCATGACCAGAAACAAATACTACTTTTTTATTTTCTTGAGAAATTGTTACAAGTCTCTTTTTTAATTCATGATATCTACTGTTCTGCAAGTCAACATTGGTAATTCCACTTGTTTTTCTAATGACATTTTTAAGTGTTCCTAGAACAGGCAATGGTTTCATATGACTCCCAAAAGAAAATTGACCACCATGAGAACCATTAGTATACATAGGATGATGCAAAGCAACAATCGTAGTTTTACCTCTTGATTTTTTAATCAAACTGTTGTATTCTGCAAGGAAACCATCTCTTGTTTTAATATCACAGTCGTCATTAATAGTTGGATTTTTATCCCAATTTGCCATATACCAATGACTATCTATTAAAATTAACTCTATCGTGTCAGAAATATGGATATTCTCAATAGGGCAACCATTTTCTGGAAGAAAAGTGTTTTTGCCAATTAAATCTTCAATATAATTCTCTTGACGTTTTAAACCTTCTACGCCTCCACTATACCAATCATGATTTCCAGGGATAAAAATAGTTTCACCCTTAAAGGCCTTGGTTATACCTGTCTGAACGTTCAATTGATGTTCTGCAAATTTTCTTTTTTCGTTCGACTTCTTAGGCAATCCTTTTTGATAGATATTATCTCCTAAAAAAATAGCTGTACTTTTTTTAGATGCATTATTTAATTCAGTTTTAAAGGCTTTTAGTGTTTCTGTTGTCGTTCCCAAAGGAGAATTTCCACCATCGCCAATCAAGTAAAAAGAGTGTGCAATTTCTTTGTCAGGAAAACTTTCATTATTGTTAGTTGTTTTATACTGTGGTTTATAAGTAGCACAAGCATTAAACAACAATATTATTACTATAAGTGTGGTTTTTTTTTGAAAAATGGAGTGAGTCATAATTATCATAGCCAATTGAAAATTGCTATTGCAATATACGATATAAAAGAAAAATAATTGGTCAAGATCTTTCCAACTAAAAAATAAAAATTATAAAACGCCTTTTTACTTTAAAGGACTAAGACTTTCTTTGTTGGTTTTGTAGATGAAAAAACAAAAGATGCTTTTAGAATTGAATATTCTTATCGAACTGTCTTAGAATAATTAAGATAATTATTCGCCTTAATATTTGTTGCCTTCAAATAAAACATCTCATTCTGGAAAGTTTGCGTGAACAGCCTCGACCTCTTCTGTATGAACCATCTTATCACCATAGTATTTTAAATAATTGTAGCCAACTTTTGTTCCAGTCTGAATTAATTTTGAAGCGCGCTGTATTTTAGTAATTAGAATTTTCCTTATTACTATTTTTAAATGTGATTTATGTCGATTGAAATTTTTCTTTATATAGAAATTTACTTAAATCAATAAAACTATTTAGAAATGAATGTTCCAATAAATCGAAACTGGTATTAATTGATTTTTCAATAAAAATATCAGTTTTTTCAAATGAATCCGAAGTATCTTCAAGCCAAAATTCAAGGATAAGTAGCAATTGGATCCATGCAGTTTTTTTTATAGTATTTTTTTGAAAGGACTCAATTCCTTCAAATTTCAGTAGGATACTATCTAATTCTAATAGATCTAAAAATGAAAAATAACTTTTTTTCATTCCAGATAATTTAGACAATGCCTTTAACTTGTTTTCATAGCCACTTAGGACAATGGCAACATATTCTCTATTCAAACTCAAACTTTCAAATAAAGTGAAATAAAGACTTAAAATCTTATTTCTGTTGTCAAAGAGTAAAAAATCAGAGTTCTCGTTTAAAATACCTAATGAACTTTTAAATATTTTCTTAAATATTTTCTTTTCAATTTTCTCAAAAGAGTTAAAATATTGATAAAATGATTTCTCATCTATATCACAGTATTTGATAAATGAATCTACGGAAGTAGGTTTGGAATTATTTTCAACGACATAATCCATGAAAAGAGTAATGATATCTGAAGAAGTGACGCTTTTTTTCTTTAGCATGAAAACGTATTTAATGTCAAAAATACGAAACGTTTCCTACTTAATTCCTTCAATAAGGTAAATAAAAAACCGAACTATATAAATATAGTTCGGTTTAATAAATTAATTCAAATAATTCTTATGCGAAAAGAGTAGCTACTCTTTTCTTCCCTTCAATCGCTTGTTTTTTGAAAGACTCCAATGCATCAAATACAAGGTTTTGTTGATTTGACATTAATTCAAATCCACCTCTTAAAGCTGTAGATGTTACTTTCTGCCATTGTGATGTAGCGTTGATAGTTCCTGTTACTAACTCTTCAGTTGTGTTTAATGCAAAGTTGTTTGTACCTTTAACAGTTTCTTTAGTTTTAATGATTGCAGTATTAAATTTTGTTGCAACTCCTGCTTTTTTAGATTTTTCTGTACTCATCTTTATCGTATTTAAATGTTTTTATTTATTTGATTCTTATTTAGTCAATTTATTATCTTTTATCCATTGAGATAAAACTTCTAAATCTCCTTTTATAGCAATTTTAGACTGTGCTTTCCAATCCTTAGTATTGTAAATTTTAGTATTGATTCCAGCAGCTGAAAGTGCATCGTTAATACTTTTTAAAGTCATTGTAGAAAGTTGCTCAAAAGAAGTAATTCCTATTTCATTAAGAGCCTCTTCCATTTTAGGACCTATTCCTCTAATAACTTTAAGGTCATTTATTATGTCAGATGAAGGTATTACGATTGCGCTTACTTTAGTTGCTTTTTTAACAGTAGCTTTTTTAGTCGTCTTAACCGCTTTTTTTACAGTTTTCTTAACATATTCAACTGTTTCAGATGTATCTTTAGTTAAACCTTCAAACTTCTCTTTTACTTCTTCAGTAATGCTTTCAACTTTTTCTTTTACCGTTTCTAATCTATCAGAAACTTCTTTTTTAAGTTTATAAGTGATTTTCTCTGCTTTTTGAACCAAAGCATTATCAGAAACTTCTTTTTTAATTTTAGAAGTAATTGCTTCTGCTTTTTCAACCATTGCGTTGTCAGTAATCATTTTCTTTGCTTGATCTAACATTGCAGGATCGTATCCTACTAGATTTTTTAATCTTGAAGTTCCTGTTGCAACTTGTTCTTTAACAGATTCAGCAGTTTCAATAAATAAGTTTACTTGCTTAATTGTTAAAGGTTCCGTTTTTTTAATCAATTTAGCAGTTAGTTTTTGCCATTTTTCTCCTGTCTTAACAGTAGTCTCGATAGCATCAAATGAAGCGTCGATTAAATTATTGTTTAATTTCTTTACAACGTTTTTTGCTGTAGAAAAATTACTTGTTTTATTTTTTGTTTTTGTAGCCATAATATATTGTGTTATGTTGTTTTATTAATTCTGGTGCAAATATAAATTGAGTCAGTTACAAATGAGTTACAAGTATGACTTTCATCTAAATAACTCATTCTAAATTAAATTTTTCTTTAATTAATTCTTACTAAATAATTTCTTAGAACGATTGATGCCATTAGTAAGATGACCTTTTGCGTTATCTAAAGTGTCAAAAAACACTTCTTGTTTATCTGCAGAAATCTTTAAACCATTTTTTACCGTTTTTTCTGATATAGATTGCCATTTACTTGCAGTTTCAATTACTCCTAAGATTGTTTTCTCAGTAGACTTTAAGGCAAGACTATTTAAGTTACTTGTCTTTTCTAGAACATTTTCACATGTAGAAGAAAATGTTGATACTATTGATTTGTTTTTTTTTGTCGCCATTATAATTGATATTAAATTTTATTATTTGCTTGTGATATTAATTATGGTGCAAATATAAAATGGCGCAGTTACAGATGAGTTACACGAAAAAAAAACTAACTTATTTCTTCTATTTCTTTAATGAGTTTCTGTGTTTCTGGAAGTGGATCAATACCGTATTCTTTGTCTAATACGTTAACACATTTTTGATATGATTTAATTGCTTGTGGTCTATTGCCTTTTATGATATAGGCTTTCATTTGAATTCTATAGGCATCTTCCCAAGTAGGATCAATAGCCAGTGCATTTTGAGCAAGTCGTATGCTTTCTAAAGGACTTTCTGCTAATATTATTTCTGCAAGAGTGATATAGGCTCCTAAGATTAGAATTTGAATTTTTTCGCGTTCTTCTGATGACCAATCTTCGTATACACGGTTTGGAAGGTAAATTCCTTGATATAGTTCTATGGCTTTTTTATAGGCAACTTTCGCAACTTCAATTTCAGAATCTAAAGCTTCATTCCCTATTATTACATATTTTTCCAAGGCATCGATATCCATCCATATTTTGTCAGAATTAAGTTGGTAGCTTATCCCTTGCCTCACTATATACATAGGCTCTGTACGAGAAAGTCGTTTTGGCTCTAGGGTTTTATTTATTCCATGTAATGCAACTTTAAAATCTCTATCATCTCCATCTTCCCATAAGTCATCCATTATTTTTTCTTTATGCAAGGCATGACGAAAACGATTTGAAATTAAATATTGGAATAATTGTACAGTCTTATCTCTTCCCCACTCTTTGGAAGGAACTTCAATATGATTCCGCCATATTTTAAAATACCCTAAAGTCTGAATACTTAAAGATGCACTCTCCTTGAAGGTTTCTAATTGTTGTAATTTCTCTTGAAGTTCGGTCATGGGAGAATTACTTCTTTTTACTCAAAGCGTTAACTTTAGTGTTTAACTTTTTTAACTCTTTGGAAATATCATTGATAGATTCCATAATAACATGTATGTCAGATCTTGATGCATTTCTCCATTGATCAATCTGTACTTTTTCACTTATCTCCTCTCCTATGGTGCTTATTTGACCTTGAATTTGGCCTTGCAATTGGTTTACTTGTTTTAGAGGGTCTTTAATTGTTTTCATGATAACTTTTGGCCCTACTTCCTTAATTGTATTCCACATTGATAGGCTTTTCATTAAAATACCTTTTTGTTTTTCAATAGGTTCATTTTTGGTGGCTTCAGCCGTAAGTTGCGTCAACTTTTTTTCCATGAAAGACAGCGCATCATTAAAATCTGAAAAACGCTTTTCTTCACCTCCTTGTACATGTGATATTTTACCTCTCCATTGTACATTAGACTCCCCATCTTTATCAAATATTTTTTGATTAAAACGAACCATAAATGAAGCGGTTTGACCTTGTTTATTTTTCATGTGTTTGATATTATTGTTTTTTTAACGGTAGCATACTATTCGATATTAATCATTCCTATGGATGACAAAATTTTTAACATGCTCATTTCATAATTATATATTATCCTGGTTCTTTCTCTGACCCAACTTCCATATCCAGAAGTCCCTTAAATGCATCATAAACTGTATTTCCTTCATAAAGAACTTTAAATACTTGAGTCGATATTGGCATAGTTACATTGTGAATTTTAGCGAGTTCCATAACCACCTTGGCAGTTTTAACACCTTCGGCAACTTCAGACATTTCCTCAATTATTTGGTCTAATTTTTTTCCTTTACCTAATTGAAATCCTACATGATAGTTTCTACTTTTATTACTAGAGCAGGTCGCTACTAGATCTCCCATTCCTGCAAGGCCTGAAAAAGTGCTTTTCTTACCTCCCATAGCAACTCCAAGTCTTGTCAATTCAGATAAGCCTCTTGTAATAAGAGCTGATTTGGTGTTTTCTCCAGCATTTGCTCCATCGCCCATTCCTGTTGCTATTGCCATAATATTTTTTAATGCACCTCCAAGTTCACATCCTATTACATCATTATTGGTATATACTCGAAATAGACCTGAACTAAAAACAGATTGCAATCGTTTAGCAATGGTATCATCTACCATAGATATAACTGCTGCTGCTGCTTTCCCAAAATGAATTTCTTTGGCTAAATTAGGTCCTGTCAATACTCCTGCTGGATGTCCTGGCATTATTTCTTCAATTATTTCAGTCATTCGCATTTTAGTGCTAATTTCTAATCCTTTAGCCAGATTAATAATAGGAACCCATGGCCTGATAAATGGCTTTGCTTCTTCTAAAACTTTTCTAAAACTTTGAGCAGGAACTCCCATAACTACAACATCTGCATTCTCAACAGTTTCTTTAATTGAAGATGAAGCCTTTAAGGATTTAGTTAGTTTGGCATTTGGCAGGTATTTTTCATTAGTATGAAACTCATTTATTTCCTTCACGGTTGCCTCATTTCTTGCCCAAATAGTTGTAGCGTTATTTTTCGCAGTTAATGATGCAACTGTGGTTCCCCATGATCCACCTCCTAGTAATCCTACTTTTAATTCCATATAAATAATATTAGTTTATATAATTAATTTTCTAGTTCTTCTAAAAACAGATTTCGTACTTCCTCAACATATGTGTCTATATTCTTTGCTTTCCATTCTGAGGTGTCTACTGGATCTAAAACTACAACTTCTATATGTGTAGGTTTAAATATTTTACTACCCTTAGGCATTGCCATATAAGCGTTTTTTATAACAATAGGAATAATAGGAACGCCACCTTTTATAGCTAAATGAAAAGCACCCTTTTTAAAGGCTCCAAGTGTTTTACTACCGCTACGTGTACCTTCTGGAGCTATAACGATAGAGGTTCCTCCTTTCAACGCTTCAACAGCAGGTTTCATGGCTTGAATTGCCTTCTTCTTGTTGGATCTATCAATAAATATTGCTCCGAGAGCTTTAAAAACTGGTCCCATAGGTGTATATTCTAGTTCTTTTTTTGCTATTCCAGCAATATCACGTCGTAACAACTTCATTAGAATGAAAAAATCGGCAGAACTCTGATGGTTAAAACAAAATACGGCTGGTCTAAAGTCTTCTAAATTATTTTTCCCTTTAACAGCAATGTCTAATCCTGCTAATCTAGTCCCTAAATCACCAATACTTGCAAAAGTAGCATTGGCTCCATTTTTTCTTGACATTGTCATAGTTCCCATTACCAATCCTTTTAATGCAGAAGGGTAAATACTTGCCGCAGCAAGTCCAGTTCTAAAACCATTTACTATCGATTTATTAGACGTTTCTTTAAATCGCAAAATAGGCCAATTGTTTTCAAAGGCAATTTGTGAGAGTTTCGAATCTGGATTGGTCGCAATAGGATTACCAACAGCCTCTAATAAAGGAAAATCTTCTATACTATCAGTATAGAAAAAACTTTTCGATAAATCAATTCCATTTTCGTTAGCAAATTTTCTTCCCGCACGAGCCTTACCTTCTCCCCAACACATTTCTTGGACCTTACCTGTAAATCTTCCCTTTTTGACTTCCATTTCAGTGCAGTAAATATTTTTAACACCTAATTTATCTGCTATTGGATTGATCTGATAGGATGTAGCTGCTGAAACAATTACAATTTGATGACCTTTACTTACGTGAGAAGCAATTAATTCTATGGATTCTGGATAAATAGTATTTTCTAAATGTTCATGAAATACTTCTTCACCTAGCTCAATAAATGATGATTCTTTCAATCCTTTTATCCCTAATGCTGATATTTTAGTCAATGTTTCAAAATCACGATTCCCAGAAGCATATAATGCTATAGTGGCAAATTGTGACAACAACTCTTTAGATGTAGTTTTACCACTTAAGAGTCTTGATTGCAAGAATTTCTTTGCCGAAAAATCATTTATTAAAGTTCTGTCTAAATCGAAAATCGCTGCAATATGAGGTCCTTTCTCTTGCTCTTCAACCACTTCAGCAGTGCTATGTGATTCAATTCCTGGAACTACTCCAATTGTATTTTTTTTGAGTTTAGATATTCTTTTATCGGAAGAAAATTCTAATTGCTGTAAATAGTGTAATCTACTGGTTAGTTCATCCATAGACTCCATCCATTCAGTCAAGCTATTATAATTGATTTTCTTATCAATAGGTGTCAATTTACTGTTTTTAGCCAATCTCAACGAACTTATTAAAAAAGGTTTAGATACACTTTCAAGACGTGAAATTCTACCTTGCCAGTTCAATTCTTTTCCTTTAAATAGGCAAAAATCTATAAAATCATTATCTATAAAGTCATCGCTTAAATCCCAATTATCTAATGAATGGCATACTACTTTGTTGGCTTCTAAATAAATAAGTAAAAGTGATTTAGAAACAAAAAGATCTTGCTTTGCTAATAATTCTGAAATGTCATTTTCTGGATTGCTTATTATTTCTCTCCAATTTTTATCAAACAGATTCAATTCCGCTTCTATTTCGCTACTGAATTTTGGTTTATTGGTATAGAAAAATTCAAATTTGAATAAATTCCTTAAGTCCATAATCTCTTTCCAAAACTTTAATAACCTATCTGGTGATGTGTCATCTTTGATTTTTACCAATGCCATTTCTATAAATGCCATATGATACAGGTGTCCTGAAGCCATATTAGCATAATAAGTAGCCGATAAAAATTCTGAAGGCGCTAGACTATACTGTACTTTATTTCCTGCTTTACTCTTCGTAATAATTCCAGCGCTTAATAATAGATTCAACGCCTTCTGCATAGAAACACTAATATTAACACCTCTATCTATAAGTGCATCTTCCTTCTTTTTTTCAATATAATTCATGAGTCTTATTACATCAAACTCAAGTTCCTTTTTACTTAATGCAAAATTGTTTAATAGAATTGTGCATACCAGAGAAACGGTAGTAACGGGTGTGATCATATTTGCCTTATGAATCAATTCAAAAGCAAATCTTGGGAGTGTATTATTATCTAAATAACTATCCTCTTCTAAATCTGGAATAATGGCATTATGCGAAGAATCAATTTCTACTGGATCCCCAAATCTAATTGATGCTCTACCAAATTCATTCCCTAATTTTTTCACATAATTAATAAATGAATTTAAATTTTCAGACTTTTTTTCTTTACCTTTTCCTTCTTCAGTCATCTCCTTCACATCAGGAATAAGATCATAAACAATAGATACTGGAACATATTTTATATCGCGAGAACTCTGCTGTTCTCCTTCCATAATATATTTTAAAATTCCCATTTGAGGATACACAATTTTACCTGTTCTAGAACGCGTTCCTTCAATATTCCAAGTAAGGTGATTTCCTTTTTCAATATGTGATGATATGTAATGCCTTAATGCAGCTTTATATACAAGATTTTCTTTAAAACTTCTTCTTATAAAAATCAATCCTGCGTTTTTTCCTATTTGTTTTAAACCAGGAAATGCTAAATTTATACCTCCGAACGAGAACGGAATAGGCATTCCATATTTAGCCAATGTAGTGATAAGCACAAGAGTGTCTAAATATGTTTTATGTGTCATTATAAATGCAACAGAATTCTGCCGCATTAGTTTCATTAATTTTTTTATCTCTTTTGGATGAATATCTATTTTATCACTATAAGCTTTGGATAGTAAAAACTGAAATCCTTTAATAGACATCATATTTGCTATAGGTTGCTGTTCTGAATGTAATTCAGCAATATATGAAGCACCTTGTTTTTGCACTTCGCTCAATTCTAAATTATTTTCTTTAGAAATTTGCTTTAAAGTTTCCTGAAAAACTGGATGATCAATTATTTTCTGCATGAATTATATTTTCGGTTTAAAAAAAAAATTGAGAGAACTTAGCCGTTCCTTTTTCTTTCCAAAATTTTGGAAAAAACAAACGCTCTATCTTTGATGTTATCCCTTTAGGTTTTTCACCATTAATATTGGTATTTAAAGAGTTTGCGACAGTTAATAAAACAGAAGCATTCGCTCCCATTCCACAGTGACTCCCAAATACTTCTATGTTTTCTATATCTTTTCTTAGAGTTTCAGCTTCCATACAATGCTTCCATGGCAATAATCCATCAGTTTTAGTGTAAATACAAGTAATAGGGACTTGTGGAATTTCATCAAGTTCATTAATAAATTTTTCATTGCGCTCCCGTAATGTTTTCCCTCTTAAAAACTCCAACATTCTTACTAATGGAGTTTTCATGTTTTTAACTCCCCAAACTGGTGATCCAATTGTAATTAACTGTTCTACTTTCTCTGGATGTCTATTTGCTATAATTTTAGCAAATATTCCACCTCCACTCCAACCTACAAGACTAACTTTTTCTTGATGTTTTTCATAAATTTCATCAAGTTTTTCAACTAATATAGGAAGATATTTAGAATTAATCATATTTACACCAAGTTCCCACCTGTAAGTTTTAAATCCTACAGAGTTTAAGTATTTCCTGACAAATTTAGTTGAATAATCATTTCCTAAATAAGGAGGCATTAAAAGTACCGGCTTATTCTTGCTAGCCTTATGCTTAGGAATGAAGGGATAAATTCCGACCATAGACACCCATTCAATTAGGGATCTTCCTTCTAGTAAAACATTAAAAAGTGGTGGAGAATCAATACGTTTGTTTATTTCAATAACTTCCTTTTTAAACCTTTTCAGAATTTGTAAAGCAATATCATCTGTTCCGTTTTTTATGGCTTTTATTTTATTGATTCTTTCTAACACAATAATTAATGTTACATAATCTCTATCTGGACCAAAATCTTCACATACAGCGACACAATCATCAAGTAATGTATTAACATCTTTTACAATTAACTTTCTATCATCAATAAGGCTAATAATCATTTCTTCAAAAGGATGCATTTCAAATTTCAAAATCACTTCTTCTTTCGCTTTTTTTAAAGTCATTCCTTTAGATATGGCAACTTTTAAAGCAAGTTTGGTAAATGATGTGTATAGTGTTTTATTGTTTTCCATATATTAATTTAGGGTTTCTATTCTACTGTTAAGCCATGCAATAACGTCACTTTCTACTTGTTCTTTATTAGTCTCATTTAACATCTCATGTCTACCTCCTTCGTAGAGTTTCAATGTTATATCTTTGATTCCCACCTTGACATATTGTTTCATGATTTTTTTTACTCCATTTCCCATTTCTCCTACAGGATCTTTTTCTCCTGAAAAAACATAAATAGATAAATTTTTAGGCGTATTAAGAAATGTATCTTTAGTATTTATTTTCTTACTTCCTTTAATAATATCTTGAAATATACTCAGTGAGAAATCTTTCGTTCTAAAAGGATCTGATTCAAATAAATCAACTTGATTCTCATCTGTAGAAATCCAATCAAATGCAGTTCTGTTTGGTTTGAAATTTTTATTGAACTCAGAAAAGGAAATAGATTTTAAAAATTTATTTCGTTTATTCCTTCCCTTAAATACTTGAATCATATTTGCACTGAATAAACCTAAAGTCCCTAGTCCTTTCATATAACTAGCAGTTCCAGATAAAATAAGTGCCTCCAAGTCTTCACCATATCGTGTCACATATTCTCTACTTAGCAACGAACCCATACTATGACCAAATAAGATGATTTTTTTATCTGGATTTTGGTTTTTAATAATGAGCGTCAATTCGCGCATGTCTTCAGTGGCATCTTCAAAATAATCTTCGCCTTCATAGATCCCCATCATTTCAACGGACTTAGCACTTCTACCATGTATTCTGTGATCGTTAGCATACACTAGGTAACCTTGTTCTTGAAATAATTCAGCAATTCGCTGATAGCGTCCAGCATGTTCACCTATACCATGAGAAATCTGAATAACTCCTTTAATGTCAACAGATGGTAGTGCGCCCCATTTGTAATAAAATAGGCTTTCTTTATCTCTTGTTTTAAAAGTATGTGTTGTATATTTCATTTTTATCTACTTAAAAATTCAGATAAAAATTGTAAAAAATTAGTTTTATTTTTTTGAGTTCCATTCAGTTTTATTCTCTCTTGAATCATAAGTTCTTTAAGTAATAGTTTCCCTTTATATAATGCTAAAAGGTTTTTGTCATCTATTTTCATAGAAACTATAGGTTTACTTACTTTTTTCTTTTTAAGCGAAGGTATGTCGTGTGTTAAATCCAACTCCCAAGAAGCTCTTGTAGAATCCATATTAATTTCTATCTCATATATTCCTTTATATTTTTTTAAGGAAGTAGGAGCCGTTTCTAAATACTTTTTTAATGCTTTAAAGAAAGAGATGCTTTTAATTGTTGGCTCTTTTTTAATTGTCCTGCTTTTTCCCCTCTTTTTAATAGTTGCTTCCAATTCATTTGCAGATTCTCGAATATAACGAGAAAATTTATCTGCATCAGGCATAGTTTTAGCATCAGATGTTGTGGTAATACTTACTTGACCATTATAACTAAATGCAGCAATTATCAATCCAAACCCGTCCAATACAGGAGTCAATCCAAAGATAGAAACAATCTTATGTCCTTTTAAATATAAAATTCCTCTTGGTCCAGGAACATTAGTTATAGTAACATTAAACGGAGGTCTATGTAGTTCTTTAATGTTATATTTACTATATAAACTGGTAGCAAGATTTGCCAATCCAAATGGAACAGCATCTGCCATTTTAGCCAATGTTTTTGCTCCGATTGCTTTATTCCTATTCTTACCCAAAGTTGTTTGTTCTTGAATATATTCTAGGCGTTCTATAGGATCACTTATATGGGTCGCAATCTGAACCATCATACTAGAAATTTGATTATTCATTTCTTGCTTTTCATCTTTAGCTCGAATAGAAATAGGAATATTAGCGACTAATGATTGTGAAGGTAATTTATCTTTTTCTAATAAATACCTGCGAATTCCTCCAGCACATATAGCAACTATAATATCATTTACACTGACCTCCATCGTTTTTCGCAACACATTAATTCTTTCAAAAGATAGAATTGCAGTTCCCCAAGTTCGCTTTGGAGATACGGATTCATTAAATATTGTTTTTGGAACAGAAAAGGATGATTTTTTATAGGGTTTTATAGCAGAAAATTTATTTTGCCCTCTACTTTTCATCAATGCATAAACTGTTTCACTAATTATTTTAGGCCCTTTCAATGGGTCTTTTAAAAATTTATATGAACTTTTTAAGAATAAACTAAATTCGTCTGGTAATGGTTCTGGATCATACGGAATAGGTTCTGGAATCTCTCTATCTCCATCTTCTTTATCCTTGTCAAATAAAAGTCCCATAATTCCTACACCTGAACTACCATCAATCATAACATGATGAACCTTAGTAATTATAGCAACAGAACCTTTAGGGATTTGAGAAATATCATCTAATCCTTCTATGAAATTAATTGACCATAAAGGTCTTCTTAAATCTAATGGTGCGCTAAAAAGTGAAGAGGTCATTTCTCTTAATGTCTTCCAATCTGCTGGATCTGGGAGTTTAACTCTATTTAAATGTAGGTCAATGTCAAAATTAGGATCGTCAACCCAATAAGGGTAATCTAGATTCATAGGGACATTTAATAACCTTTGTCGGAATTTCGGAACTAAGTGTAATTTTGAAGCCAACATAGCTCGAAAATCTGTGTATTTTAACGAACCTTCAACAATTGTTAAAGTAGCAATATGCATAGGGCTTGTAGGAGATTCAGCATATAAAAAACCTGCATCAGATCCAGAAATCTGTTTTATCGATAAATCCAATGAATCTTGAACAAGATCTTTAATGTCTTTTTTTTTTGCCATATTTAATTCAGATGATTTATGAATAATAATGTCCCTACTGTATACTTGAAAAAATTTAACATGATTATTATTAAAGTAATATAATATAAAAAACTAGATGTTGCAATATATAGATTTTTTTAGAAGAATTAATTGGGTTAGTCATTTAGATTCTGTGCCTTTACGTCAATAAAATAAATTAATAGGGACAATTCACAGAACTTATTTTACAAATATTAGGAGCATTATATCTACGCTTTAGAATATTAAATTGAATGACTAAAGGTTTGACGAATAGAAATGATCTATGTAATTTTCTCAATCTCATTTGCATATTTTTTGATGCGAACCTTAGTAATCTGGGAATTCATCAATAAAACTCTCATCCATGGGTAGAAATAAATTACTTTTATACCTGCAACTACTCTAAAGACAATCCATCTAAAATAAACATGAACAAATCATTACTTTTCTTACCTGACATATCTGGATTTACTGAATTTGTTCAAACTACTGAGGTGGCTCACAGCCAGCATATAATTGCTGAATTACTTGAATTATTGGTAGAAGCCAATATAGAAGATTTACAACTTGCAGAAGTAGAAGGTGATGCATTATTTTTTTACAAAGAAGAAAAAATTCCTTCGCTTGAAAAACTATTGGCTCAGGTAGAATCTATGTTTACAGCATTTTATAGTCATTTAAAATTATTAGAGAAAAACAGAATTTGTCCTTGTAATGCTTGTTCTTCAGCGCCTAAATTACAACTCAAAATCATTGCGCATTCAGGTGAAATTGAATTTATTAATGTACAGGGAAAAAGAAAACCTTTCGGAACACCAGTAATACAGGTACATAGATTGATGAAAAACTCTGTAAAAAGTGACAATTACGTCCTTTTTAGCAATGAGTTGGCTTCAATTGTTTATTTGTCAGATAGTTATCATAATAAACTCTTTGAGTTTAAAAAAGGTGAAAATATATATGATGATAAAAGAATTGAATATCTATATGCTATTATAGAAAATGAAACTTTAAATCTCAAATCATTTTCTCATGCTAAAAAAGTGAATTTTAAGAAGCCTCCTTTTGTGTCTCACGAAATATTTTTTCCTGTTTCTGCGCCTCAACTTTTAGAATACATTACTAATTATAGTAATCGCTATCAATGGGCAAAAGGAGTAGAAAAGGTTGAATACAACGAAGACCAAGTCAATAGAGTTGGCTCTGAACATCTATGTGTGGTTAACGAGAAACATTTTAACTTTATTACAGTTACCAAAGAAGGAAAGCCTGAGCAAATAGTCTATGGGGAATTAACATCAGATTTACCTATCGCAGACGAATTTTACCAGTTTTATGTCATAAACCCTATAGATAAAAATTCCTGTAAACTTGAGTTGGAAATTTATTGGAAGATAAAATCTCCCATTAAAAAACTTATCTTTTTTTTATTTGGTAGAAAATTGATTAGAAATAATTCAGCAAATGGATTAAACGATTTACTGCAATTTATAGAAAAAAATATCGCATAATATTTTTAATTGTTTTTTCTTTTATACTAATATATATTACTGTTTCCTTTTCCTAGAATTGATGAAATAAACCCCTGTTAATAGCACTATTGCTGCAATAATTGATTGAATTGTTAACTGTTCATCAAGAATATACCATCCTAATAATAATGCAATTACTGGATTTACATATCCCGAAGTAGCAACTTTTTCTGGGGAGACTGTTTTTAACAAATAATTGAATGACGTAAATGCCACAATACTACCAAATAGAATCAGAAGCAAAATTGACCATTGAACTGGAACACTCCAATTAGCAGGAGAAACCCAATCTTCACCCAATAAAAAACTAGACAGAAATAACAGTATCCCTGCTGCAAGCATTTGATAACCTGTACTTACTAAAAAATTAGAAGGTAAATCTGCTTTTGAAACAAAAACACTTCCGTAACTCCAACTTAGCACACAAGATAATATCATAAAAACCCCTAATATCATACTTTCATTGGAAGCAAACTCTTTTTGACTTACAAGAAGATACATGCCTAGTATCCCTAAAGTAATCCCTATCAAAGATTTTCGCTGCATTTTTTTATTATCCATAAGACGTAGCAAAAGCAAAACAAATAATGGTTGTGTAGATGCAATTAACGCTGCAAAACCACTGTCAACATATTTCAACGCCCAAATAAAAACACCATTTCCATATACCAAAAACATGAAGCCTGCGATCATCGAATTAATCAATTGTTTTCTACTAATAGAAGTATTCAATTTCATAATCTTGGCAATGATAAAAATCAAGATTCCTGCAATGGAAAATCGTATTGCCGAGATAAATAATGGATCCAATTCCGTAACAGCAACTTTATTAAGCATATAGGTAGATCCCCAAATCACGTAGATTGCAAAAAATGCTAATAAGATTAAGCCTTTTGAATTCATTTTAAATTAGAATATTTGTTTAAAAAAGATGCTATAATTTATATGCATATCCAATAGAAAATATTACACCTCCTATATGACTATTTCCGAATACTTCTTTTATTTGGATTGGCGTAAAACTATAAGATGCTCTAGCATCAAGAAAAATCTCACTATTTTGATTTAGACTCTTAATAAATCCGACTCCTGCAATTCCTCCGAAATTTATTACATGTAAATTCTCTTTAGTATTTGTGTCAGCATTTAAAGATTGTTCAGGCAATGAAACAAAAGTAGTTAGTTGTCCTGAAGGATGTGGAACTGCAACAGGGTTTGACCCGTTTGAGTCATAATAAAATTGGCTTGTTCCATTCGTATATTGCCTAGAAGATTTAAGAATCCCTACATAAGGTCCTATTTGTGTGTAAAAACGAAAATCATCTCCCCAACCCATTTTAAATAGTACAGGAAACTCCAAATAACTTAAATCAGATTCATTATTGAAACTTGCGTAAAGTGGATTTTCGTCCGTTATCAATGGCATTCCTATATAAAGAAGAAACTGATTTAATTGGCCACTTAATTCATCACTAGTTATAGGTTGTATCCCATTTCTAGCACCTCCTCTTTTAGTATAATTAATTTCCGTCTGAATTGAAATTGAATTAGAAATTTGATGTTCTATAAAAATCCCTATATCAATACCACTGACAGATTCATAATTTTCTGTATAAATATTTTCATTTGAATCATTTAGTTTACCAAGACTATAACCTACTTTGGCTCCTATTTTAATTGTTTTCAATTCCTCATTTCGTTCTTCATCAACTTGAGCATATAACTCTTGATTGAAGAAAATAAAAAATAGGCAAATAGATAAATAGGGATAAAAAATATTTAAATTTTTCATAAAAAAGATAGTTTAGTTAATTATCAAAGACGAATATAATAATTTATTATTATATTTTCTTAATTTAAATTTTCAAAAAAAAACGCTCTTTAGACTTGGAAGTTACACCTATCCTATAATAAAATTTAATTGCTCAAACATTAAAACCTGGAGTTTGCCATTGAACTAAATCACAATCCGTTTTTTTTCCTTCTTCTTGAATTTTCCGCACTAGTTTCTCTCCTATACCATAACCTCTTGCTTGGTCTGTCATATACAAGCAATCCATATACATATATTGGTTCGCGTCCCAAGTAGAATATTACTTGGTATAGGTTGCATATCCTATTAATTCATTTTCATTTTCAACAACCAAGCAAAATATTTTTGGAGAAGCATCAAATATATCTCTTTCCAATAGTTGCCCTTTTCCATCACGATTATAATCAGATTCTTCAAAATGAGCATGTGCTTCACACAAATCAATAATCTTACTTATGTCTTTCTTTTCAGCAAAACGAATGGTACTATTTTTCATGTGCATATATTTTTTTCAAAGGTCACATGCTCTTCGCTATTAATCATTCTCTTAGATTATAAAGGTTTTAACATGCTCGCTTCATAATTTAAAGTGTGTCTTGTAGGTACTTCTTGAAATCTGGTTTGCTAGGATTCATTAATGCATTGAAATGAACAAATCATTGTATCCGCAGAGGTTTACGGCAAGTCTTTTCCAAAATGCTCACAATTAGGTCTAATGTCCAATATTTTACAAATATTTATTTTTTATAACTTCTATATGCCATATTTCATGTCCCAAAATCGTAAAAGCTGCTGCTCTTCCAGACATTGAACCACCATTAGAATTTCCAACATGTTTTAGATTAATATCTGTAAGGCTATTCAATAAGTTGCTAGAATAATCTCTTGTAACGTTATATTCTTCTAGTAATGACTCAATTGATTTACTATCAGCATCGGAAGGTTTAATATAAAAATCTTGATCATATCCTGCCAATGCAGTATCGTCATTTCGTGAAATTCGGAAACAACGATACATAAAGATGCGTTCTGTATCAATAAGATGCTGAAAAACTTCCTTTACACTCCATTTATCTTCAGCATATCGATATGATAATTTTTCCTTAGGAATCGATTGAAAAAAATGAAGTACTTTCTGTTTTCCTAGTTCAAATCCTTTTCGAAGTTCAGTATCGCCTGATAACTTCCCAATATATCCATTGTAAAACGAATCATATTCACTTGAATTTAAATCTTTTGCTTTCATAGTATCTATAAATTTTAATTGAATCTCACTTCAAATATACTACCAAATAAACGAATACAATGTTAATATTTAGTTGACAAACTAATAGTTTCAATTATTTTTTTGACAAAAAAATAGTAATTTGCGTGTCAATCGTTCATACTAAATGAAAATAACATTATCCAAATTTTTTCACAATCCTTTTTTATCATCTCTAGTTGTAAAAAACAAGGAAGTGATACCATAAGAAATGGTAATGATTGCTAAACAAGGAAAGATTATAAATTAAAAATATAAGGGAGGAAACTTGAAGATGTTTTTTTAAATAACCCTACTATCTCTAGTGAAATATGAAAGTATGTATTGCTGAAAAGCCAAGTGTTGCTCGTGAAATCGCGTCAGTATTAGGTGCAAATACGAAACGTGACGGTTATTTTGAAGGGAACGGATATGCTGTAACTTATACTTTTGGACATTTATGTACTCTATCTGAGCCTAATGATTACAAACCTCATTGGAAAAGTTGGGATATAAATAATTTACCGATGCTTCCTGAGAAATTCACAACCAAAGTTGTGGATAATCAAGGAATACAAAAGCAATTTAACATCATAAAAAGTCTATTTGATAAAGCCTCAGTTGTGATCAATTGTGGTGATGCTGGACAAGAAGGAGAATTGATTCAGCGATGGGTACTAGAACAAGCAGAGTATAAAGGAGAAGTCCAACGATTGTGGATTTCATCATTAACCACTGAAGCTATTAAAGAAGGATTTGAGAATTTAAAACCTTCTAGTCTCTATGATAACCTCTATTATGCTGGTTTTTCTCGAGCTATTGGTGATTGGTTACTTGGAATGAATGGAACGCGCTTATATACTGTTAAACATGGTGGATATAAGCAAATGTTGAGTGTGGGAAGAGTGCAGACTCCGACCCTGGCAATGGTTGTCAACCGACATAAAGAAATTGAAAATTTCAAACCGCAAACTTATTGGGAATTACAGACATTATACAGAGACACTTTATTCAATTGTGAAGAAGGGCGTTTTTTAAAGAAAGAAGAAGGTCAAGCATTTGCCAATAAGGTTAAAGAAAGTGATTTTGAGATAGTTTCTATTACCAAGAAGAAAGGAAATGAATATGCTCCAAAGTTATTTGACTTAACAGGATTGCAAGTATATTGTAATACTAAATTTGGTTTTTCAGCCGATGAAACCTTGAAAATGGTTCAGAAATTATATGAGCAGAAAGTTGTTACCTATCCTAGAGTTGACACTACTTTTCTGCCAAATGATGTGTATCCTAAAGTTGCAGGGACCTTAAAAAATTTAAAAAAATATAGTCATCTCACACAATCCCTTCTTAGCAAGAAAATCAAGAAGTCATCCAAAGTTTTTAATGATGCTAAAGTAACTGATCACCATGCTATCATTCCTACAGGCGTTGAAATGAATTTACAATACAATCAACAGCAAGTCTATGATATCATTGTAAAACGTTTTATTGCTGCCTTTTATGACGATTGTAAGGTTGCTAATACAGCGGTAATAGGAAAGGCTGATACAGTTTCTTTTCGAACTTCCGGAAAAGAGATTTTAGAAAAAGGATGGAAAGTTGTTTTTGAAAACGCGAATACATCCAATAAAAAAGAAATAGGGATTCTACCAACATTCATTAAGGGGGAAAAAGGAAAACACGAACCTTCATTTCTCGAAAAAGAAACAAAACCTCCTAAAAACTTTACAGAAGCAACACTTTTGAGGTCGATGGAAACTGCTGGTAAACAAGTAGATGATGATGAGATGAGAGAATTAATGAAGGAAAACGGAATTGGTCGTCCTTCTACACGTGCCAATATTATTGAAACACTCTTTAGAAGAAAATACATCATTCGTAATAAAAAACAAGTACTTCCTACTCCTACTGGAATCAAATTAATCGATACGATTAATAACAAACTATTGACGTCTGCGGAATTGACTGGACAATGGGAAAAACGACTTAAAGAAATTGAAAAAGGAACCTTCAATGCCGGAACTTTCATTAAGAACATGAAGCGAATGGTGGATGAACTAGTCTATGAAGTGAGAAGTGAAAAAGTAAGAGCTAATATTTCCGCTGTAACTCAGAAAAAAGAAAAAAGAAAAAAACCTGGTTCAGATAAAAAATCTGAAATAACTGCTAAAGCATGTCCTAAATGTAAAAAAGGAACTGTTCTTAAAGGAAAAGCTGCGTATGGTTGTAGTGATTATAAAAGGGGTTGTGACTTTCGACTCCCATTTAGTTTTATGGAGAAAAGTATTTCGGAAAATCAATATGTTAGATTACTTGACAAAGGAAATACGGTAAACTTAAAAGGGTTCAAGTCTGGGTCTGGGACGGTTGAAGGATTGGTGCGATTTAATGAAAACTTTGATTTGGTTTTAGAACAGAAAAAACAAAAAATTCCTACTGTAATTACCTGTCCTAAATGTAAAAAAGGAACTGTCCTTAAAGGAAAAACTGCTTATGGATGCAGTGAATATAGTAAAACATGTGATTATATTTTTACTTTTGATAAAATTAAAGAAAAAGCTAGTGGTCAGACTCTTACAAAAGAATTAGTTTACGAAATATTGAATGGAAAACGCTAAGAAACATCAACATTTTATTATCTGCAAACCTTATGGCTATCTGAGCCAATTTATCAGTAATCAGACCAAGAGAACGAATAAGAAAATGCTTGGCGAATTACATTCTTTTCCTGAAAACACGATGGCAATAGGAAGGTTGGATGAAGATTCAGAAGGTCTACTCTTATTGACAACTGATGGTAAAATGAGTGAATTCATTCGCAGTAAAAAAGTAGAAAAAGAATATTATGCTCAAGTTGATGGTATCATCACGTATGATGCTATTGAAAAACTTCAAAAAGGTGTAGAAATAGGGTTTGATGGTGGTAAATATCTAACCAAGCCTTCGAAGGCTTCTAAATTAATTAAGGAACCACATTTAATAGAAAGAAAAAAGAAAATTCGTGATGAACGGCACGGTCCTACTAGTTGGATTTCAATTACGCTAACAGAAGGTAAGTTTCGTCAAATTCGAAAAATGACCTCGGCTGTTGGGTTTCCTACCTTGAGATTGATACGGAATCGTATTGGAAACATCCATTTAAATTCTATGAATGCAGGAGAAGTTATTGAAGTTGAGACTTTTTTAACAGATGTTTAACCGCAGAAGTTCCTTTATTGTCAATACATTTGCACTTTAAATTTTATCCAATGAAAAAATACGCACATTTCGCTTATGATTACTTCATATCAATTGGGTTGACTGAGTCATCGGCAATATACCTGAATATGTTTTTTTTACTAGTATCAGCATTAATCATCATATTGATAATTGATTATAGCGCGCGAAAAATATTGATCAAAGCTTTTAATATATTGGCATTTAGATCAAAAACCAATTTTGACAACTATTTGGTAAAAAATAAGGTTCCTAGAAATATTGCTCATATAATTCCAGTGTTGATCGCGATAGAATGGATTCCAATTATACTAGTAGATTTCCCATATCTTGAAAATATTATTGAAAAAGCAATACAGATTTTTGCAGTTGTAGTGACGCTTTGGATTGTAAGAAGTTTGTTAAACACCTTGAAAGATTACTTTAAGACCTTACCAAGATTAAAAGACAAACCTATTGATAGTTATATTCAGGTATTTATGATTTTTGTATGGGTTGCTGGATTTATCCTGTCATTCGCAATCATTACTGGAACACCTATTTGGAAGTTTTTTACTGCTTTAGGAGCCTTGTCAGCAGTGATACTATTAATTTTTAAAGATACAATTCTTGGTTTTGTTGCCAGTATCCAAGTTTCCATTAATGATATGGTACGTATTGGAGATTGGATAACGATTGAAAAATATGGTGCTGATGGAGATGTTTCAGAAATAAATCTTTCGACAGTTAAAGTACAGAATTTTGATAATACTATCACTACAATCCCAACATATGCTTTAATTTCTGACTCCTTTAAGAACTGGAGAGGAATGACTGATTCTGGAGGTAGACGTATTAAGAGAGCTCTAAATATTAAAATAGGCAGTATTAAGTATTTATCCCAAAATGAAGTAATTAAACTTACTGAAATTGAATTGATTTCAAAATATTTAAAGAATCAACAAGATAAAATCACAACTCATAACAGTGAGAATAATATAAATAAAGAAAGCCTATTGAATGGTCGAAACTTGACTAATATTGGTGTGTTTCGAAAATATGCAGAAAGTTATATAGAATCTCATTCTGCTATAAATAAGGATATGATGATTATGGTGCGTCAATTGGCCCCAACAACTCAGGGAATTCCTATTGAGATATATGCTTTTAGCAGTGATAAACGTTGGGCAAACTATGAGTATATTATGGCAGATTTATTTGACCATTTATTGGCTGCAGTACCATATTTTGAATTAGAAATTTTTGAATTGCCTACTAATATTAGTTTTAAAGATTAATGAGTAAGCATGTATTCATCATAGGACTTGTATGGCCAGAACCAGATTCTACAGCAGCAGGAACTAGAATGTTACAACTTATTCATTTGCTTCAAAAAAATGACTATAAAATCACGTTTGGCTGTGCTGCTTCAAAAACAGATAAATCTTTTCCACTAGAACAATTAAATATTCAAACAATTGATATTGAATTAAATAATTCAAATTTTAATACTCAAGTCAAAGAATTGAATCCATCCATTGTGCTGTATGACCGTTATCTTACAGAAGAACAATATGGGTGGCGCGTAGATGAAAATTGTCCAGAGGCTTTGAAAATATTAGATACCATAGATTTACAATTTTTAAGACATGCGCGTCATCAAGCACAAAAAGAGAATACTAGTGCTACTTTAGTCCATTTTCAAAGTGATATTGCTAAGCGCGAAATAGCAAGTATATATCGTTGTGATGTATCATTGATTATCTCTAAATATGAATATGAATTTGTGACTGAAACGTTTAATATTGATAGTTCATTATTGCATTATCTACCATTTTTACAAAAATCAATTTCCATAGATAGTATAAATTCTTACACCTCCTATGAGGGTCGCAATCACTTTATGACGATTGGAAATTTCAAACATCAACCAAATCTAGATGCAGTAATTCATCTTAAAAATAGTATTTGGCCAATTATTCGAAAAAAACTTCCAAAGGCTGAAATTCATATTTATGGAGCGTATGCAACTGAAAGAGTTCAACAATTACACAATCCAAAGGAAGGATTTATAATTAAAGGTTGGGCAGAGAATTTAGAAGAAACTTTCACCAGTTATAGAGTGTGCTTGGCTCCTATCCAGTTTGGCGCAGGATTAAAAGGAAAGTTACTAGATGCAATGATTTATGGAACTCCAAGTGTCACTACAAGTATTGGTGCTGAAGGAATGAAAGAAAATCATGATTGGAATGGATTTATAGAGAATGATTTAGAAAAATTTGTAGATAAGGCTATAGAATTATTTGAAAATAAAAAGGAATGGATCCAAGCACAGAAAAATGGTGTAACTATTATCAATCAATGTTTTGAAGTTTCTTTATTTGAAAATGTATTTTTAGAGAAAATTCGATTTAGTCATACGGAATTAAACAGCCATAGATTACATAATTTTACAGGCTCAATGTTAAAGCACCATACTCTAAAAAGTACCAAATACCTTTCAAAATGGATTGAAGAGAAGAATTCTTAAACAAAAAAAAGACTGCTTTAAAGCAGTCTTTTATATATATAATATTTAATATTTAGATCTTTTTAACTCTCACTGCATTCATTCCTTTTAATCCTCTTTCAAGTTCAAAAGTAACTTTGTCATTTTCAGCAATTTCATCTATCAATCCACTTACGTGAACGAAATATTTATCTTGTGTTCTTGAATCAAGAATAAAACCAAAACCTTTAGAAGTATCAAAAAATGATACTTTCCCTTCTTTAGCAGATTCTTCTTCTTCGTCTCTATCTTCTTTTTTAGGAATTCCTAATATAATGTCTTCTGCTTCAACTTTAATTTTATTAGCAGGGTCCATTGGCGTATCAGTTAGATTTCCAAATTCATCCACATAAACAAACTCATTTCCTGTAGGATTTGATTTTCTTTCTAATGCTCTTTTCTTTTTTTCTTCACGTTTTTTTAGACGTTTCTTCTCTCTTTCTTTTTTACCAAATGTCTCCTGTGATCCAGCCATGTACTCTAATTCTAGTTTTAAGTTTTAATATAATTTGTATCAGTAATTCCCTATAATGTAGCGTTTTTTACTCTGAAACAGTTGCAAATATAAGGATTCTATTTGAATTTTATAGATTCGTCTTGTTTGAGAAAATAAAAAATTAATTAATTATCTGTAAATCAATGATTAAAGTGTTTTTTCCTTGAAATAAATTCCCAATCCTTTTTCTATTTCTTGTATTCTTTGTAATTCGTTAGGAATAATTAATGCAATAGAATAACCTGTTTTACCAGCTCTAGCCGTTCTACCGCTTCTGTGTGTATAATATTCTAAATTCTCTGGCAGTTGGTGATGAATGATAAAAGCTAAATCATTTACATCGATTCCTCTTGCAGATACATCTGTCGATATTAATATCTGAGTGTTTTCATTTTTAAATGCACGCATCGCTTTCTCACGATCTCTCTGTTGCATATCCCCTTCTAATGCTCCCACTGAAAAGCCTTCCTCTTTTAAAAACCGAGTCAAGTTTTGAGTTCCTGCTTTTGTTCTACAGAAAATAATTCCTCTTTGTTGACCTCTTGTTTCTAATAATTTAATAAGTAATTCATTTTTCTCCTTTACAGTAGTTTTTATAAATTGATGCGTGATGTTCGCATTTACCAATACGTTTTTATTCACTTCAATTCTAGTAGCGTCTGAAGACATATATTTTTTAATAATATGTTGAATTTCATCAGGCATAGTAGCAGAAAACAACCAAGTACTTCTTGATCCAGTTGTGAATTTTAAGATTCTATTTAAATCTTGTTTAAAACCCATACTCAACATTTCGTCTGCTTCATCCAGCACCAATGTTTTGATATTTTTTATATCAACATCCCCTCTTTCAATCATATCGATCAATCTTCCAGGAGTTGCTACCACAACATGTGTAGTCCGTTTTAAGGCTTTGATTTGTATATCGATCTTTTCACCTCCGTAGATTCCTTCTACGAATATTTTCTCATCAACATACTTCGTGAATTTAAAGAGTTGCTTTTTTATTTGTTGTACCAATTCTCTTGTAGGAGATAAAATCAAGGCTTGAATTTCAGGCTTTGACGTGTCAATATGGTGTAATATTGGCAGTCCGTAAGCAGCTGTTTTTCCAGTTCCTGTCTGAGCAAGCCCGACAAAATCTGTTTCAGATTGTAATAAGATTGGAATTGTTTTTTCTTGGATCTCTGTAGGCTCTTTAATTCCCAATTCTTTCAATCCCTCTATAAATTCTTTACGAATTCCTAGCTCAATAAATGTTGACATATCTAATAAATTATAAAAGTGCAAAGGTACGTTTATTTACGACTGAATCATATAATTAGGTATCTTTACAAAAAATAATTTATTCTTTAAATTTTTCCATGCATCCAGAAAATATACACAACGAATCCTACGATTTTGACACGCTTAGTAAGGCTCATAATGAACTTAAGAAGTTTGTAATTCTAAATAATCATCAAACTAAAAGCATCGATTTTTCCAATCCAGAAGCGGTTTTACACTTAAATAAGGCACTTTTAAAACATCATTATAAGATTACAGATTGGAATCTTCCAGACAATTATCTCTGTCCTCCTATTCCTGGACGTGTTGATTACATTCATGTTTTAAATGATTTATTGACCAGTGATGAGATTTTAAAAGATATTAAAGGATTGGATATTGGTGTTGGAGCCAATTGTATCTATCCTATTTTAGGCTCACAGATATACAACTGGGAAATGGTAGGTGCTGATATTGATCAAGTAGCCGTAAAAAGTGCTCAATCCAATGTGAAATTGACTAAAAACCTAGCCAAGAATATTGAGATAAGACTTCAGAATGATAATGCCAATATATTTCAAGGAGTTATAAAAGACAAGGAATATTATCATTTTACGATGTGTAACCCTCCATTTCATAGTTCGAAAGAAGAAGCAACAAAAGGAACGCTACGAAAATTAAAAAGCCTACACGACTCAGAGAGTCTTGAACTAAATTTCGGAGGTCAATCCAACGAATTATGGTGTAATGGTGGCGAAGCATTGTTTATTAAAAGAATGATAAAACAAAGTGTTCAATTTAAAACACAAGTTGGATGGTTCACGACTTTGGCTTCTAAAAAAGAGAATTTACCTAAACTAATTAAGCAATTAGATAAGTTAAAAACTACGCATCATGTCATTAAAATGTCTCAAGGAAATAAGAAAAGCAGAATTATTGCTTGGAAATTTAACGAATACTAATCTACAGGAGGATGACCGTGAATTCCTTCATAAATTGTATCAAAATTTTCACGTAAATGTGCACGCAATTTTTTACGATAATCATCTCTTAACCAATCCATAAAATTATGTGTACTTCGACTGATGCATTTTGCATAGCGATCTAGTCGATGATCAATATCATCTCCTAGTTTCTTTGCTAATTCATAAGCATCATATACATCCTCACTATTTTCAGCACACATTTTAGCATGATGTTCAATTGATTTTTCAAGTACTGCCTTTGAAGATTGTCCTTGACTTACTGTACTTATGTATGTTTTCTTAATATCAAGGTATATATCTTCAGATTTAGCAAATTGCTCTCTTAATTCTTCCGGCATTTCATAGCGAAAATTCCCTTCCAACTCTTCATCACTCAATAAATTGTCTAAGTAATAACTCGGTGAATTAAATATTTTCTGCCAATTCAAGTTTGCTCCCCAAGGACCGAATCGATGTAAATTATTTCCTAAATCTATAATCTTAAAAGTATTTTTATTTTTAAGAATACGAGAGCCTCTACCGATCATTTGATAGTATAACCCAAGAGATTTAGTTGCCCTGTTTAATACAATTGTTTCGACAGTCGGCTCATCAAATCCAGTCGTTAAGATACTCACTGAAGTTAATACTGCATGAGGCGTATCCTTAAACCATTTTAAGATCATTTTACGATCCTTCTTGGAAACTGTATTGTCAAGATGTGCTATTGGAATCCCTGCAGCTTTAAACGCTTCATATACATGTATTGAAGTATTGATTCCGTTATTGAAAATTAATGTCTTTTTCTTAATAGAATGTTCTTGATATGATTGTAACAACTTAGAAAGCATATCATTATTGGTATATAAATCTTCAGAAGATTTTACAGTATAATCACCATTGGTCCCTACTTCTAGCGAAGTAAGTCCTACGTTGTATGAGTAGGTTTCTGCTTTTGACAAAAACTCATTTTCAATGAGTGATTCAATCGTTTCACCGACAATAAGTTCATCATAATTATCCTTCATCGGAAGTTTAACATTAGAACTTAAAGGAGTTGCTGTTACACCTAATAAAAATGACGTTTCAAAAAACTTAAATATTTTAGTAAATGAATTGTAATGTGCTTCATCAATAATAACAAGACCGACATCAGAAATATCTAGTTTATTATCATTTAACCTATTGTTCAATGTCTCTACCATAGCGACAAAACAACTATACTCATTTTGGTCACTAAGGTCTGCTTTACTATCAATTACCTTATTAGAAACACCGAATTCTGTCAGCATATTAGAAGTCTGCTTACTCAGTTCAATTCTGTGTGTAAGCACTAAAACTTTCTTTTTATGATGCTTTAAATACTGTCTTACTATTTCAGAAAAAATAACTGTTTTTCCTCCACCTGTCGGCAACTGATACAATAAATGATAGTCATCTGGAGCATCTTCAAAAGCCTTGAAAATTTTATTAATAGCACCTTTTTGATAACTATATAAATCTTTCCCTTTTTTTCTCTCTTCTAATTCTATGGCAGAAACTACAGACATTTTTCTATATTTTTAATCTTGCGAAGATACAACCTTTATAAAGGGTTTACAGCATTTATTTATGAATAGTTGTTAATTTGTAGTGATTTTGAATAGTAAATATTGAAGTTTTCTGTTAATTTCATATTCCTTAACTAACCTAAAATCAACTAATTATAACCAATTCAATGAACTAGCCAACAACTGGATTTTAGGTGATCAGTAGTGTAGCGCTTATCTGGAATTTAATGGGAATAATGGCCTATTTAAAACAGGCATATATGGGAGAAGAAATTATTACTGTACTTCCAGTTGCCTAAACAGCGTTGTATTACAATACTCCTGCTTGGCGTACTACTGCATTTACAAGTTTTGTATGCTGCATTCTTCTTTTATTGATAAAGAATGGTTCCAGGGCTTATATAATCATTAGTAGGAAACTAACTCCTCTGATGATTATATTAAATAATAAACTAACTATATAAGCATTTCATACAGCATACTAAATAGTGGAGCTGAAAACAAAAATGGAATAACAATAATTAAAATTAGGGCGATTTTTTTATGCGAAGATAAATCTTTCATTTCTTTTTCAATTTAAATTAATATCTTAAATAGATTAACTGAATGTAAATAAGAAATTTACATTTGCAAACCTAAAAAAAGAGATTTTTTAATATTACTAGCAATAATACTAATGTAAGATAATGATTTTTTTTTAATATCAAGTTAAATTTAACTAATAAATTGTTAAACTCAATTGATGAACGGTTGGTTTCAATTGAATAAAGGATTATTTTCCAAATAAATCATCTTTGATTTTTGGCAGTTCTAAATGGTATTTTACCGCAACAATACGTATCCCAATAATGGTAATCATTGTAGTCAAAATCTTTACTACTTCAGGAAGATTAAAGTAATTACAGATTAAGAATACAACACCACCTGCAAGACAGGCTGAAGCATAAATTTCTTTTCTGAAAATTAACGGAATTTCATTACTCAATACGTCTCGTATGACTCCTCCCATCACTGCCGACACCATTCCCATAACCACTGCAATAAAAGGATGTAAATCATAATCTAACCCTTTCTGGATACCAAGAAGCGTAAAAACACTGATCCCAATAGTATCAAATAAAAACATCGTTTTACTCAATGGAGCAATTTTACTTTTGAATAAAAAAGTAAATATAACAGCAATTAAAATTGTCCAGATATAATTTAATTCTCCTATCCAGTTAATAGGATGTGCATTGATAAGAACATCTCGCATCATTCCTCCTCCAACTGCAGTAGCAAATGCTATAATTAGCACACCAAATAAATCAAACTTTTTATTTGAAGCAACTAATGCTCCACTAATTGCAAACGCAAAAGTTCCGATAATATCCAAAGTATACATAATATCCATAACTACTGTTCTAAATTTTTTATTTCAAATGAGGTTAAAACTTCATTTTCAAACTTAACACTTGTTTCAATAGGATTACAGCATATTTCACAGTCTTCAATATATTCATTAGAAGAAATAGAAGAGTCTAACAAAAATGAAATCTCTTCCCAACAGTAGGGACATTGAAAAAAATGTTCAAGCATTTAATATTTCATAAGTTCATGTAAATCAGCCACAAAACGGCTTTTTGATAAATATGCATCTTCTAATTGTTTCGCGAAAGGTATAGGTGTTTCAATACTTGCACAACGTTTAACTGGAGCATCTAGAAATTCAAAACAGTTTTCAGTAATCATCGCTGATAAATCAGAAGCAATTCCTCCAAACTGGCTGTCTTCTTGCAGAATAATAACTTTCCCTGTTTTCTTTACAGACTCATAAATCATTTCGGTATCTAAAGGCTGTAAACTTCTTAAATCTATCAAATCAGCAGAAAGAGTCAACATTTCCAATGATTTTAAAGCCCAATGAACTCCCGCTCCGTAAGAAATAATTGTTACTTCATTTCCTTCTTTTAATAGATTTGCTTTCCCAAATGGGATTGTAAAGTAATCATCAGAGACTTCTTGATATATAGATCTGTAAATTGCTTTATGCTCGAAAAACAATACAGGATTCGGGTCATTAATTGCCGTAGCGAGTAACCCTTTAGCATCTTGAGGAAACGCAGGATATACAACTTTCAATCCAGGAGTTTTAGTAAACCAAGCCTCATTTGTCTGACTATGAAATGGTCCAGCACCTACATCTGCTCCACAAGGCATTCTCAATACAATATCTGCATTCTGTCCCCAACGATAAAATGATTTTGCCAATAGATTTACAACTGGATTAAATCCTGAAGTCACAAAATCTGAAAATTGTAATTCCACAACGCTTTTGATTCCATTAAGTGATAATCCATAAGCAGTTTCAATAATTCCAGATTCGCAGATTGGTGTATTCCGAACTCTATCTTCACCGAATTGTTCTAAAAAACCTTCGGTAATTTTAAAAACTCCTCCATAATCAGCAATATCTTGCCCCATGATGACCAAATCTTCATATTTCTCCATTGACTGTCTTAAGCTATGGGATATAGCATCAACAAGACGGATTTTAGACTTTTTATCTGACGGATTTACTTGTTGATAATCAAATGATTGAAAAACATCTGAAAGTTCATTAGAAGTAGTAGAAACAACAATTTCTTCTTTTACTGCTTTTTTCCAGTTGATATCAATTTCATTACTGATTCCTTTTTTTATTACTAAGATCTCATCAAGGGTAATCAATTTTTTATCTAATAAATATTTCTGAAAATTCTTAATTGGATCTTTTGCTGCCCATTGTTCGGTTAATTCTTTGGGTACATATTTGATACCACTCGCCTCTTCATGTCCTCGCATTCTGAAAGTTTTAAACTCAATCAATACAGGACGTGGATTTTTACGAATACTCTTCGTTAATTCTGATATTTTACTGTAAACTTCAATAATATTATTTCCGTCAATAATATAACTTTCCATTCCATATCCAATACCTTTATCTGCAACATCTGGATTGACAAATTGTTGTGTACTAGGAGTTGACAAGCCATATCCATTATTTTCAATACAGAAAAGAACTGGCAAACTCCATACCGAAGCAATATTCAATGCTTCATGAAAATCACCTTCACTTGTTCCTCCTTCACCAGAAAAAACGGCAGTAACTTTCTTTTCTTTTCTTAATTTATTGGCCAATGCTATTCCATCTGCAACACCTAATTGTGGTCCCAAATGAGATATCATTCCTATAATATTATACTCTTGTGTACCAAAGTGAAAAGAGCGATCTCTACCTTTAGTAAAACCGTTCATTTTTCCTTGCCATTGAGAAAACAATCTATCAAGCGGAACTTCTCTTGTTGTAAAAACACCTAGATTTCTATGCATAGGCAAGATGTATTCATCTTTATCCAAAGATGACGTAACGCCTACAGCAATCGCTTCTTGTCCTATACCTGAAAACCATTTAGAGATTTTACCTTGACGTAGTAGGACTAACATTTTCTCTTCAATCATTCTCGGCTTGAGAAGTGACTTGTATAAATCAACTAACTGATTGTCAGTTAAATTATGTTTTTTATATGTAATGATAATTTGTCGTTTTTAGAGGGATAAATATACTGTAAAAAACAAAACTTCATAAAAAAAGCCTTATCAATTTTGATAAGGCTTTTATGAAATATATATTTTTCTTAAAGCTCTCTAAAAATTGAATGCATCAATCTTTTTTTATCATTTATACTTTCCTCAAGCGATATCATTGTTTCAGTACGTGCAACGCCATCAATATCATCAATTTGAAAAATTATTTCTTTAGCATGATTCGTATCTTTGGCACGAATTTTACAGAAAACATTATATTTTCCAGCAGTTATATAAGCAACTGTGATGTTTGAAATTTTTCGTAACTCTTCAATTACGTCCATTGTTTTTGAAGTTTTTTCAAGATAAATACCAACATGAGCAATAAATGAATAATTCATTTTCTCATAATCTAATGTCAGCGTAGATCCCATAATAATACCCTCTTCTTCCATTTTTTTAACACGTACGTGAATTGTACCTGCTGAAACAATTAGTTTCTTAGCAATGTCTGTAAAAGGTGTTCTAGCATTATCAATTAGAATATCAAGTATCTGATGATCTATTTCATCTAAAATAAATTTTTTCATAAATAAATTAGTTTTTAGTAAGAAAATATAATTTGCAAAAATAATAAAAAATACTTAACAAAAAGCAATTTTTATTGCCATAAGTTCAATAAATCATTACGAAAACGTTTTATTACTCAAATCTATTTCTTTATGCCCAAAGTAAGATGATAGGTCTCCTTTTTTTTCAACATGCTCATATTGAAGTAGTTTACTCTCTACAATTTTGTATTTAAACAATATTCCAACATCAACTATCAATTCCTTGTCGTCTTCTATAACTTTTGCATTTCTATAAATAACATCAAAATATTTTTTATCGTTATTCGGAATGTCAAAATAAGGTTTCCAATTATCTTGCTTCTCTTCAGTTGCAATCGTATAAATACCTTGCAAGAGTCCATAAAAGTTAAACTTTCGTGTAATCTCCCTATCATAATCGTTTTGAAAATGACCTGCCTCAATCAGAATCGTATTGTATCCAAGTTTCTGGAAATTGTCCCCTGTCGCCGTAGGATAATATTCATCAGTATATCTTCCTATGCTATTTGGAATTACTTGCTGCAACAACTTATTCATAGACACTATAACACTCATCGTCTCTTTACGCCCTCGTGTTACCTTTCTTGTTTCTTCTACTGAAGGAGCAAGAAATGAGAGTATTGCTGGATTCTGAGTATTTTCTACATTAAAAATTGAGCGTTGGTCATGAAGATTAAAACAAAAATGAGGTTCAAATTCATCAAGTATTGTGCGTAAAATATTACTCTCTACCGCTTTTAAATCCACAGCATCCCTATTTAAATCAATACCCTCAGCATTTTCTCTAGTAAAATTAATAGATCCGTCAGGATTTAATATTGGAATAAAAATCAATGAACAATTTTCTAAAATATTGTCTGCAATAGGTGATAACTCTTTCGGATGTGATAGAAAATTGAACACATCAAATAATGCCTTCGTTCCAGTACTCTCATTTCCATGCATTTGGGACCAAATCATAATTTTCTTTGAACCATTCCCGATAGATATCTTATAAATAGGAATCTGATTCACTGAATATCCCAAAATATTTCTCTGAAATTCTTTATTCAAATCAGTAATTAATGGAGATATATCATCAAATAATATTCTCCTTCCAGATAATTTTGATTGAAAATTTTCTGAATACCATTCCTCTAATTGATCTAACTCTAACACTTTCATATGGCAAAAATAAACATTCGTAAGTTTACATTTGTAATAACAATGAAATGGATTTTAAAATTAATGTTTACAATACTATATCTTTGAAATGAATATAAAATTTACGTTTTTTTTATATAAGTAAAACCTATATACAAACTATAAATAACTTAATTTTAGTTAATTAACGCTATTTATATAAAGTTTTTATTTCATATAAATATTCTTTTAATAAAATCGTTGTATATGAGTTTTTGAAAGTTTACATTTGTAATAGCGTCTAATGTGTTACAATGGTAAACAATCTTGAATTTTCGGAGAGACTAAAAAAAGTAATGGAATATTACAATTTAACTGCAACTGCATTAGCAGATTCTATTACTATTCAGCGCTCAAGTATTTCGCATTTATTATCTGGAAGGAATAAACCAAGTTTGGATTTCGTGATGAAGGTGCTAGATAAATATCCAACTGTAGAATTGTATTGGTTATTAAATGGAAAAGGTGATTTTCCTAAAACCATCGAAAAAAGGATTTCTCCTACTCCATCTCCAAATCAAGAAAAAGTTACTGTTTCTAGTATTTCTAAAAAATCTTCTGAAAATTCAGAAATTGATAAAATTGTTGTTTTTTATAAAAATGGCACTTTTAAGAGCTACTTGCATTAATTGACAAGTTGCGCCATGCCTTTACGTATGATCATAATTAACTCTTCTTCATTAGAGTGATTCATTTCTTTCTGCACAGCATTCATTTGACGTAAGAAATTCATTGCTGCAGCATCTCCACCGAATTTATTGAATTTAATTCCTGAATTGACTAAACTCTCTACAAGATTGGAAATTGCCTCTTTACTATCACTTTTTGAAATCCATACAAATGCATCTTTATAAGCATTGGAAGTTTTTCTATCTTGTGTAAAAAACAATCCTTGAATTAAGTGTTTCGATACGAAATTCATGTTCTTAACATCTTTGGTTTCGAGATAATATCCTGTAAGGACATTTGACATGTTATCTCTTACTTTTTCTGGCAATGCTTCTATTTTCTGTAGTGTATTTAACTTATCAAGCTGATATAACGCAACTACCGCGCTTTCAATAACCTTGTAAGACTTGCTATTTAAAGCTTTTATAAAGTGCGGTATATATGCTGGATCCACCAATTTTGCCAATGTGATATTCGCTGCTGCTTGAACTAATGTTTCTGAATCATTTTTTGCTAGATTTTCAACCGCTTTTATAGCATCTCCTTTACTATATTTATTAACAAAATCTATTTTTTCCAATGCCAATATACGCAAGTGCATGGACTTGTCATTAAGGGCGTCTGAAAGCACTCTAAACGCCTTTTTGTTTTCTTGATGCTCTGAAATATATAAAATTGCATCTCTTCTATCTATATAGTTCTGTGCGTGTTTATATTGATATAAATACTCTTCTAATGTTTTATGCTGTGTAATTTCTGAAAGCAATACATCAGAAGAGCCTATATTAACCAATTTCACTTTAGAACTAATTGCAAATTCAAAAACCTCCTCAGTAGAATCTACCCAAACTTCATGAGAAGACATACCTTTCTCTTCGTATACTTCAATGGTTATTGGAAATTCAAATACATTTTCTACTTGCCTTAGATAGACTTCAATTTTGTTTTCGAATTGTCCCACAATGCTTGTTACTTGAACCTTTGGGTGACCTTTCCCTAAAAACCATTGATTAAAAAACCAATTTAAATCTTTTCCACTTACTTCTTCAAGAGCCAGTCTCAGGTGATGTGACTCTGCTGCACCATATTTATTATCGATTAAGTATTTTTTTAATCCTGCAAAAAACATTTTATCGCCAAGATAATTTCTTAGCATATGTAGTATAAGCCCTCCTTTTTCATAACTCACTTGATCAAATAGATCATTCGGACTATCGTATTTAAAGCGTATTAATTTCTTACCTTCATTGGCTCCGTCTAAATACTTATTTTTTTCTTTGATCATCCAATGATCTGCAACGTCTTTGCCGTATTCATGCTCGTTCCATAAGTACTCTCCATAACTAGCAAATGCTTCATTCATAGCAAGATTACTCCAACTTTCAGCGGTAACTAAATCACCAAACCAATGATGAATTACCTCATGAGAAATCACACTCTCCTGCACATTTTCATCAACCAATTCTCCTAATTCTTGATATGCTACATCAGAATGGACAACTGCTGTAGTGTTCTCCATAGCGCCACTTACGTAATCTCTTACCACAATCTGACTATACTTATCCCAAGGATATTCAACGCCCAATAAATCTTCAAAAAACTGAAGCATTCTTGGTGTTTTTCCAAAAATATTTCTGGCTAATGACTCATATTCCTTTTCTACATAATAGTTCACTTCTTTTCCTTTCCATTGGTCTCTTATAACACTAAACTCTCCAACTCCAATAAAAAATAAATATGGAGCATGCTTTAAGTCTTGTTTCCAAGTATCAGTTCGTGTACCGTCTGTGTTCCTTTTTTCATTTGTCAGCAATCCATTAGAAAGCGTAACATACTTTTCTGGAACGGTAAGAGAAATTTCTTGAGATGATTTTTGATTAGGAGCATCAATCGTCGGAAACCATTTACTATTATGTTCTGTTTCTCCTTCTGACCATATCTGTGTAGGTTTGTTTGGGTCTTCATCTCTTGGGTCAATAAAATACAATCCTTTTTCATCATTTTTAAAAGTATCCGATTGAGATGTATAGTTGACATAAACTGTAAATTCAGCACCCTTTTGATAGGTTTTATCTAAATCAATAACCAACAATCTTTTTTCGAAATAATTATAAGGCACTTTGCTTCCATTCATCTTTACAGAATGTATCAACATTCCTTTCGCGTCAAGTGTTACTTTAGAACTCGGTAAAAAGTGAGGAGTTAACGTTATCCATGCTTCACCATGTAATTTCGAATTTGGAATATCAAAACTCACATTTAATTTGGTATGAACTAAATCATTTATTTTTTCTTTTTCAGCACGATAACTATTCGATTGTGAAAATGAAAATATTGAAAGGAAAAAGAATATAAAAGATAAATATTTATTTAGGGCCATAAAATGCTTTAAAGTTACAATGAACGTGAATTATAACTTTATTTGCAATTTTTATGCCGTTAATTTAAAGTTAAAAAGGCGCTATGAATAAATCAAAGCGCCCTTAAAGTTAAGTGAATTATAGTTTTAATTGAAATTTTTCATAAAAGATTCTAGTTGTTTTAAAGAACTGTCTTGTCCATCAACTTTTATTTCTTGTGCTAGTTGCATCATTTTGGCAGGGTCCATATTAGATCCCAATACTCTTACAAGAGCAAATCCTTGTTCTTTATCTGATCCAAAAATAATAACTTCATCAATAGCATCATCTTCTCCTAAAAACTTAACGCTTAAAGATTGATTACTACCTCCTATAGAAATCAATTCTTGGTATTTTGGGTTTTTAAGAATCTGTTTTACTTTTAATTTTTCTGCAGAAAATTCAACAATATTTTTATCCGTTAATCTAAACCCTAAAAAGTTTACTTTCTTTATTGACTCAAGTGTTTCAATTGCATCTGCTGATGTGTTCTCATCTTTTAATTCAATAACACTTGCTGGAATGTCCAATGAAATAAAGTCAGCACTTTCTTGACTATCAACATAATATTTCTGTAATGATGGATTATCATCACATGAAATTGTAAATATGACAATCATTACCAATATTCCAAAATATTTAAAAAATTGTTTCATGTGTTTAATTTTATTGTTTTTTAACTGTCACTTACTGTTCGCAATTAATCATTCACTTGAATGATTAAACTTTTAACATGCTCGTTTTAAAATAACCACTTCAGTTCGATTTTCTTATTCAAACTGAAGTGATAGGTTTTTTTATTTTTTTACTTTTTTCAAATGCTCTGATCCAGAAATATTCATGCTCTAAGTTAATTCAGCAATCTTATTCAAGTCAATATCTCCTGTTAAAGAAACGATTACGGCTTCAGCACTGCGACCAGATCCATTTCCTTCAATGTGCTTTCCTATTCCGTTAACGAACATTAATAACTCTTTTACATGATCATCATCTTTACCTTCTCTTACATAAATTTTTACATTAGCCTCTTTATCGTTTACGCTAAAAAGTTCATATAAATTTGAAGATTTCAAATATTTATCTACTTTACTCTGCATATCTGCGGCAATTGACTGATTTTCTGTCGTAAAAACTTTCAATCCGTCAAGGTTTTTTACCATATCAGCATATTCTCTTGCTTCGTCACTTGCTCCACCAAATCTTCCCATTAATTCAAAAGCCTTCTTACTTACTGATATTTTAGTTACATCATCATTTCCATCAAAACTATTAAAAATTGATGTCTGCGCACTTCCCATTAATGGTACCAATGCTATTGCGAATATTAAAATTATTTTTTTCATGATTCTCTTATTTTATTTGTTGTTTAAAAATTTTATTTGTTGTTGTTTCATACTCACCTAGATATGCCATCGCTGCTGTCCCTTTATTCATGTTTTTTGACAATAATTGAAAGGCCATCTGAGTGTTTTCAAAAGCAATTCTTGCTTCTTTTCTTTCTTGATTATTTTCATAACCTGTGTAAACGCTAAATAGTAATACTACTGAGGCTGCTATTGATAACCATTTCCAATTCTTCTTTTTAGTGTTTAATTGGATTGGTTTCGAATAAATCTCTTTCTTACTTTCGGCATAATATCCAAACAATGCTTGGTATTCTTGTAAATGCGGAGCAACGGTAGTATTGTTAAAATAATCCTTTAAGACTGCTTCTTCATGAAGTGAAGTTTCAGCATTTTCATATTTTTCTAATAATTGCTCAATTTTGATTGATTCCATAATTGTGTTGTTTAATCAATTGTTCTCTTATTGTTTTTCTGGCTCTTGATAGCGCAACTCTAACCGCTGTTGGCTTTATATCAAGGACTTTACTAATTTCTTCGTACTCGTATTCCTCTACATCTCTAAGTTGAATGATTATCCGTTGATTCTCTGGCAACTTGGCGATCAATTGATGTACGATTGATACACTATCATTCAATTCTGTTTTCCTGTCTAGGGAAGTTCCATTCTCCTTATAATTACTATGAATCAATGATAAATTTGAGGCTTGTTTTGATTTTAATCTATCAAAACAGTAATTTTTAGTCATTGTCATTGCAAATGCTTCAACACTTTTATAAGAACTTAATTTATCTTTTCTATTCCAAAGTTTCATAAACAACTCTTGCGTTGCATCTTCTGCCTCTTCACTAGAAACCAACAATCGTTTCGCCAGTCTATAGACTTTATCTTTAAATGGCATTACGGTGTTTAAAAACTCTGATTGCTTCATTAATATAGTTAGTTGATAATCTTTCTTTTTATGCTTCGGTTACAATTATGACGAGCAAGTTACGTTTTTGTAACAAGCAGCATATTAATTTATAATCATTTTAAGTATCTTGCGACTTTAATCACATAACTTTATACTTCATTAAATGAAACGATTTACCTCTATAATTACTTTATTTGCGCTACTTTTTGTTGGAGTTGCTTGTAGCGATGATGAAAATAATATTCCATCTGATCTTGAAGTTCAAAATTTTATATGGAAAGGATTAAATGCATATTACTTATGGCAGCAAGATTTACCAGATTTATCTGATCAGCGTTTTTCAACACAAGAACAATTAAATGCTTTTTTAGAAGGTAAAGATCCAGAAGAGTTATTTTATTCAGACTTATTGAATGATTATCCTACTATAGATAAATATTCATGGATTGTTGATGATTATATTGCTTTAGGCCAACAATTGAATCAAGGAATCTCTGGAACTAATGGAGTAGAATTTGGATTGGTATATGAAACTGGAAGTGAAACAGATATCTTCGGTTATGTCCGATATATTATTCCAGGATCTGATGCTGCAACTAAAAACATTCAAAGAGGTACTATTTTTTACGCTGTAAATGGAACTCAACTAACAACATCTAATTATAGGCAATTATTGTTTTCTACAAGTTCTTACACATTAAATTTAGCAGATTATAATAATGGGAATCCAACTGATAATGGATTAAGTGTTGATTTAACCAAAAGTGAAATTCAAGAAAACCCAATATTAACTTCTAGTGTGATTGAGGTTTCAGGAAAAAAGATTGGGTATTTAATGTACAATGGATTTACAAGTGCGTTTGACTCACAATTAAATGATGTATTTGCTTCGTTTAAAAGTGATGGTGTTACAGATTTAGTAGTAGATCTCAGGTATAATCCAGGAGGTTCAGTAAGAACCGGAACGTATCTTGCAAGTATGATTACTGGCCAATTCAATGATGAGTTATTTATTAAAGAAAAATGGAATAATAAATGGCAAAGCTATTACGAAGAAAATAGACCTGATTTAATCATAAACAATTTTGTAGATCAAATCGTTGGTGGTCCATCCATAAATAGTTTGAATTTTTCCAAAGTAGTTATTCTTATCACAGGAGGTTCCGCATCTGCAAGTGAACTTGTTATTAATGGATTGAATCCATATATTGATGTTACAACTATTGGGACAAAAACAGAAGGCAAAATTTTCGGATCTGTTACATTATATGATTCTGGCAATTTTAATATTCAAGGAGTCAATCCTAACCACACTTGGGCATTGCAACCACTGGTTCTAGAAGTTCAGAATAAACTTGGAGAGAATCATATAGAAGGTATAGAACCTACCATTTTACTTGCGGAAGACAGAGATAATCTAGGAGTACTAGGAGAAGCAACGGAACCATTACTTGAACGTGCAATAACTTTTATTACTACTGGAAACAAAGGTACATCTGTTAAAAAAGGGATTGAAAGTAAAGAATTTACCAATACTAAAAGAGAGACGCAAGCAGGATCTAATATGTATGTGGATAAAGAATTGCCTTTTAAAGTTTTATTCTAAATCAAATTTTAACGTATTCATTTCGTCGTTATGCTGAGTAGCAGCATATGAATAACCATCTTTCCACCATTGAGTCATTAATTTCTTGTCAAATACAAGAGAATTGCTTGTAAGGATTGTAGGAGTATAATATAAGTTGAGTTTCACATCATTTTGTTTTGCAGATAATTTACCAATCGTAATATTATGTTTTTCAACATGATCCATCATAAATGCATACGAATTCATAAGCACTGAAAAAGGGTTTTTAGCAGGAATTCGATTGACCTGAGTAATTTCAGTTTCAAGAATGATTACATCTACTTCTTTAGCGCCTCTATTAATCGCTTCTCGAATTGGCACAAGGCAACCTAATCCACCATCAGCATAATGACAGCCATCCTTATGAAGCAAACTCATAAACGGAACGTAATTGCAAGAAGCCCAAATCCAATCACAAAAATCTAAGTAACTATAATCATTCACCGATTTATATTCAACCTGATTTTGCGTAATATTAGACACAGTAACAATAGCTTCTTTATCACTTGCTTTTAATATATTAAATTCTTCTTCGCTAAATTTTTTACGAATTAACTTCCGTAAGTTTTTACTTTCTCCAAATGTTTTTCTTCCCATTATAAAATTCCAAATCACATTCAGGTGATTGATACTTACAACTTTATGTCCATCGACTCTTTTTACAACAAATGGATTATTGCTAAATATAGTTCTTTGATTTACAGAAGTATACATATCCCTTAATGTATCAATTTTTCCTAAAGCAAGATGAGAAACCATCAGGCTTCCAGTAGAAGTACCTAAAAAGATATCGTATTTTTTCTTTTTCTCCTTAATAAGATATTCAGCTACACCTCCTGCAAACGCTCCCTTACTTCCTCCACCAGATATTACAAGTGCTTTCATATATGTTTTTTTAAATAGTAATACTTCGACATTGTTTATATTGAACTTCAATCACTGAAAAATGGTCACTGAGCAGAGCCGAAGTAAGTCGAAATACTGTTTAAAAGTAGCATCATTTATATTAATTACTCCATTCAGGGATAAAAGTTTTAACATGCATGTTTCATGAATTATTTTGATTATTTTTGATGAAATTTCAACAATAAAGATACAATATGAAATTAAAATTGATGCTACTATTATTCATTTTAATTACAACGATAAGTTGTCATAAAAAATCAAGTTTAGAAAAAGAATTTAACTGCTCCAATTCTATTGACTTATCAAACTCAAAAGAATATAGAGACATTAAGAAAAATTATAAAATTAGCATTCCTATACGATGGCAAACGAAATTATATTTTGACGAATATCAATCTGACATATTTACTGCTGACACAATAAAACAACTATCTGACTCCTATATCATTGATACTTCTTGGAAAATGGGAGAATTAAATTTTGATGAGGGATTTATTTCAAAAATCAATTCTCAGACAGATTTAGAAGTAGTCAATTCTAAACTTATAACATTTCTTGGGCATCCAACATATTGGAGTTTGTCTAAAGGCAAAAAAGGAAAACTTGAATATCATATTTTTAATTTATACATAAAAACTTCATTTGATTCCTATTTATTGGCTTCAGCAGAGATTTATGGAAATCAAAATATTGAAAAAAGATTATGTGAATCCATAAGTATATTTAATACCATAAAAATTTTATAAAACATCCTATAAATAAAATTCTAAGGCATCAGCAACTCATAAATTATTTACATTTGATAATAAATATATTTTAATGCAGCATATCATAGACCGTTTCACAAGATATATTAAGGTTGATACACAATCAGACCCAAACAGTTCCACTTTTCCGAGTACTGAGAAACAATGGGATCTCGCCCGTATATTGGTCAAGGAATTAAAACAAATAGGGATGCATGATGTATCCCTAGATGAGAATTGCTATATCATGGCAACTTTGCCAAGTAATGTAAACCATGAAGTACCAACTATAGGATTTATTTCCCATATCGATACAAGTCCAGATTTCAATGCGACCAACATCAAACCTCAGATTCATCCCAATTATGATGGGAAAAATATTGTACTCAATACTGAACAAAATATTATTCTATCACCTGATTATTTTGATGATTTACTGCAATACAAAGGACAAACTATCATTACAACTGATGGAACGACTCTTTTAAGTGCAGATGACAAAGCAGGAATTACTGAGATTGTCACAGCAATGGAATATCTAATTCAACATCCTAAAATTAAGCACGGAAAAATCCGAATTGCCTTTACTCCTGATGAAGAAATTGGAAAAGGCGCACATTTATTTGATGTTGAAAAGTTTGATGCTGAATGGGCATATACTATGGACGGAAGTCAGATTGGAGAGCTTGAATATGAAAATTTTAATGCTGCAAGTGCTATTGTTACCATTATTGGAAAAATTGTTCATCCAGGATATGCTAAAGGAAAAATGATCAATTCAACTTTAATTGCCAATGATTTTATCAATTCTTTACCTTCCAATGAAATCCCGCAGACTACTGATGGCTACGAAGGTTTTTTTCATTTACATACTATGGATGGAACTGTTGAGAAAACTACTTTAGAATATATCATCAGAGATCATGATATAGAAGCGTTTGAAGGGCGTAAAAAATTATTTCACAGAATAGCAAGAGAATTAAATACACATCTTGGAAATGAATTAGTTTCAGTTGAAATTAAAGATCAGTATTACAATATGCGTGAGAAGATAAAACCTGTAATGCATATTGTTGATCTCGCTGAAGAAGCAATGAAAGAATTAGGAATTAAACCTTTGATTAAAGCCATACGTGGAGGAACTGACGGCTCACAATTATCTTATAAAGGATTACCTTGTCCCAATATTTTTGCTGGAGGACATAATTTTCACGGACGATATGAGTATGTCCCTCTGGAATCTATGCAAAAGGCTATAGATGTTATTGTCAAAATAGCAGAATTAACAGCCAAGAAATACACATAATACAATAATCACTTATTTCACTTAGCTCTGTATCTTTTGTTCAGGGCTTTTTTTATATTTACACACTCTAAAATAAGAATAAAAATGGAAAGAAAACTCTTATTATCATTAGTAAAAAAATATGATAGTCCACTGTATGTTTATGATGCTTCAAAAATTGAATCACAATATAAACGGATTACAAATGCATTTACATCTGTAAAAAGTTTAAAAATAAACTATGCAGTCAAGGCACTATCTAATACTACGATATTAAGATTGTTCAAAAAAATGGGCTCAGGAATAGATACTGTTTCTGCTCAAGAAGTTAGGATTGGACTAAATGCTGGATTTAATCCAAAAGATATAATCTTCACTCCAAATGGTGTTTCTATTGAAGAAATAGAGCGTGTAGCAAAACTAGGTGTACAGATAAACATCGATAATCTATCTATTTTAGAATTATTTGGTCAGAAACATCCTGAAATTCCAGTATGTGTCCGTATTAATCCACATGTAATGGCTGGAGGACATAATAAAATTTCCGTTGGACATATAGATTCAAAGTTTGGAATTTCAATTCATCAAGTTCCACATATTAAACGTGTCGTAGAAAATACTGGAATGCATATCAATGGAATCCACATGCATACTGGATCTGATATACTTGATATTGATACTTTTTTACGAGCAACTGAAATTTTATTGGATACCGTAAAGGAATTTAAAAATGTAGATTTTGTAGATTTCGGAAGTGGATTTAAAGTTCCTTATAAAATTGGTGATATAGAAACCAATATTGAAGAATTAGGTGAACGTCTAGGAGCCAGGTTTAATGAATTTTGTAAAGAATATGGAAGAGAATTAACACTGATGTTTGAGCCAGGAAAATTTCTGGTAAGTGAATCTGGAAAGTTTCTGGCAAAAGTAAATGTGATTAAACAGACAACTTCAACAGTATTTGCAGGAATTGATAGTGGGTTTAACCATCTTGTGCGTCCTATGATGTATGAATCTTATCATCATATTACTAATTTATCTAGCCCCAAAGGAAGAGAACGTTATTATACAGTTGTAGGATATATATGCGAAACGGACACCTTTGGTTCAAACAGAAGGATTAATGAAGTTACCGAAGGTGATATATTATGTTTTGACAATGCCGGTGCTTATTGCTTTTCTATGGCTTCCAATTATAATTCAAGGTACAGACCAGCAGAAGTACTTTATTACAATAAAAAAGATTACTTAATTCGTGAAAGAGAAACATTTGAAGATATTATTAAAAAAGAAGTTTTAATAGATTTGAAATGATTTTACAGTTATGTAATCATTTAAAAAATAAGATCAATAGACTATTATTGAACTATTTATTGAACTTATTTTATGAATTATATAAAAGTTTAAAAATAATATTGCCCTTTAAAAAATAGGAGTACATTTGCCTTATGTCAAATAGAACATCCTTTTTTTCAGGCCCAATACGTAACACTTCTATGGTGTCTATTTCTATGATGACAATTATTATTACCCTTTAGGGTATATATTTTCACATATCATCCTATTTTCCATTTGTTTTACATTCGATAAAGCAAAACAAACAATTAATTATAAATAATAACAATATATAAAGTCTATACCGATGAAAGTTTTAAAATTTGGTGGTACATCAGTCGCAAAGGCAGAAAGCATCCGTAAAGTAATTGATATCGCAATAAATAGTTCTAAAAAAGAACCAATAATCGTTGTTGTATCGGCTCTTGGAGGATCTACAGATGTATTATTGGAATCAGGAAGAAAAGCAGAAAGAAAAGACACTTCTTATATAACAGATATAGATGCTCTTGAAATTAGACATATTGAAACAGTACAAAAATTGATTCAAGGCAACTTACAAGAATCAGTAGTTTCTCGGATCAATCAATATTTTAATGAGTTAAAGAGTATCTTAAAAGGAATCTATTTAATTAATGAGTTCACTAATAAGACTAATGATAAAGTTTCTAGTTTTGGTGAGATTTTATCATCATATATTATTTCTGAAGCCATGAAGTATAGAGAACTCAATGCTTCCTTTAAAAATGCACAAGAACTTATTGTCACTGATGAAAATTATACAAATGCCAAAGTAGATTTTGCCATAACCGAGAAAAATATTCGAGATTATTGTGATCTTCAAAAGTCTGAAATACTTCTTATTCCAGGATTTGTATCTTCAACTTTTAATGGTGAAAATTCTACATTAGGTCGTGGAGGTTCTGATTATACGGCTTCTATATTTGCCAAAGCATTAAATGCTTCTGAATTACAGATTTGGACTGACGTAAGTGGTATGTATAGTGCCAATCCGAAACTTGTTAAACAAGCTAAGCCTATTGAACATATTTCTTATCAAGAGGCGATGGAATTGTCACATTTCGGAGCAAAAGTACTCTTCGCTCCTACTATTCAACCTGTTTTAGAAAAACAAATTCCTATTCGTATAAAAAACACATTTGAACCAGAAGCAAAAGGAACACTTATTACAAGTAAGAAAAATGGTAATTCTACTCCTGCCATAGGAATAAGTCATATAGAAAATATCGCTTTACTGACAGTAGAAGGAACTGGGATGATTGGAATTCCAGGATTTACCAAGCGTATTTTAGAAGTGCTTTCTGATGCTAAAATCAATGTTTCATTAGTAACTCAAGCCTCTTCTGAACATTTTTTATGTATGGGAATTAATAGTTGTGATGTTGGTAAAGCAGAAAAATTATTCAATGAATCGTTTGCTTACGAAATGGGTCAAAATATTATAGATCCATTGATAATTGAAGACAACCTTTCAATTATAGCATTGGTAGGTGAAAACATGAAAAACCATCAAGGAGTCAGTGGAAAAATGTTTAGTACTTTAGGGCGTAATAATGTGAATATCAGGGCAATTGCTCAAGGTGCTTCTGAAAAAAATATTACTGCCGTTGTAGAACAAAAAGATATTAAAAAAGCATTGAACACACTCCATAATACATTTTTTGAAGGAAATAATAAACAGTTAAATATATTCGCAATTGGAGTTGGAAATGTTGGAGGGAAATTATTAGAACAGATTCGCAAACAACAACAATTTCTTCAAGACGAGCAAAAACTTGATGTAAGAGTTATAGGTATTTCCAATTCTAAAAAAATGTATTTCAATCCTGATGGAATTGATTTAGAAAATTGGAAAGAAGACTTAATTGATAATGGTGAAACACTCAATTTAGATTCATTTTTAAATAGGGTTAAAGAATTGAATTATCGCAATAGCATTTTTATAGATAATACGGCCAACAGAGAGATTTCAACACGATATGCTGATTATTTACGAAATAGTATTGCCGTTGTAACCTGTAACAAAATTGCTTGTTCGTCAGAATATGAAAAATACCAAGAGTTGAAACATTTGTCAAAAAAATACAATGCGCCATTCTTATTTGAAACCAATGTAGGTGCAGGATTACCAATCATAGACACTTTGAAAAACTTAATCTTATCTGGTGATAGAGTTCATAAAATTGAAGCAGTTCTTTCAGGAAGTTTAAACTATATTTTTAACAATTTCGATGCCAAAACTTCATTTTATGAAGTGGTAAAAGAAGCAGGAATTCAAGGTTTTACAGCACCAGATCCAAGAATTGATTTAAGTGGTGTAGATGTAATGCGAAAGATTCTTATTTTGGCAAGAGAAAGTGGAAATGTATTGGAATTGGAGGCTATTGAAAATGACTCCTTTTTGCCAAAAGATTCTATTGAAGCTGATTCTGTTGAAGATTTTATGAATACTTTACAACCAAATGCATTTCACTTCAATAAGTTAAGAATTGATGCAGAAAAGAAAAATTGTAGATTGAAATATGTAGCCGAATATAACAATGGTAAAGGAAAAGTTGGATTGCAGCATATTGCTTCTGATCATCCTTTTTACAATTTGGATGGTTCCGATAATATTGTGTTATTTTATACAGACAGATATAATAAACAACCTTTAATTATTAAAGGTGCTGGTGCTGGTGCAGATGTTACAGCGTCAGGATTATTTGCAGATATTATTAGAATAGGAAATAAGTAATTGATTATGAATGAAATAAAAATATTTTCACCAGCAACGGTTGCCAATGTTTCTTGCGGATATGATGTATTAGGTTTCTGCTTAGACACTATAGGTGATGAAATGGTTGTCCGAAAGACAAAAGAGAAAGGTGTTAAAATTACCAAAATTGTCGGTGCTACTTTACCATTTGAAACAAATAAAAATGTTGCAGGAGTTGCTGCATTGGCAATTTTGGAAGCAGCAAAAGCCGAATTTGGAGTAGAAATAGAAATTTATAAGAATATAAAGCCTGGAAGTGGTGTTGGCAGTTCGTCAGCGAGTGCTTCAGGAACTGTATTTGCAATCAATGAATTACTCGGAAAACCGTTTGACAAACAGCAATTAACACTTTTTGGAATGAAAGGCGAAGCTATCGCAAGTGGTGTCGAACATGCAGACAATGTTGCTCCTGGAATTTTTGGAGGATTTACGTTGGTTAAAAGTATACAACCCTTAAAAATAGTTGAATTGCCTACTCCATCAGAATTGTATGCAACGATAATCCATCCTCAGATTGAAATTAAAACTTCAGAAGCAAGAGGAATTCTTCCTTATAAAATTGAACTATCAAATGCCATAAAACAATGGGCAAATGTCGGTAGTCTAATTAGTGGATTGTATACAAGTAATTATGAATTGATTGCAGATTCTTTACATGATCATATAATTGAACCTTATAGATCTCAATTAATCCCATATTTTAAGGAAGTCCATGATGTAGTGCTCGAAAATGGTGCATTAGGATGTGGAATTTCTGGTTCTGGACCTTCCATTTTTTCACTTTGCAAAGGAAATACTATTGCACATAAAGTTGCTGATGCGATGCATGATGTCTACTCAAAAACTGGAATCAAATTTGATGTTTATGTATCAAAAATTAATACAGAAGGAGTTAAAATAATTGATTAAAGCTAAAATAGAATGCAGTACTACAGTCTAAATAATAATTCACCAAAAGTATCTTTCGAAGAAGGAGTTGTAAAAGGATTGGCTCCTGATAAAGGTTTATATTTCCCAGATGACATAACGCCTTTAGAAGATACATTCTTTAAAAATATTGAGTCGTATTCTAATAATGAGATTGCTTACGAATTGATCAAGCAATTCATAGGAAGTGAAATCCCAGAGCAAGACTTAAAATCTATTATTGAAGATGTTTTACAATTTGAATTTCCACTTGTAGCAATCGAAGAGGATATTTATTCTTTAGAATTATTTCACGGACCTACAATGGCATTTAAAGATGTTGGCGCTCGCTTTATGGCTCGCTGTTTATCTTATTTTAATAAAGAAAACACGAATGAACTAACTGTTTTAGTAGCGACTTCAGGAGATACAGGAGGTGCTGTTGCAAGTGGATTTCTAGGTGTGAAAGGTGTCAATGTGGTGATTTTATATCCTAGTGGTAAAGTAAGTGATGTACAAGAAAAACAATTGACAACGCTTGGTCATAATATAAAAGCACTAGAAGTTGATGGAGTTTTTGATGATTGCCAAGCAATGGTTAAAACAGCATTTTTAGACACTTCTATAACTGATACAATGCAATTGACTTCTGCCAATTCTATAAATATAGCACGTTGGTTACCACAAATGTTTTATTTCGCTTTTGCTTACAAGCAGTTAAAAGACAAAACTAAAAAATTAAGTTTCTCAGTTCCGAGTGGAAACTACGGAAATATATGTGCGGGAATGATGGCGCAGAAATTAGGATTACCTATTGAATTATTTATTGCTTCGACGAATGCTAATAAGGTAGTTACATCCTATTTAGAAACTGGAAATTACCATCCTAAACCTTCAGTCCAGACGATTTCAAACGCGATGGATGTAGGTAATCCAAGTAATTTTGTAAGAATAGAGAAATTACATGACAATGATTTTGAAAAATTAAAAAACAACCTTCACTCCTATTCATTTACCGATGAAGATACTCGAAAAGCAATGTTGCACTTATATAATGAGTATAATTATATTGCTGATCCACATGGTGCAATAGGTTATCTAGGAATTAAAAAACAGCAAGTCGAAGGAGATAACACACAATATATATTTCTCGAAACGGCACATCCCGTAAAATTTTTGCCAGTGATGGATGAAACTATTGTCGCTAAAATTGAAATTCCTGCACAGATAAAGGCTGTACTTGATAAAAAGAAAGTTGCAACGAGTATCAGTTCTTATAATGAGTTGAAAGGGTTTTTATTGAAATAGAATCTCAATTCTGTAACATTTTACGCTTTATCAACACTTATATAGTATTAACCAATTCAATACTATTATGCACGGTGCAGGATTAATGTAAAATATTAAGACAAATCTTAAATAATTAAACTCTTATTATAGAGGAAAAACTAAGATTATTAGCTCTGCAAAACCTGAAGAAATCGATTATGATTCCCTAGAAGTAACATAAAAGAACTTGAAATCATAAAACAAAATATTCGTAGTAGAGCTAAAATTGAAAGATTGAGAGTGTTAATTCTCACATTAATTACTTCAATTATTATTTTTACATTATTATATCTCTATTTTGAATCTTTCAAGCTTGCTGACTTACCTAGATTCAGGTAAAAAATATAACAATACTTTGTAATTATAACACTTATAGAGTAAATTTGATTAGATATGAGTAGTGCAGAACATATTTTAGACATGATTCAAACAATCAAGAAAAACCGTGCTTTAAGAAAAGTAAGAGGTAAGTCTTGGAAAATGGAGATTATAAGCCTGAAATAGAATATCAAAAAACAGAATACAACTTCGGTAAACCAACAGAAGAAGAACTTGAAATTATAAAAGAGAATATTCGTAGTAGAGGGAGGATTTACAGGATAAGAACTTTAACTTTCACATTAGTTCTTGTAATTTTAATATTCTTTGGGGTTTATCTATTTATGGATTTTAATAATTTTAAAATATTTTAAACACTAAAACACTTCCAACGCACCATTATAAGCACTTTCGAAACTCATTGGTTTAAGGTTGGTATCTACTTTATGTTCCGTGAAGTAAGAAAGTAGTTTTTCGGTAGGCATATTTCCAGTCAATTCATCTTTTGCCATAGGACATCCTCCATACCCTTTAATGGCTCCGTCAAATCGATTACAGCCAGCATTATATGCTGCATCCACTTTTTCATAACAAGTTGTTGGTGTTGTGTGTAAATGAGCACCAAATTCAATAGTAGGATATTGCGGAATCAAATTAGAAAATAAGTAAGAAATCGTTTTACCATCTGCAATCCCTATTGTATCAGAAAGGGACAAAATTTTTACGCCCATTTTGGCCAATTTTTCTGTCCATTTCGCTACAATATCAACATTCCAAGGATCTCCATATGGATTCCCAAATCCCATAGAAAGATAAGCTACGACTTCTTTATTGGTCTTGTCTGCTATATTCAATATTTTATTGAGAGTAACGATAGATTGTTCTATAGTTTTACTTGTATTACGCATCTGAAAATTCTCAGAAATAGAAAAGGGATAGCCTAAGTAATCAATTTCTTCAAATACACTTGCCTCTTGTGCTCCTCTTGTGTTTGCCACAATTGCCAATAACTTACTTGATGTTTCTGAAAAATCTAATTGTGATAATACTTCCGCAGTATCACGCATTTGTGGAATTGCTTTAGGAGAAACAAAACTTCCAAAATCTATCGTATCAAATCCTACTTTCAATAAAGAATTGATATAACGAGCCTTGACTTCTGAAGGTATAAAATGAGATTTAATACCTTGCATAGCATCTCGTGGACATTCGATGATTTTGACCTTATTCATTGCTCAAATGTACAAATAGAATTAAGAATAATAGAGTTATTATTTCTGTAAATCCTCAACTATTCAATTGCGACAATATTATTAATCTATTGTGAATTTGCAAGTATTGCTTTGTTGATTTTCTTCACAAGACTAGGTCCTTCATAGATAAATCCAGTATAAACTTGAACTAAGTCTGCTCCAGCATTCAATTTATCAATGGCATCTTTAGCAGTATGTATTCCTCCTACTCCTATAATCGGAAAAGATTTATTAGATTTTTCTGACAAATATTTAATCACATTTGTACTACGTTCTGCAACAGGTTTTCCACTCAATCCTCCGTTTCCAATACTTCCTAGCCTCTCTTTAGACGCTTTCAACCCATCTCTATTTACAGAAGTGTTTGAAGCGATTACACCATCTAAATTCGTTTCTACAATAATTTCTATGACTTCATCTAGTTGGGCAGTATTTAAATCTGGAGCAATTTTCAGTAAAATAGGTTTCTGAATGTCGAATTTCTTATTTGCATTCTGAACACTTGCAATTAACTCTAACAAATAATCTTTGTCTTGTAATTTTGCCATACTACCGACATTAGGACAACTTACGTTCAGTACAAAATAGTCAACATATGCATGTAGTGCATTGAAACAATACAAGTAATCATCCGTGTATTGATCCGTTGAAGAATTGGTGTTTTTTCCAATGTTTCCACCAATGAGAACATTAGAATTACGAGATTTTAAACGTTTTACAACAGCATCTACTCCATCGTTATTGAATCCCATTCTATTGATAATCCCATGATCATCTTTTAAACGGAACAAACGCTTTTTAGGGTTCCCTACTTGACCTTCAGGAGTAACAGTTCCTATTTCAATAAATCCAAAACCAAAATTAGATAACTCACTGTATAACAACGCATTCTTGTCAAATCCAGCCGCAAGACCAACAGGGTTTTTAAACGTCAATCCAAATAATTTACGTTCCAACTGAGGATTGTCAATTGTATATATTTGTTTAACTATGCTTGATGTAAAAGGAATTTTGAAAACAAATTTCAAAAAGGAAAAGGTAAAGTGATGAACTTTTTCTGGATCAAATAAAAATAATATTGGACGAATAAAAAATTTGTACATCTATCTTAAAACTGCATTTAAATTTTTCTCAAATGATTGTTGCATTTTCTGCATTACTTTATCAATCTGCTTCTCATTCAATGTTTTACTTTCATCTTGTAAGATAAAACTCACTGCATACGACTTCTTACCTTCAGGTAACTTATCTCCTTGATACACATCGAATAAATCTACTTCTTTCAATAAACTACGCTCAGACTGGAAAGCGGTTGTATATACTTCTGAAAATGTTGTTGCATTGTCAAGTAATAAGGCTAAATCTCTTTTAACTGATGGATATTTTGGCAGACTGTCTACTTTAAAACCTTTCCTATTGGTTACTTTTAAAATAGCATCCCAATTAAAGTCAGCATATATAACTTCTTGTTTAATTGAAAATTCTTTCAAAATTGATATATTAACTACACCAAAATCTACAAGTTTAATCTTTCCAAGACTCAGTGTAATTCCTTCTGAAAACACATCGTTTTTAGTTGGAGAAGTTTTTAATTTATGGATTCCTACTCTCTGCAATAAAGTCGTTATGACTCCTTTCATATAAAAGAAGTCAGAAGTTTTCTTTTCAGAAGCCCAACTATCTACTGTTCTGTTTCCAGTGACAAATAAAGTCAAGTGTTTTTGTTCAGACCTACCACTTTCAAATTGATGATATGACTTCCCAAATTCAAAGAGCTTAAGTGAACTTTTCTTTCTGTTTATATTGTAACTTATAGACTCTAATCCACTGAATAATAGAGATTGGCGCATTACACCTAGATCACTACTTAAAGGGTTTAAAATTTCAACATCGTTGTCAGAATTTAAATTATCTGTCAAGGAAATATAAGATGCTTTGGTCAAGGAATTTGCCATGGTCTCATTGAATCCTTGTGATGCTAATTGGTTGGCAATAATATTTTCAATTTTAACGCCATCAAAATCGTCAAACGAGATTGAAGTGTTTAGTTTGTGAGAATATTTGACATTATTATAACCATATACACGTAATATTTCTTCTATCACATCAACCTCGCGTTGCACATCAACTCTATATGATGGAACGGTTAAACCAAGTCCTCCTTCTGTTTCACTATTTAATTTTATGTCCAATGAACCTATAATATTTTTTATAGTTTCTTTAGGGATTTCATCTCCTATCAATCTATTCATGCGTTCATAAGAAATAAAAACTTGAAAATCTTCAATCTTATTAGGATAGAAATCCAATATATCCGATGATTTTTTTCCTCCAGCAATTTCTACAATCAATAATGCTGCTCTTTTTAATGCGTACTCAGTAAAATTAGGATCAATACCTCTTTCAAATCGGAACGAAGCATCTGTATTTAAAGCATGTCGTTTCGCTGTTTTTCTAATAGCCACAGGATTAAAATAGCCTGCTTCTAAGAAGATACTAGAAGTGCTTTCAGTTACCCCTGAATTTATTCCACCAAAAACCCCTCCGATACATAGTGGATTAGACTCTCCATCACATATCATGATGTCATCTTCATGTAATGATCTTTCAACACCATCTAGAGTTATAAATTTAGTTCCTGTTTCCAAGGTTTTTACAACAATTTTATTACCACGAATTTTAGATGCATCAAATGCATGTAAAGGCTGCCCTAACTCATGTAATACATAGTTCGTCGCATCTACAACATTATTTACGGGCTTCAATCCAATGGCTTTTAATCTGTTTTGAAGCCATTCCGGAGAAGCTTTAACTTCAATATCTGAAATTGTAATCCCACAATATCTAGGAACCAATTCTGTGTTTTCAATATCAATATCAATACGCAATTTTCGTTCGTCAACATGAAAATCACTTACAGAGGGAAAAATTAATTCCAACTGCTTTCCTTGCTGAATCATTCCTGCACGAAGATCTCTCGCAACTCCATAGTGACTCATTGCATCGGCTCTATTGGGCGTTAAACCAATTTCAAACACTTGATCAGATTCTATATTAAATACTTCGGCACAAGGAGTACCTACTTTTAAAGAGCCTGAAAGAACCATAATACCATCATGTCCTTTTCCTAGACCCAATTCATCCTCAGCACATATCATTCCATGGCTTTCTTCTCCACGAATTTTTCCTTTTTTTATCTTAAATGAATCTCCTTTACCATCATATAATACTGTTCCGATAGTTGCAACAGGAACTTTCTGTCCAGCAGCCACATTAGGCGCGCCACATACAATCTGAATAGGCGAATCGCCACCGATATTTATTGTTGTTACTTTTAATCTATCTGCATTCGGATGTTGAATACAAGTCAATACTTCACCTACAACTATTCCTTTCAGACTTCCTTTGATAGATTCAACGGTCTCAATCCCCTCTACTTCTAGTCCTAAATCAGTCAACAATTCTGCTGTTTGCTCAGCTTCCCAGTCAATTTTCAAAAATTGCTTTAACCAATTATATGATATCTTCATGCTATACTATAATTTATCGTTTGCAAATTTACTTTAAATATGAATGATTTAAAAATGGAATAACAGTTTATTTAGTTTGCTTATGAACGCTTAAAAATATAATTTAGCTTAATAATCAATAGAACTGATTCGTGCTTATATTGATTGAGTATTTAAACAACTTTAATCTTATTTATTAGCAAAAAAAATCTAACTAGAAATTAATGATAGATCTAAAGCAAAAAAATGCATTTATAACAGGTTCTAGTCGCGGTATAGGTCAGCAAATAGCTATAGGACTTGCTGAGCAAGGCTGTAATATTATTGTTCATGGTAGAACTAAAGAAAATTGTTTAAAAACCCTTGAAATTTTAAAAGCCTATACTATTAAAACATATTGTGTTTATGGAGAGTTATCAAGTCAAGATGATGTAAATCAAATAATTAAACAAGTTCACGATTTACATATTAATGTTGATATTTTATATAACAATGCAGGTGTAATGACTCCCTATAAAGTAGATTACTGGAAACATTCTTGGGAAGACATGATGTTGAGTATGAAGGTCAATGTCTTCTCTATCTATGGTCTATGCAGCGCATTTATTCCAGCAATGATAGAGAATGGTTTTGGACGTGTAATTAATCTCATATCTGGAATAAAAGACCAACCAGAACTTCTACCATATAGCCTATCTAAATGGGCAATCGTAAAATTGACAGATGATATTTCCATAAAACTCGAAGGGACTGGTGTAAGAATAAACAACCTTGATCCAAGTTGGTTGACTACTGATCTAGGCGGTGAACATGCAGACAACCCTGTTGAAGCAGTTTTACCAGGAGCATTAACTCCAGCATTAATTGAGAATGATGGCGCTAATGGTGAAACATTTTTTGCAATAGAGGAAATCTAGATTTTAAGTTAACTAATATTCGACCAGAGTTCACCATTACGATTCAGTTCTTGATAGGCTTTGCTCATAGGAGCGTTCTCTGAAGATTGTAAAGAAGGGTCTTTCTGAAGTGTTTCAATGGCAATTTCTCTAGCCACTTTTAAAATGGAAGTATCATTCACAATATCAGCAATCTTAAGATTTAAAACACCACTTTGCTGCTTGCCCATCATATTTCCGGGACCTCGCAATTTTAAATCTACATCTGCAACTTTAAAACCATCGGTAGTTTCTACCATTGTCTTCAATCGGATTTTGGCATCAGCGGAAAGTTTAAAACTTGTCATAAGAATACAATAACTCTGATCTCCTCCACGTCCTACTCTTCCTCGTAATTGATGTAATTGAGACAATCCAAATCGTTCTGCACTTTCAATCACCATCACACTTGCATTCGAAATATTCACACCCACTTCAATCACAGTCGTTGCAACCATTATCTGAGTTTCTCCTTTTATAAACCGATTCATTTCGTATTCTTTCGCATCAGGCTTCATCTTTCCATGCACTATCGAAACTTGATACTTTGGCATTGGGAATTCTCGTGCAATACTTTCATAACCGTCCATCAAGTCCTTATAATCCATCTTTTCAGATTCTTGAATTAGTGGATATACAACATATACTTGTCTTCCTTTAGCTATTTCATCTTTCATAAACTTAAACACACTCAATCGATTGCTATCATAGCGATGTGCCGTTGCAATTTCTTTTCTTCCTGGAGGTAACTCATCAATTACTGAAATATCAAGATCTCCATATACACTCATCGCCAAGGTTCGTGGAATAGGTGTTGCAGTCATTACTAAAATATGTGGAGGTAAATCATTTTTCTTCCAGAGTTTCGAGCGTTGTTCCACTCCAAATCTATGTTGCTCATCAATCACGGCAATTCCAAGATTCTTAAATTTAACTTTATCTTCAATCAAGGCATGCGTTCCTATCAAAATGTCTAAGGTTCCATTTTCCAATTCTTCGTGAATAACTCTTCGCGCTTTTATCTTGACCGATCCTGTCAATAAGCGCACATTGACATCCATCTCTTGTAACAGTTCTTTAATCGAATTATAATGTTGTCTTGCCAATATTTCCGTAGGAGCCATAATAGCGGCTTGAAAACCATTATCCAATGCAATTAACATCGCCAACAAAGCAACTATCGTCTTTCCAGAACCTACATCTCCCTGTAGTAATCGATTCATCTGAGCATTGGAACCTACATCTTTGCGTATTTCTTTCAACACTCTTTTCTGAGCATTGGTCAGTTCAAATGGTAAATTATTCTTATAAAACCCATTGAACTTCTCTCCTACTTTATTAAATAGATAGCCTTTTATTTTTGACTTTCGAATGAGTTTTTTACGTACCAATTGTAATTGGATAAAAAATAATTCTTCAAACTTTAATCGGTATTGTGCATTTGAAAGTAACTCATGACTTTTAGGAAAGTGAATATTAAACAAAGCATCGTTTTTTGATATTAAATTTTGCTTAGAAATAATTTCATTTGAAAGAGTTTCAGAAAAAATTGCGTTTATTTCTTCAAATAGGCTTTGCATCATTTTCTGGACGACACGATTGGAAACGCCTTTATTATTCAACATTTCTGTAGACGGATAAACAGGCTGCATAACAGTTCGCAAACTCTTTTTATACTCACTTACCAATTCCATTTCTGGATGTGCCATCGTAAAAATATTATTGAAACTAGTCGTTTTACCAAAAATCACATAAGGTGTATTGATCTTTATAGAATCTTTAATCCATTTGGCACCACGAAACCATATCAACTCCATCGTTCCAGTTTCGTCTTGAAATTTTCCAACCAATCGACTTCCTTTCTTTTGCTGAACCATTTTCAACGAAGTCACCTTACCTAGAATCTGGATTTCGGCGGAATTATCTTGAAGTTGACTAATTTTAAAAAATTGTGTTCTATCTATATATCGATGTGGAAAGAAATTGATTAAATCACCAAAAGTTTTAATTCCCAATTCTTTCTTCAATAAGTCTGCACGTGAAGGACCTACACCTTTTAAGTATGCTATTGAAGTTCGAAAATTGTATTGAGACATTCTATAAATTTTACATTGCTAAAATACTAAATGCCCTTTATTCTTTGTACTTTTGCACCCTAAATTTTTATTATAAATGCGATTACATAGAAACTTGTGTTTTACAGTGATAGATTCATTAAGTATGATCTTTAATGATGGTGAATATGCTGGAAAAGTTGTTGAGAAAGCACTAAAACGCGACAAGCGTTGGGGAGCTAGAGATAGAAAATTTGTTGCAGAGACAATTTATGATATTACACGATGGAAACGATTGTATAATGAAATTGCTGGTACTAAAGAACATTATTCAAGAGAGAATCTATGGAAAATGTTTGCTGTATGGGCAACATTGAAAGGAATTGAACTTCCAGATTGGAAATATTTTGAAACTACGCCTGTAAGACGTATCAAAGGAAAATTTGACGAATTACAAAGTGATCGAAAGATAAAAGAATCTATTCCAGATTGGATGGATGAAGTCGCTGTAAAAGAATTGGGAGAAGCAGTTTGGACAAGAGAGATCGCTGCGATGAACCAAAAAGCAGAAGTTATTTTAAGAGTTAATACACTTAAAATTGATGTTTCAACACTTCAGAAGTTCCTTAGAAAAGAAGAAGTTGACACAGAATTTGTACGTGACAATCCTACCGCATTAAGATTGGTAGAACGTAAAAACGTTTTCTTGACAGAGGCATTTAAAAGAGGTTATTTTGAAGTGCAAGATGCTTCATCTCAATTGGTTGCTCCTTTCTTACAAGTAGAACCTGGAATGAGAGTTGTAGATACTTGTGCTGGTGCAGGAGGTAAAACCTTACACCTTGCAGCCATTATGGAAAACAAAGGGCAGATAATTGCTTTGGACATATACGGAGGAAAATTGGCTCAATTAAAAAAGAGAGCAAAACGTGCTGGAGTTCATAATGTTGATATGCGTGTTATTGATAGCACAAAAGTAATTAAGAAATTAAAAGATTCTGCTGACGCTGTTTTAATTGATGCTCCATGTAGTGGAATTGGTGTATTGAAAAGAAATCCAGATTCTAAATGGAAATTGCAACCTGAATTCATGGATAAGATTAGAGATACACAAGCAGAAATTCTCGATAAATATTCTCAGATGGTAAAACCTGGTGGAAAATTGGTCTATGCTACTTGTTCTATCTTACCTTCAGAAAACGAAAATCAAGTAAAAACTTTTTTAGATTCACATAAAGAGTTTAAATTTGTTGAAGACAAAAAGATATCTCCTTCTAAATCAGGGTTTGACGGATTTTATATGGCGCTTTTGGAAAAAACATTGTAATAACATAAATAATATTAGACATGAAAAAAAATTACTTTATTATCTCATTTTTATTAATTTCTTCATTTGGATATGGTCAAGAAGCATATTATGATGATATAAATACTGAACTTACATCTCTTACAGGAATCTCTTTAAAGGATGCTTTAGCGACAAAAATCATAAATACACATAGTAATTTTTTAACTTATACTCCAGAAGTTTGGGAAGCAAGTAAAGTTACCGACGTAAACCCAACAAATAGTCAAGAAGTACTATTAATATATGGTTATGAAAATGGAACTGATGGAAGTTTAGATAACGATAGAGAAAGAGGTGTAAATGATAATGGCGGTGGTAATAATGATTGGAATAGAGAACATGTTTTTGCTCGTTCTTTAGGAGATCCAAATTTAGGAACTGTTGGACCAGGAGCTGATGCACATCATTTAAGGCCTTCAGATCCAAGTAGAAATTCTTCAAGAAGTAATAGGAAATTTGGTAGAGGTTCTGGTAATTCAGGATTTTCATCTATAGATTTTCATGAAGGTCTAGACGGACCAAACACTGCAGCATATTATCCTGGTGATGAATGGAGAGGTGATGTAGCGAGAATGATGATGTATATGTATTTACGTTATGGGACTGTATGTTTACCAACTGCTGTTGGCGTTGGTGATAATAGTTCGACACCAGACGATATGATTGATTTGTTTTTAGTTTGGAATGTAGAAGATCCTGTGTCTGATTTTGAAAAAGCAAGAAATACTTTTCATGAAAATACGGCTAACACATATGCTCAAGGAAATAGAAATCCATTTATCGACAATCCATTCTTAGCAACAAGAATTTGGGGTGGTGATTCTGCTCAAGATATTTGGGGTATTTACACAACAAATGACACTGAAGATCCTTCTATACCTACCAATATAACTATAACTAACGAAACTTTCACTTCTTTAGATGTTTCTTGGACTGCTTCTACAGATAATGAAGCCGTAACTGGTTATAGTGTATATGTAGACGGAACTTTAACTACACAGACTACTTCAAATACTAGTGTTGTATTAACAGGCTTAATTCCTAATACAATGTATGCTATTACTATATCTTCTAAAGATTTAGTAAACAATCAATCTGCCCAAAGTATAGCCGTAAACGGAACAACTCTTGAAGATACTATTGCACCATCTGCACCTACTAATGTAACTGCTAGTTCTATTTCAGATAGTTCTTTTGTCTTAACATGGACAACATCTACTGATAATAATGCTGTTGCTGGTTATAATGTTTACGTGGATGGAACATTAAACGGTTCAGTAACAACGTTAACATATACTGTTACAGGTTTAACAACTACCACAGACTATACTGCTTATGTTATAGCTAAAGATTCTTCTGATAATGAATCTACTGCATCAAATACAGTTAACGTAACCACAACTGCTGGTAGTACTGGAGTAGCTTCAGAATTATTCTTTTCTGAATATGTTGAGCCTAGTGTTGGAAATAATAAAGCTATTGAAATTGTAAATCTTACAGGCGCAACAGTAAATTTAGCTGGTTATACAATTCAAAAACAATCAAATGGTGGTTCATGGGTTGATGATTTTGATCTATCTACAGGAGCAGTAACTAGTATAGTTCCTGGTGATGTGTTTGTTATTGTTCATAGTGATACTGCTGATTCACAACTTTTAGCTGAAGCAGATTTACTTGGCCCACCAAATATAGACACTTCCCCTTTTGGTTTTGGTTCACCTTTAAATTTTAATGGTAACGACCCAATAGGTCTTTACAAAAATGGGGTTTTAATTGATATTATTGGCAACAATGGTGATTCAAGTAATCATATTCAAAACACTACATTAAGAAGAAATTCAGATGTGACAGCACCAAATACAACCTATATTCCACAAGCTGAATGGACCGAATTTCCAGCAAATACTTTTGATGATATTGGTAGCTTTACAAGTAGTGTCCTTAGTGTAGATGAGGCTAGTTTTATATCTTTTAAAATGTTTCCAAATCCAACAAACGGAAGTTCTATTTTCTTTAGTATCAAAGAAGATGCGAAAATTAAAGTTTATAATCTTTTAGGAAAATTAGTTCTTCAAAAA
>JAWUWX010000032.1:0-18665 GCA_034111625.1 Flavobacteriaceae bacterium | reverse complement strand
AATAGGAGCAACAGGACCAGCAGGAACATATACTGCAGGATCTGGAATTGATATCACAACTGGAGTCATTAGTGCTTCATCAACAGCACCAGAATACCTTTTTGTTCAGCCAGATGCTATCGTAAGTGGATATGTTGGTTTCGGATCAGCAATTGCTGTGAATGGTGTTGGGTACAATTCAGTAACGGATGAGTTTACATTGAAAGCAGGAAAAACATACGAGTTGGAAGGTGCAGTTTACATGCATACCACTACCTCTTCGGTAACTTATTCTTTTGTTTTCTATGATAAAACGAATACTTCAAGTATTGGAGCGGAAGCATACCAAAGAGCTGCTGACTATTCAGGACCAATAATCAATCAGCCAATGATGAATGCGATTATTACTCCTGTGACTGATATCCAGGTAGGAATTAAGGATATTTACGGAGCAACTGGAGGATTTATATCTTCAAGAGGGTTCTTCAAAGTGATAGAGCTGAAATAGTATTGAATTTATTTAATACTTACAGTTACAGATAACTGTCCACAAGGAATTCAAGGTTTAACAGGAGCAGATGATGCTACGTTGCTGGTGGTACTGGGCCAGCAGGTGCAGCTTATATACAACCCACCTACACTTGTAAATACCTTTTACGCCGAGTTAGCAACTCCAGTATTGTGTTCGTGTTTTTGTGTACTATTTGCGAGCGATTATTTGTAGCTTCATATGCGCTACTTTTTTAGGGAACATCAAATACTTATGAAAAACATTTTATATACTAATATTATTATCGATATTTCTGTAAACAAATTAAAAAAAATATGAAGTTTATCTTTAAGTTGTCAATAGTATTGCTAAGCCAAATAGTCATTGCTCAAACCCCACAATCAAACATTTTTACAGTTGATGAATTTTTACAATGGGATAGTAGTTTGGTAGAACTGAATACAACCTCTACTACTCCTCTTGCAGAGCGAGTTGTTGGGGTTAGACAGGTGAAAGATACAATGAATACAGATATCAAAGTCCTCTATTGCCCAGATGGGATCAGTTCATTTGTGAAATATCCACATATGCCACAAAAGTTTAATTATTTCAATTTTAATCATTGGCAGTACATTGATATTTTATGTTGGTTTGGAGGTTCTGTAGAAATTCCGATATTGGTACCATCGAAAAGTTGGATAGATGCAGCACATAAAAATGGGGTAAAGGTTATTGGAATTGTCTTTTTTATAGATAAGGGTTGGGGAGGACGAGAACAATCAGTTATTGATTTTTTAAAAAAAGACTCAAAAGGTAAATATCTTGCTATAAAACAATTAAAAGCTATGGCAGTGAAATATAATTTTGACGGCTGGATGTTACATTTTGAGACGATCGTAGATCAGAAAACAGCAACAGATGTAAACGAGTTTGTTGTAAAGTTAAAAGATGATTTTGATGGAGAAATTATTTGGTACGATGCTATGAATGAAGATGGTGGTGTAGAATGGCAAAACGAACTTACAGATAAGAATGTCTTTTATTTTGAGAATTCAACTGGGATGATGACTAATTACTGGTGGAATGAAAACAAACTAAAGATGACACATGACAAAGCTTTAGCATCTAACAGAAGTCCATACGATATTTATACTGGAGTTGATTTATGGCCCACTAGAAATGCGCAAAAAGCGTTTACAAATAATTCTTGGTTAAGACAAATATGTATTCAGCCTGAAAACAATACATCTATTGCTTTGTATGCTACAAACTTCACCTATAATTGTTCTGTTTTTTCAAATTTCATAAATAAACCAAATGATGTAGCAAGGTTTTATTCAGCAGAACGGAAGTTGATTTCAGGCATGGACGAGAACCCTTTTATATTTGATAATTACAATGGCAATGAATTTGAGGGAATTTCAGCTTATATACCTGTTAAAACTGTAATTACGTCATTTCCTTTTGTAACAAGTTTTAATTTAGGTCATGGCTTGCAGTATTACCGAAATGGAAATGCTATACTTGAGAAAGATTGGACAGATATGGAACTTCAAGACATACCTGTCACATGGGCATTTAAATATGGAAAGTTTTCTATAGTATCTTATGATTTTGAAGACGCTTTTAATGGTGGAAGTTCTTTAAAGTTATCGGCAGAGGCCTTGGGGAATTATTATCTTCCCTTGTTTTCCACATCATTAAATACAAAGCGTAAAACCCTTCATTTGAATATGGCAATTAAAATTAATAGAGGAGAATTTTTGGAGTTTATAAATTTAGTTGCTATTGATGAAAATGGAAATAAAATCTATTTCCCAATTAAGTTCGATAAAAATTTAGATTGGCAACAAATTCTACAGAAAATTAAAGTAGAAAAAGGACTGGTGTTTTCCGAAATAGGAATTGAAATAAAGTCAAAAGGACCTTTTTTACTAAATATTGGACAATTAATTCTTGATGAAAGGTCAATTAAAAAAGAAGCATATACTCTAAAAGAACCCGTATTTAACAATTAGATAAAAGATAAGTATTTAATTTCCCAATTCTAATACATCCAAATTCCTTGATCAGGATTTTAGTTTTGTAAACGGTTTCCTGATGTTTCTTTTGGGACACTTCCATTTTAGAGACTGTTTTTTTAACGTACTTGTTTTAGTTTTTATAAATGAACATTCAAATAGTCTTTATTTTTTATACAAAGGTTATCGCTTGAAACCAACTTGCCTTAATTATTCTTTTTTAACTTTTCCGGGTATTTGCTTATCATTAAAACAGATTCAACTGATGTTATTACTTCCTTTAGGAGCATTAAAAATATCATATTGAATTGCCTGAAGTATTAATTGAAAGCCTAAAATAATTGAAAGTGTAATTATCATGATGGTTCCAGTAGGAGCCAAAGTCTCTAACGACGCATAATGAATCCAATTAAAGATTCCGAAAATAATTCCAAAAAGAAATAAAGGAAAGCCAAAAAGTATATAAATGGAACCAATATTAAAGTCATATATGAAATATTCTTTCATAACGCGTTTTAAAAAAGTCTTTGATAATCTCGCTGAGAATACAAAAACCATTTTTGAGACATTCATATTGGATTTTTCATCTCCATAAATGGCAGGCATTGAAATGTCAATAATTTGTGTTTTCTGAAAATATAATTCTGCTAAAAGTGATGTTTCGAAATAATACCGGTTAGACAATTTTGAAAAATCCACCTTTTTTAAGGTACTTGTTTTTATTGCAATAAAGCCATTTGTTGGATCAAAATTATGCCAATACCCTGTTGCTATTTTTACTAAAAAAGAGAGTATTAAGTTACCAATAGTTCTTAGAATTGGCATTTTTTGTAATGCTTTTCTATCTCTAAAACGATTTCCCTTCGTTACATTCGCTTTGTTAGAAATAATCGGCTTTAACAAATCTGGTAAATAGTTTAAATCCATTTGGTCATCAGCATCAACTTTAACTATAATATCAATTTCTAAAGTCTTCGCATATTCAAAACCTTTTTTTGTTGCACCTCCAACTCCTAAATTAATGTTATTTTCTAGAAAATAACATTCTATATTTTTATTCAAAGTTTCTAAAATTTCTTTTTTGGGCAGAGGCTCTACACTTTTATCATTAACAATAATTACAACATTAATATATTCTGGAAACTTAGAAATTACAGATATAATTTGATTGGATGCGTTGAAATATGGTATTACAATTGCAATTTTAGAATTATCCAAATTATTATTTTTCATTTATTTATGATAATTTATGAATTAAAATCATTTTTTTTGTGAAAGAGCATATTTTAAATTTCCTTTTGCTAGAGTATGATTCGTATCTAATTTGATTGCTTTTTCACATGCTTCAATCGCTTTATCATATTCTCTTAACTCGTTATAAGCTGCACAAATATTGTTATATGCAGCACTATTTGGAATAATTTTATTTAATTTTTTAGCAATATTTATACAAGCTCTAAAATTTCCTTTATTATAGTACATTAAGCTTAGATTTAAATAATCATTTGAAGTTAAATTTTCAATTGAATTTTTTAAAAAATTAATTTCAATTTCTTTAGCCTCTATTGCATTCGCTAAATTATTTTTTGCAAGATTATAATTTGGATTCAGATTTATTGCAATGTTGTATGCTTCAATTGCTTTATTATATTCACCTAACATATAATTAGCAATTCCAATATTGTTATAAGCCTCGTGATAATTATTTTTTAAATCTAAGGCTATATTTGCAGTTAAAATAGTTTCTTTAAAATTATTGTTTTGAAAATATTTCAAACTTAGATTGAGGTACTTTTCTGGAGTAGGATCTTTTTCAGCTTCTTTCTCTAAAACTTTAAGAATCGACTTTTCATTGATCGCGATGTCTAAATATTTTAGAGCTTCTTTATTATTTGGCAGGCTTTCGAGAATTTTAAGCGCTAAATCATTTAATTTCCCCCATTCATTTGTTTGATGATATACTTTCATTAATAAAATTTGAGCAGTAGAATAGCTTGGAGAAATTTTCAAGGTGTTTAATAAAAAATTCTCACCTTCTTTTAGCCTCCCCTCATTGACTAAAAATCTACCATAAAAAAACAAATTTTTATGGGATAATGGCAGCAATTCTATTGCCTTTTTAAAATGTTTTTCAGCTTGAGTTTTATTTCCCTTGGCGTTGTTTACAATTCCTAAATTAATGTATAAACTTGAATAATTTGGATTTAAGAGTAAACCCTTGTTGAAATACTTTTCAGCATTGTTATAATCACCTTTTTCCATTAAAGCCAGTCCATAATTCATTAAGCCTCTTCCATTATTTGGACTTTTTATAGAAACATCTTTCCATAAACTTAATCCATCTTTCCATATTTTGTTACGCTCTCTAATGCCATAAGTATTCGCTCCTAAAAAGATAATGATGAGTATCCCTATAACAATTTGAATGCTTTTTCTTTTTATACTTTTAAAAAAATACTTTTGAATCAAATAATTTAAGCCAAAAACGAATGCTATTGTTAATCCAATATAAGGAATGAAGCTTCGATGATCATTTAAAACTTCAGCAAATGGAATAAAAGAGGATGTTGGTAATAAAGAAATAAAGAACCATAATATTCCAAATGAAAATAGACGTGTTTCCTTTTCTTTTGAAGCTTTTAAAGCCATGTAAAATAATGTGGAAATTATTAATATTCCTGCCAATGCTCTATAATCAAAAATGGAAGTATAAGCAACCCAATCTGTATCTGCGGATAAGTTATATGGTATAAAATAGGTAACTATATAATGTACTATAACCATAGGTTGAGTGATCAAATAATTAAATTGGCTTAATCCACCTGGTGAGAATGTTGATGGTAGCATTGCAGTATAAAAAATATAAAACACAATAGTTAAAGAAAATGCAGGGAATACTTTAGAAAATGATTTTATACATTTTTTAAATTCCTCTTTTCTATAAAAATGTAATAGATCAACTTCTTCTTCAAAAAGAAGTAAGTAGAGTAATAATAAAGGAGCAAAAACAAAAGCCATTTCTTTTGCAAAAAAACCAATAAATGGAAATAAGAGGTAAATAAATTTAGTTCTCCAAAACCCGCCACTCAAAAATGCTACAAATCCTGCAATTACAAACATAGCTGAGGTAATTTCAGCTCTTTGAATAATGTAATTTACCGTTTCAGCATTTGCGCACAATAAGCCAAAAATAGCTGTATTTAACAAAGCCCAAAATTGGTTGTATTTTGAGAATTTTATTTTGTCTAATATTTTTTTAATAAAAACACATAGCAATATACAAAACACTAAAAATGTGATAAATATGTGTATATGAAATATTTTAGGGTTTAGGCCACCTGCTATTTTATAATCAATAGCGTTTTCTAAAGTAGTTAATGGTCGATAGGATTGATTAGTTGGTAGTGAACTAAAAGTAGTAGCATCACTAAAAAAGTTTATAATATTTATTTCTTGAATTGAACTGTTATCTTCTATAGTATGTCTATCATCAAAATGAAATAAATTTGAAAAGTGATTTGAATAGGCAAATAATAGTATACAGGTAATTAAACTTGCTAAAGTTATAAAAAATGGACTTTTAAATGAATTTTGATTGTTTTTTGTTGAATCCACTTAATTTAAAAATTATATTTATTTATTTTTTGAAATAATTCGATCATCGTAGTTTTAATTATGATAGCGCATTCTTTTATCTGTTTCTTTTTTTTCCAGGTTAGCGTAAATTCTTGTGTTTTTGATTGTGAAATCATGCTCAAATTACTTTGTTTTTTTCCGGAAGAGATGAAAGTAAGGTGTTTTTTTGTTCTATTTATTTCTCTATTGTTATTTAGCTTCCGCAAGCTTACTTTTGCATTAAAACTAACCTGTTTGTATATGGTTTGTTACGTTTTTTAAACACCAAATTTCTCAAAAAAATCAATACCTTTTTCTAGTAAATGGCTTTCTTTATTTATTAACTCTATTTTCATTATGTCTAATTATAGATAACCTGCGTATAAGAAGACCAAAGGTGTGTTTGTTTCTATTGTACATAGCCAAATATAGTTAATAAAAAACTTTAATAAAATTAGTGTTGAATAAAAATAGGGCAAGTTGGTTAACACCAGAATACCAACTTATTATTCTGATGTATTTATCAATTCAAGTCTTCGTTAAGTTCCGATTTAACAATTATTCTTGTATAGTATTGCAATATTTTAATCAGTAATATTTTAATCTCTTCAGCAGATTTTGAATAAATAATGTTAAATGGAATCTCCCAGTTTTCATTTTTGATCAAGTAAATTCTAAATTCTCCTTTATTAGAAGTGATATCACCATACCATCCTAAATCAATAATCATGTCCTCTTCTGGAAAAGAACATTGAAGTAAATCTTCATTTAAATATTTTAAACTATCCATCTCATTGAATGAATTTAAAGGATCATAACTGTAGAATTCATTTTTAATAATTCTACAATCTAACGGGAAGTTTATTTTTTGAATTCTAATCATCTTAAATGGAGCCTAATGTTGTAGCGTGTATTCTTTCTATTCTAATACTGTTCAATTGGTAGTTTATTTTGTCTATACCTTTTATGTTCTACAACTTGTGAAGGCAATTTTATTTATTTAAATAGGGATTATTTATCTTTTAATACCAACGCTTTTTATTTTTTTTAGATGCTTCTGATTTACGTCCTTTACGATGTTTAGATCCTTGTTTTTTGTGAACTTCCGGTTTTGCTTTTGGATCCAATGGATATGGATGATCGTCTTCTATAGTTATCTGTGTATTGATTAATTTCTGAATTGTACTCACATATATTTTTTCATCTGCTGAACAGAAAGAATATGAAGTTCCCATTTTCCCTGCTCTTCCTGTCCTTCCGATACGATGAACATACGTTTCTGGAACATTGGGCAAATCAAAATTTACCACAGCATCAAGACCTACAATATCAATTCCACGTGCAGCAACATCAGTTGCTATTAAGATATTAACCTCATTCTTTTTAAACTGCTTCATTGCTTCTTGTCGTAGACTTTGAGTTTTATCTCCATGAATACTTGCAACCTTGTAGTTATTATTAAGTAATGATTTTTCTAACTTATCTACGCCATATTTTGTTCGGCGAAAAATAATAATATTTCCTTTGATTGTATTTCGTAATAAATGCAAGCACAATTCTATTTTTTTAGGCTTTGGAACGTAAAAGAGAACTTGACTTACATCTTCTGCAACAGCTGATGTTGGAGAAATTTCAATGCGTTCTGGCTCATCCATGATCGTTGTAGCAAGTACCACAACTTTATGAGGCATTGTAGCCGAGAAAAGCAATGTTTGTTTTCCTTTAGGGCACAATCGTACAATTTTACTCACATCATCAATAAAGCCCATATCTAGCATTAAATCAGCCTCATCCAGCACTAAGGTTTCTACAGAGTCTATATTTAGTTCATCTTGCTTGTGAAGGTCTAAGAGTCTTCCTGGCGTTGCGATAAGAATATCGACACCTTTACGAAGAATATCTTTCTGAGGTTCAATGGAAGTTCCTCCATGAATAACGGTAGTTGTTAAGTTGGTATATTTACTATACGTTTGGAAACTTTCTTCTATCTGTATTGCCAATTCTCTTGTAGGACTTACTATTAAAGCTCTTATTTTTTTTCCTTTCTTCTTCGACGCATCTTGCTTGTCGTATAGCAACTGCAGTATAGGGAGGGCATAGGCTGCCGTTTTTCCTGTTCCTGTCTGTGCAGATACGATGACATCTTTTTTATCCAATATCAATGGAATACTTCGTTCTTGTACTAATGTCGGCGTATCGTAATTGTTCTCTGAAACGGCTTTTAAAATAGGCTTGTTTAATTGTAATTCGTTGAATTGCATTAGGCATGTATATTTATAAGTGCAAAATTCGGCTATTCGTGTGAGTTATGCTGATTAATGTAAGGAAAATTTATGTTGAGAATGATTTTTAAAGCGTAATGAGTTCTTGGATGTACTCTAGCACAGAAAATTTTCTTGTTAGTTGACTAAAGTTTAGAAGTAATAGATTCGATTATTTTTAATGAATTTTCTTTATAATCAAACCATTGGATTTCGGTATCTTTTTTAAACCAAGTATTCTGACGTTTGGCAAATCGTCGTGTATTTTTTTTAATTTCTGACACTGCAAAATCTAATGTTATTTCATCATTTAAAAACTGAAACAACTCTCTGTAACCAACAGTCTGTAATGCGTTTAATTGTTTATTTGGAAGTAGTCCTTCGGCTTCTTTTAGTAAACCGTTTTTCATCATACTATCGACTCGCTGATTGATGCGATTGTAAATGATTTCACGTTCAGCAGTCAAGCCAATTTTAATAGGAGTGAAGTTGCGTTTTACTTTCGGTTTGTTTTTAAAATAAGAATATGGTTTTCCAGTTCCAATACATATTTCTAAGGCTCTAATAACTCTATGTGGGTTTTCAATTTCAATAGAATTGTAACTTTTAATATCGAGTTTTTTAAGTTGATCTTGAAGTGAATTCAATCCATTCTCTGCCAACTCTTTATTTAATTGTTGACGAATTTCAGGCGAAACATCTGGAAAATAATCCAAGCCCTTTAAAACAGCGTCTACATACAATCCACTTCCCCCAACCATAATTACAGTGTTATGCTTGAGAAAGAGTTCGTCGAGTTTTTCAAGAGTATCACGTTCATATTGACCTACATTATAATCTTCGGTAATAGAGCGGTTTTGTATAAAATGATGCGTTACAGCGTTCAATTCATCAGAATTTGGAACTGCAGTTCCAATCGTCATTTCTTTATAAAATTGCCGCGAATCGCAAGAAATAATTTCAGTCTTAAAATGTTGTGCAAGTTGAATACTAAGAGCAGTTTTTCCTATTGCAGTAGCACCTACAACGGTAATGAGATAGGTATTGTCAGGCATTAATCGTTCATTTTTTCACCGCATCCGTAACAGTAAATGGCATTATCTTTATGTTTAGAAAGTGCACAATTTGGACAAGATTGCGTATTTAAATTGATATCCTTTAAATTCCCTTGAATGGCATATTGGGCCCCAACAATTCCTGTAGGTATAGCGATGATACCATAACCCACAATCATAATAATGGATGCAATTAATTGGCCCAAAGGAGTCACTGGAGCTATATCACCATACCCGACAGTAGTAAGTGTTACAATTGTCCAATAGATACTCATAGGAATACTTGTAAATCCACTATCGCTTTGACCTTCAATTAAATACATAACGGTACCAAGAATTACGCATAAAATAACAACAGCAAATAAAAATACTGATATTTTTGCTCTGCTCGCTTTTAAAGCTTTCGTTAGCGTAGTTGATGCGCCTAAGAATCGAACTAGTTTTAAGATCCTAAATATTCTCAGCAGCCTTATAGCTCTTAACGCTACTAGTGCATGTGTACCAACAAAAAATAAGGATAAGTATTTAGGGAGAGTAGATAATAAATCGACAATACCATAAAAACTAAAAATATATTCTTTTGGTTTTTTCACACTTATTATTCTAGCGATATATTCTAGGGTAAATAATATAGTAATTATCCATTCAGTAATATTTAAAAGTTCATGATATTTATCATCAATTTCCTCAATACTTTCAAGCATTACAGCAACAATACTGGTAAGAATTAAAATAAGAAGAATAACATCAAATGTTTTTCCAGCACGTGTATCTGCTTCATAAATAACTTCATGAAGTTTAACTTTCCAGTTGGATGGTTTGTTGTTTTTAGACATATTTTTATTAATAGCGTATGATTCGTTCTACTTTCTTTTTTTGCAAATGATTTTTTACAATAGATCTATTTTCAAGATTATTTTCAAGAGGCGAAATAAGAGATTTTAAAATCTCTATGTTATTGATTTGATATTCCAAATCTACAAAACAATATCCTAAAAGAATATCATTTTCAATAAGAACAGCAGATTTTTCATTGATTTTTCGACCTTTATCTATGATAAGCAGATTTGGGTTACTAAAAGTGATAGGCGCTGAATTCTTGGTTCTATGAAAATTAAATTTTGGAATATTTACCAAAACTTCTTTTTGATATTTAATATTGTTAATCATTTCATTTCCAGAAAGTTCAAAAGACACTGAACCCAGTGCTTGTTGTAGTAATTTTGCTTTTTTGGATGTTTTTAAAAAAAGTTTATTAACACTTTTTTTAATGTCTTTTCCTTTACCAATATATAGAATATCTCCATTTTTTTTATGCATATAAAAGATTCCTAATTCCGAAGGTAAACCATCCAATATCAATTGTAACTTTGGCGCAATTTCTCTATCTATTCCTTGCTTTATAGTACTCTTTATTATAATTTTTTCATGGTCCTTATCAATCAGTAACTTGAATAGTTTTACAGTAGCTATTGCATCTCCTTCCGCGCGATGGCGACTAGAAACAGGAATGCCTAGTGTTTTACATAATTTCCCCAAACTATAAGAATCTAGGTCTGGTATCAATTTTTTACTCAATTGAACTGTACATAACGTTTCCCTTATAAAATCAAAGCCTAACCTTCGAAATTCTGTTTTTAAAATACGATAGTCAAAACTTGAATTATGTGCAACAATAACACTGTCTTCAGTCATTTCAATAATTCTCTTGGCAATTTCGTAGAATTTCGGAGCATTTTTCAGCATCCCACTATTAATTCCAGTCAAGTTCACAACAAAGGGTTGGATGTCTCTTTCTGGATTTACCAATGTGATGAGCTGATCAACAATCTCATGACCATCATATTTATAGGCCGCAATTTCAGTGATTCCTTCTTCGTTATATTTCCCTCCAGTAGTTTCTATGTCAAGTATTGTATACAAATAGTTCGATTAATAGTTAAAAATATAGCGTAAATAATTATTCCTTAATAATTGTTGATTTTATTGGCGCGAGCCAAATATAGCACTTCCCACTCGAATCATTGTGCTGCCTTGATCGATAGCAGTTTTATAATCTCCACTCATGCCCATTGATAGAGTTTTTAATTCTGAATTTTGAATTCTAAATTTTTCAAATATTGTTTTTAAACTTCCAAATTCTTCTTCAACTTGTGTTTCATTACTTGTAAAGCTAGCCATTCCCATCAATCCTGTAACGTTCACATTTTTAAGTTCTTGAAATTCATTAGAATTAAAAATTTCTTGAAGTTCTGTTTCTTCTAACCCAAATTTCGTTTCTTCTTGTGCAATTTTCACCTGTAATAAGCAATTGATAACACGATCATTTTTTTTAGCTTGTTTATTAATTTCTTTTAGCGTTTTTAAACTGTCGATACCATGAATTAAATCAACAAAAGAGGCCATATACTTCACCTTATTTCTCTGTAAATGACCTATCATATGCCATTGAATATCTTTCGGCATTTGGTCATATTTCTCTGCCATTTCTTGAATTTTATTTTCACCAAATACACGATGTCCAGCAGTGTAGGCTTCCATAATTTCAGGGATAGGTTTTGTTTTAGAAACAGCAACAAGGGTAACTTTTTCTGGAAGTTGTGATTTTATATGTTGTAGATTATTAGCTATACTCATAGATGCTTATTAAAATTCATAAAGAGTTAATGCGCTCCTCAATTTTGGTTCAATATACGTACTTTTGGGAGGCATTTTTAAGTCCGCATCAGCAATTGCTTTAATTTGTTCGACGGTTGCAGGAAACAGCCCAAAAGAGATTTTAAATTTTCCAGAATCTACTTCTGTTTTTAACTGAATCTCAGCATTTTTAGCAGGTAAATAGTTGATTCGATCATCATTTCTCAAGTCTGTAATTCCAAGAATAGGATTTAGAATGAGATCATAGAGAATTTGCGCATCAAGATCACTTAAAGGGTTTTCAATTTCATACATTTCTTTTCGCAAGAATAAAGAATAAAATTCACCATCTAGATACATGCTGAAATGATGTTTTTTCGATGGATTGTATAATTGTTGCCCAAGATTGCTAATCTGAAACCATGTATCTAATTTTATTAAAAAAGCTTCTTTAGAGTATCCGTTTAAACCTTTTATAAATCGATTAAAGGAAGATATTTTTAAGTTGGATTCTGGAATTAAATAACTCATAAAAAAGTTATAAGGTTCCGTTCCTTGATGATTGAGATTAGAAGACTTTAAAGCATTAGAAACTAAAGCGGAGGAGGCTGATCTGTGATGACCATCTGCAATATATATGGCATCCATTTGTTGAAATTCTAAACTGATATTAGCAATATCATTTTCGTTTTCAACCAACCATAAATAATGTGTTTTTTTATTAGTGGAAGTGAATTCATATTCAGGGCGTAACAATTGATATTTTTCAATAATAGAAGCGATAGCATCATTGTCGGGATAGGTGAGGAGCACAGGTTCTGCATTAAAACCGACAGCCTCTAAATACTTTCCAAAAAGTACTTCGCGGCTATGTATCGTGTCTTCGTGTTTTTTTATGGTATTGTTTAGATAATCTTCTGAAGAAGTGGCAGCAATAATCCCACAAAAAGTATTCTCTTTGGTGACTTTTTTATAAATGTAAAATAACGGTTTTTCATCTTTATGGAGAATTTTATCTTCTATGAATTCAGTAAAACGATTTTTTACAAGTTTAAATCGTGTTTCACTTGGTGTTTCTTGTTGAAAACGATATCCTGGATTTATAATATGTAAAAAGGAATAAGGATTGAATTCCAATTGAGCGCCTAGCTCAGCATCAGAATACGATTCATAAGGTCTTGAAGAAACTAAGGTAACTTTCTCTCTACTTGCGCGAATTGCTCTAAAAGGTTGTACGATTGCCAATATCTAATTATTTAGCCTAAAATTGAGATTATTTGCTGAGCCAATTCTTCACCAATTCTTTCTTGTGCTTCAGCTGTAGCAGCACCGATATGTGGCGATAATGAAAGCGCTGGATTCATTAATAATTGTATTTCTGGCGAGGGTTCTTTTTCGAACACGTCCAATGCAGCATGAAATATAATGCCATCTTCAATCGCCTTGACAAGTGCAATCTCATCTACTACTCCTCCACGAGCAGCATTTACAAGCATAGTTCCTTGTTTCATGAGTTTGAACTCTTCAGTTCCTATTACATATTCTTTTTGAGCAGGAACATGTAATGTTATGAAATCAGATTGTTGCAATACTTCTTCTTTAGAAATAGTATCGATGGTGAAATTTATAGATTCTCCATTATAAAAATCCAATTCTAAATCTACACTTTCAATATGTGGATCGTACGCGATCACCTTCATTCTATTTCCTAGAGCAATTTTCGCAGTTGCTTTACCGATACGACCTATTCCTATAATTCCAATTGTCTTACCTTTTAACTCAATACCATTGGAAAATGCTTTTTTCATGTCTTTAAATCGACTATCTCCTTCAAGTGGCATTTCTCTATTGGCAGTATGTAAAAAACGCGCCATACCGTATAAATGAGCAAAGACCAATTCAGCTACAGAATGTGAAGAAGCTGCAGGAGTATTAATTACTGTCAACCCTTTTTCACGTGCGTATTCAACATCAATATTATCCATACCGACACCTCCACGGCCTATTATTTTAAGAGAAGGACAACCTTCAATAATATCTGTTCTTACTTTGGTAGCACTTCTTACAAGTAGGACTGTAATCTCATTCTTATTAATATAATCTACCAGTTGGTTGTGAGCGACATTAGTCAATATCACTTCATATCCTGCTGCTTCTAGAGCAGAGATTCCACTTTGTGCAATGCCGTCGTTTGCTAATACTTTCATTTTGTATAAAATTAGTTATTCAATTTTTTCATTACATCAACCAGTACTTTTACACTTTCAATAGGCAATGCATTGTAAATGCTTGCTCTATATCCACCGACAGATCGATGTCCTTTCAATCCATTAATTCCTGCTGCATTCCATAATGCATCAAATTCTTCACTTTTACTTTTATCCACAAGATTAAAAGTTACGTTCATAGAAGAGCGGTCTTCTTTTTCTGCGTATCCTACGAATTGTGGATTACTATCTATTTCAGTATATAATAATGCTGCTTTTTCTTCATTTTTCTTTTCAATCTCAGCAATTCCACCATTTTTCTTTAACCATTCTAAAGTAAGCATAGAAACATATACAGCAAATACTGGAGGTGTATTGAACATACTATCCTTTGAAATATGAACTTGATAGTCGAGCATTGAAGGTATATTCCTTCCTGTTTTTCCTAAGGTTTCATCTTTTACAATGACCAATGTTGTTCCTGCAGGACCCATGTTTTTCTGAGCTCCAGCATAGATTAAATCAAATTGCGAAAAATCCATTTGTCGAGAAAAAATATCAGAACTCATATCACACACAAGCAGACTGTCCGTCTTTGGAAATTCTTTTATTTGAGTCCCGAAAATAGTGTTGTTGCTAGTTACGTGAAGGTAATCAGCATCTGAAGAAACTGAGTAATTTTTCGGAATATAATTATAACCTTTTTCTTTTGACGAACCAACAATATCAACTTCACCAAATAATTCAGCCTCTTTCAATGCTTTATAACTCCATGCTCCAGTATCAAGGTAAGCTGCTTTTCCATCTACTTTTAAAAGATTATAAGAAGTCATTAAAAACTGCAGACTTGCTCCACCTTGTAAGAATATGACTGAGTAGCCTTCCGGTAAATTTAATAATTCTTTCACTAGATTTCTTGCAGTTTCCATCACTTCAACAAAATCTTTACTTCTATGAGAAATTTCGATTAATGATAAGTCTAAACCATTAAAATTCTGAACAGCATCTGAGGCTTTTTTTAAGACTTCCTGAGGAAGAATACAAGGTCCTGCACTAAAATTATGTTTTTTCATTTCTTGCGTAAAATTAATATGCAAAGTTTAATAAATTATAGCACTTTGCAACTATTAAAAGGTTAATTATTTACTTTGTTTTAATAAATAAGTTTTAACAATTATAAGTCATTTATAAATTTGATTGTATCAACTCCATCTGCATAATCCCAAAGAGAAGGCGTCTGAGTTTTACCAAACGCTACTCGATTTTTTATCTTAATTCCAGTTACAACACATTGAATATGATCATCATCCTTCTTAAGAACTTCAATAACCTCTTCTTCAGTGTTGTAGTATTCATAAAATAATGTAGCAATAGGAGAGGAGTAACTCGTATCTTCTTTCAACATTAAAAAACCATTTTCTTGAAGTTTAAATAAACTCATAAGGTATACGGCCTTATTATAATCGTAATTATTTTGATATTTATTATAATTGATAATATCGTTATAAGGATAGACAGCTTTAAACAATGGATCAAAATTATAGCCTTTTGGGACAAATAATTTTGACACATTTCTACATCCCAGTCCAAAATATCGAAAGATATCTTCTCCTAGTTTTTCCAATTCTTCTTCGGACTCATTTCCAGTCAATACAGCCACCGAATTTCTATTTTTTCGAATAATACTTGGGTATTTTCCAAAATAATAGTCAAAATATCGTGCAGTATTATTACTTCCAGTTGCAATTATAGCGTCAAAATTCTTCAATTCACCTTCTGTAAATTCAATTTTTCCTTTAAATTGAGGCTCTACGTGTTCTAGATATTTAGCAATAAGAGGTAAAAAATGTTTATCATTAGAAGATAACTTTGCAATGACATTGTTTCCTGAAATCAAGACCGATAAAAAATCATGAAATCCAACTAATGGAATATTTCCAGCCATAATTATGGCTATTTTTTTTGATGAATTTTCAGTAATGCTATATGCTGAAGTCCATTTTTTAAGATTTGATTCTGTTAAACTTTTGGCCCAGTTCTCAAGTGAAAACAATACGTTTTCATCGTTGAACCAACCGTTATATTCTTTGGCACGTTTCACTTGAGTTTTAAATATATCAAAGAAAACATCATTAAATTCTATGTCATTTTTCTTGTTCACAGATTCGATCGTAAACTGACTTAAAAAACTACCTAACTTCACAAATGCAGATATTCTATTTTCTAGTAACATATTTTAAAACTTTTGCAGTATTTTTGTAGCAAATTTAATGCAAAAAAAGAGATGGCAATAATAATAACTGATGAATGTATCAATTGTGGTGCATGCGAGCCAGAATGTCCGAATAATGCGATTTATGAAGGAGCTGAAGATTGGAAGTATTCAGAAGGTACTGAACTGAAAGGAAATGTAGTTTTGCCTAATGGTAAACAAGTGAATGCTGATGAACCTCAAGAGGCAGTTGATGATGAAGTTTATTTTATCTCTCCAGATAAGTGTACAGAATGTATGGGATTCCATGAGGAGCCACAATGTGCTGCAGTATGCCCTGTTGATTGTTGTGTGCCTGATGAAGATGTTGTTGAGACTGAAGAAGAGTTATTGGCTAAGAAAGCATTTATGCATAAAGAAAGTTAAACATATATTAAATATAAGTATCTATAATCCTAGACTATTTTATAGTTTAGGATTTTTTTTTGACCGTGCTACAAAAACGTAAGTGTCAAAAGCATAACTTTTTCTATCGATACATTCCAATATTTCAAAGTCATTTAATTCGAGTAATAATTTCCACTCTTCTTTAGTGAAAGCCCTTACTGTTGAATCATCTTCTGCTATGGAAACTTGTTTTTGGTCTTCTACTTTATAATAAGAAGCTTTCCAGTCAAACATAAAATTATTTAGTTCTTTATTGACTTTTAGATAACTGTTTCTTGAATACTGTATTCCATCAAAATCTGCATTGTGAATAATGGCCTTTCCGTTCTTAATGATTTTAAAAAATCGCGATGCGTCTATAAAATCAAAAACCAATAAGCCATTACTGTTAAGGTTTTTCGTAATAGATTGTAGGGCACTGTTAATGTCTCTATTTTCGAATAAGTAACTTGTTGTCCTACCTGTAATTAATACAGCATCCACTTTTTTTTCTAATGTAAAGTCTGTGATATTTCCTTGTTGAAAATCTCCATTTGGATTTTTCTCTTTTGCAAGTTTCACCATATCTTCACTTAAATCAAGGCCATTATAGTGTATACTTGAGTTGATAAAATGTGTGGCAAGATTTCCTGTTCCGCATCCTATTTCTAGAATAGTGTTTTTTTTATATGCTGTTAAGATTGAAGCATAGAAGCCATATTCGTCTTGGTAATCAATAAAAGTTCTATACATGGCATCATAAATATGTTCGAAACCATTAGAATAGAGACTTTGCATGTGTTTTTGTTTTATAACAAATTTAAATAAAAAAAGCTGCCCAAATTGGGCAGCTTTTAAATAAAATAAAACGTTTTAATTAAAACTTATAATTAAGTGATAAATTAAACATTGTTCCTAATTGACTGAAATGAGAACCATCATAAGTCATTTGTGAATAACGTTGGTTAAATGTAATTGCATTAGACTCATTTTCAAGTTGTGTTAATCCAGAACTTGTTATCGATGTATCATTAATAATTGCTTGTCCAGCCGCATTATCAGCTTTAAATGCCCATTCTGGCAATACATTTAATAAATTATTTACATTTAATGCAATAGTTAATTTTTCTGAAGCATTATAGTTTATTGCTAAATCTGTAACAATTTTAGGTGTAAACTCAGTTCTTAAACCGTCACTCATGAATTTTTGTCTGAATGTAGTTTTACCAAAATAAGTATTGTTTAAAGAAAACCCAAACTTGTTAATATCATAATTAGCACCTAAAATCCATTTAGTTTCTGGTCTAGAAGAAAACATTAATGCTAAATTAGATCTGTCAAGTACTGGATAATCAGTTCCTTCAACATTAATTGTAGGTACATCTTCTGTTCTTTTATTCGCAATCGTATAATTTCCAGAAAGATTTAAATCTAATTTACCTGCTCCGATTTCAATATTTGAAATACTAGAAACGAAGTCAATCCCTGAAGTAGTAGTATCAAAACCATTAATAAAAAATTGATTTTTACCAATTTGGTTTGTATACAATACTCTATCCTCAACATCAATTTTATAATAATCAACCGTAAAGTTGATGTTATTCGTTATTTTACCTCCAAAACCAACTGTAATATTTGTAGATTTTTCCGGAGTCAATTTAGGAATTCCTAACTCTCTTGCTTTTGGAGATACATTATTTACCAATCCAACAACATCAATTCCTCCACCATCAGCAAAAGAATACTGAGACTTTTCAGTATA
>JAWUWX010000031.1:0-78691 GCA_034111625.1 Flavobacteriaceae bacterium | reverse complement strand
TATGAATTCACTGCTGAAAAGAGATTTTCGATCTATGCTGATAGTGCAGGTGACTTTCCTACACTTGATGAGTTTATGGAGGAGAACCCAAGTTTAACAGGTCTTGACTGGTTTTATGAAGGAGATACTGTAGTTGTTGATTTGAATTTCGGAAATTTCTCTAGACTAGTTCCTGTTTTTAAATGTGATAATGATGTCATTGAATGGATTGCAGAAGATAACTCAATACATTCAACTTTTTACAGGGAGAGTCACGACATTTCAGAATGTAACTAAGATTTATATAAGAATATTATAAAGGATACACTGTAAATACTACATTTTTTATGCAGTAAAATCAGAATTCAGGGAATAAATTTCAATGATAAGTTATATCACATTTACTTCAATATCTAGATTGATATCAAAGGTTTTTTTAATAGAATATTGGATTTTTTGTGCTAGTTTAAAAACATCTTTCCCTTTGGCATTTCCATAGTTTACAAGAACCAATGCTTGTTTTATATGAGTTCCGGTATCACCATATCGTTTTCCTTTAAATCCACATTGTTCTATCAGCCATCCAGCAGGAACTTTAATTTCAGTTTCTGAAATAATATAAGATGGAATTTCTGGATATTTTTTTTGAAGAACTTTATAATGTTCTTTTGAAATCACAGGATTTTTAAAGAAACTACCACTGTTTCCTATTTCTTTAGGATTTGGGAGTTTGCTATTTCGAATAGTAATGACAACATCTGAGATGTCTTTAATTGTAGGATTATCAATTGTTCTTTTTTCTAGTTCCGATGCAATGGCTCCATAAGAAAAATTGAGTTTATGGTTATTTTTTGTCAATTTAAAAACAACGGAAGTAATAATGTGTTTTCCTTTTAATTCGTTTTTAAAAATTGAATTTCGATAACCAAATTCGCATTCTTTTTTGTTAAAAGTATGCATATTGTAAGTTTCAGTATCTATTGTTTCTAGCGAGTGAAAAGTGTCTTTAATCTCAACTCCATAGGCGCCAATATTCTGAATAGGACTTGTGCCAACATTTCCGGGAATTAAGGAAAGATTCTCTAGACCTCCATATCCATGTGTGATACACCATAAGACAAACTCATGCCAGTTTTCACCAGCATAGGACTTGATATATGCATGATCTTTAGTCTCTTTAATGATTTCAATACCTCTAATGTCAATTAATAAAACATGTTTGTCAATATCTTGAGTCAGCAATAGGTTACTTCCACCTCCAAGGATAAAAATACCTTTTTCTTTGGAGATAATTTCTTGTAATTCGTCAATAGATGTAACTTTTGAGAATGTTCTTGCATTCACATCCACACCGAATGTGTTGTAATGTTTTAAAGATATGTTATGCTCAATTTTCACTAATCTTTATATACTTTAAGAGCTTCTTTTAAAATATGAATAGCCGTTTTTAAACTAGTTTCATTTAATACATACGCAATTCTAATTTGGTTTAATCCAATACCTGGAGTTGAATAAAAACCGGCTGCTGGAGCAACCATAATTGTTTCTCCATCTACATCAAATGATTCTAATAGCCATTGTGCAAATTTATCAGAATTTGTAACAGGTAATTCTACAATACAGTAAAATGCACCTTTGGGGATTCCAACTTTAACACCTTCAATATTTTGTAATCCTTCAATGAGTGTATTTCTTCTTTTTACATACTCTTCTTTTACTTCGTCAAAATAACTTTGAGGAGTCTCAAGTGCTGCTTCAGAAGCAATCTGGGCTAATGTAGGAGGACTTAATCTAGCTTGAGCAAATTTAAGAGCGGTTTTTATAACCTCTTTATTCCGAGTAACTAAACAGCCAATCCGTGCACCACACATACTATATCTCTTCGAGACAGAATCAATAATAATAGCATTGTCGTTTAGGTCATCTTCTTGTAAAATTGAGTAATGTTCAATACCATCGTAAGCAAACTCTCTATAAACTTCATCTGCAATTAAAAATAAATCATGTTTCTTAACTATTTGAGCAAGTTTTTTTATTTCTTCTTTACTATATAGGTATCCTGTAGGATTTCCTGGATTGCAAATAAGAATTGCTTTTGTTTTTGGAGTAATTAATTTTTCAAACTCTTCAATTGGAGGTAATGCAAAGTTATCTTCTATTTTAGAATTAACTGCCACAATTTTTACTCCTGAAGCAGTTGAAAAGCCATTATAATTTGCGTAAAAAGGTTCAGGGATAATTACTTCATCATCAACATCCATAACACTACCAAATGCAAAAAGTAAAGCTTCACTTCCTCCAGTAGTTACAATAATATCATCATGATTGACATGGATGTTATGTTTGCTATAATATTTTGCAATTTTAGTTCTATATTCTTCAGACCCTTCTGATCTTGTATAAGAAATAATTTTTAAGGAATGTGAGGACACTGCATCCAAAGCAACTTCTGGAGTTTTAATATCAGGTTGCCCAATGTTTAAATGATATACAGTTTTTCCTTGTTTAGCAGCCTTTTCAGCATAAGGAACTAATTTTCTGATTGGTGATTCGGGCATTGATTGCCCTTTTAAAGAAATATGTGGCATTGTAGTATTATTTTATAGCAAAAATGCAAAAATATTTTTGAATCACTTTGCGTTTTTTACTAATATTTTTTAAGGTTAAATTTATATTAAATTTTTTAAGTTTCTTGATTTAAGTTGTATTTTGGTTAAAAAAATTGCTACGTCTTGAATATTAAAATCAGATATACTTTTTTACTCTTAATTCTCTTAGGGAATATTCAATTTTGTAGAACTCAAGATTTTAAAATATTAGGTGGAGAAGATACTCATTCTATGAGTTTTAAATTCGTTAATAATTTGATCATTCTTCCTATGGAAGTAAATGGGACTGAATTAAACTTTATTTTAGATTCTGGAGTTGGTTCTGCGGTTGTGTTTAACTTAACAACTTCCGATTCCTTGGAATTTAAGCATGTTGAAATAGTGAAGTTAAAAGGATTGGGAGCAGGAGATGCTGTAATTGCATTAAAATCTAAGAGGAATCGTTTTAAAATTAGAAATTTATATGCCACAAATAAAGATCTATTTATCATAAATAATGACAAGTTGAATCTTTCGGCAAAGTTGGGATTGACAGTTCATGGGTTAATCGGTTACGATTTATTTAAAGATTTTATTGTTACCATTAATTATGCTTCAAAGCGAATTACTTTTTCTGATCCAAAAACATATAAATATCGAAAATGTAGAAAGTGTGAAGTCTTTGATTTAGATTTTTTTAAAAAGAAACCCTATATCAATGGAATTGTTTCTTTTAATGAACCAAATAATAAACCTAAGGAAGTTAAATTATTAATTGATTCAGGAGGTACGGATGCCTTATGGCTGTTTGAAAGTGATGAAATGGAGATACCTAAAAATTCTTTTAAAGATTTCGTAGGTGAAGGAATAAGTGGTAGTATTTATGGAATGCGTAACAAATTAAAATCTTTTTCATTAAAGAGTTTTGTTTTGGAAAAACCTAATATTACATATCTTGATACCTTGTCCACTGTGATTGCAAGAAGACATGAAGCGAGAGATGGAAGCCTCGGTTCGGGTATATTAAGTAGATTTAAAGTCATATTTGATTACCCTAATTCTAAAATTACACTTAAAAAAAACTCAAGGTTTGGTAATGAATTCCGATATAATATGAGTGGGATAGAGGTAGTATATGGAGGAGAAATTTTGGTTAAAGAATTGCAACAAGCCTCATTCGAACTTTCTAGTAGTAATAGCGACATAATAACATTAAACTATAACTATAAATTTAAGTTCAAACCTATATATAGTGTTTCTCATATTCGAGATAATTCTCCTGCATCAGAAGTAGGAATTAGAGAAGGAGACTTCCTTGTAGAAATTAATGGAAAGAAGGCCTATAATTATAAGTTGGGAGAGATTATTGAAAAGTTCTATGGGAAAAATAATAAAAAGGTAAAACTACTTATTGATAGGAATGGGGAGAGATTAAAGTTTGAATTTAGATTGAGAAAAATATTATAAAAAAAGCCTTCACAATTGTGAAAGCTTTTAATTTCTTAATTTTCTAATAAATTATTTTATAGAAAGTATTGATTTTTCTTTTTGAACTGCAGATTCGCTATCTTCTTTAATAACGATACCTTTAATTCTTATAACTTTCCTTGGTTCAGTTGCATTAGAAGTAATAGTTACCGTCTTAGAGAATCCTCCAGTTCTTTTGGTATCATATTTTACTTTGATTTCACCGGTTTGTCCAGGCATGATTGGCTCTTCAGGTTTCGTTGGGACTGTACATCCACAACTACCCTTTACTTGATCTATAATCAATGGCTTCGTTCCAGTATTTGTAAAGACAAATACACGTTCTCCATCTGATCCGTTTTCAATTTTTCCGTAGTCAATAGTTTCGTTTTCAAATTGAAATACAGGCCCATCAACTTTTGCTTCTGTTTCACCTTTATCCTGAGCGTTCAATGAAATTGAGAATACTCCTAGGAATAATATTAATGCTAATTTTTTCATAATCTAAATTTATTTGAGTTTGTAAAGTTAGTATTTTTTTTTGTTTTTAAAATGTTTTACAATCAAACCTTATAATTGTACATTTGCAAGCGTTATTACAAATAGTATACCAAAGATGAATATTCCAACAAAATATAACCCTAACGAAGTAGAAGATAAGTGGTATGAGTACTGGATGAAAAATGATTATTTTCATTCAACTCCCAATAAAAAAGAGCCTTATACTATTGTCATTCCTCCACCTAATGTGACTGGAGTTTTACACATGGGACATATGTTGAATAATACAATTCAAGATGTGTTAATCCGTCGTGCTAGATTGAGAGGATATAATGCTTGTTGGGTTCCTGGAACAGATCATGCTTCTATTGCTACTGAGGCAAAAGTTGTTGCTAAATTGAAAGATGAGGGTATACAAAAGGAAGATTTAACTCGTGATGAATTTTTGGGTCATGCTTGGGATTGGACGCATAAACACGGAGGAATTATTCTTGACCAATTGAAAAAGTTGGGAGCATCATGTGATTGGGAAAGAACGAAATTTACAATGGATGATGATTTGTCAGAATCTGTTATAAAAACGTTTTTAGATTTACATGAAAAGGGATTAATTTATCGCGGTTATCGAATGGTAAATTGGGATCCAGAAGCAAAAACTACTTTGTCAGATGAAGAAGTAATTCATTTGGAAAGAACTGATAAATTATACTATGTAAAATACCAAATTGAAAATTCTGAGGAGTTTGTGACAATCGCAACAACTCGTCCTGAAACAATATTAGGAGATACTGCAATCTGTGTAAATCCTAGTGATGATCGTTTTAAGCATTTGGTAGGGAAGAATGTAATTGTGCCTATTTGTAATAGATTGGTGCCGATTATTGAGGATGATTATGTAGATATTGAATTCGGAACAGGTTGTTTGAAAATTACGCCTGCTCATGATATGAATGATAAAGAAATTGGTGATCGCCATAAACTTGATGTTATAGATATATTAAATGATGATGCAAGTCTGAATGATTATGGATTACATCATAAAGGAAAAGATAGAGTTTTAGCGAGAAAAGATGTAGCAAAAGAATTAGAGGAAATGGGAATACTTGTAAAGGTTGAACCTATAACTCATAAAGTAGGAACTTCAGAGCGCACAAAGGCAGTTATTGAACCTAAGATATCTGCGCAATGGTTTCTAAGCATGAAAGACCTAGCAAAACCTGCCTTGGAGCATGTGATGAATGATGATGTACAATTTCATCCTGCTAAATTCAAGAATTCCTATAGAAACTGGATGGAAAATGTGAGAGATTGGAATATATCTCGTCAATTATGGTGGGGACATCAGATTCCTGCATATTTCTATGGTGAAGGTGTAAATGATTTTGTAGTAGGAAAAGATATTGAGGAAGCATTAGGAAAAGCAAAAGAAAAAACTGGAAACTCTTCACTTACAAGTTCTGACTTAAAGCAAGATTCTGATGTATTGGATACTTGGTTTTCTTCTTGGTTATGGCCGATGTCGGTATTTGACGGAATTAATAATCCTGATAATGATGATATTAATTATTACTATCCTACCAATGATATTGTAACTGCTCCCGAAATTATGTTTTTTTGGGTTGCAAGAATGATTATTGCTGGTTACGAATATAAAGGTGAGTTACCGTTTAAGAATGTTTATTACACAGGTATTGTAAGAGATAAGCAAGGGCGTAAAATGTCTAAATCTCTTGGGAATTCTCCTGATCCTATTGAATTGATGAAAATGTATGGTGCTGATGGTGTAAGAGTAGGGATGTTGATGAGTTCGCCAGCAGGAAATGACTTGCCGTTTGACGAATCTTTATGTGAGCAGGGAAGAAATTTCTCTAATAAAATATGGAATGGATTCAGACTTGTTAAAGGATGGGAAGTTTCAGGTAGCATTCCACAACCTGAATCATCTAGAATAGCGATTGAATGGTATCAAGCAAAATTTCAGTCGACTTTAATGAGTATTGATGCTTCTTTTGAGAAATTTAGAATTAGTGAAGCATTATTAAGTATTTATAAGTTGATATGGGATGACTATTCTTCATGGTTTCTTGAAATGATAAAACCGGGATATCTACAACCTATAGATGCTAAGACGTATAATGAAGCGATTGCAATATTAGAAAACAACTTAAAAATATTGCATCCTTTTATGCCATTCTTGTCAGAAGAAATATGGCACTACATTTCTGATAGAACACCAGAACAAGCAATAATTATTGCTGATTACCCTAGACAAGAAGCAATAAACAACCAATTGATAAAAGATTTTAATTCAGTACAAGATGTAGTTTCAAATATTAGAAATATTAGAAAAGAAAAGAATATTTCTTTTAAAGATCAAATAGAATTATCTGTTGTGGAGAATTCCTCAATCAACAAAGATTTTGATGTAGTAATTGAGAAGTTAGTCAATTCAGCTTGTATAACTTATGTGAATGAATCTGTTGAGAGTGCATTGAGTTTTAGAGTAAATTCTAATGAATATTTCATACCAATGAAAGGTGCAATAAATGTTGAAGAGGAAATTGCTAAATTAACTGAAGAATTAAAATACAATGAAGGGTTCTTAAAATCGGCTCAGAAAAAACTAAGTAATGAGCGTTTTGTAAATAATGCTCCTGAGCAAGTAATCACTAATGAGCGTAAAAAAGAGGCCGATGCGTTAGCAAAAATTGAAACAATTAAAGCGAGTTTAACTTCATTAAGTTAAACTATTTCAGACTCAACACTTGAAATATTTTCAATAGGGTTGGAGCTTGGTGATGTTGCATCACCAGTTAGTCCACAACCATTTTTAGTTGACTTACAAGAAGTTAAAGATGCTGTTGCGAATATAAAGACTAAAAGAATTACTACTTTTTTCATGTATTTAATTTTATTTTTTTTTAACGGTCATATGCTGTTGGTTATTAATTATTTACTTCCAAGTATTTTTTATCGGAGATCGTGAATCTTCGATTTCCTTGTGTTGTAAAACTTTTAGCATGCTCGTTTCATAATTTATTAGGATTAATTTTTTCAAATATATATTTTTTTTACCAATTCATCTACACCAACCTTAGTCTCAATAACGTTAAAGTCTATTAATTTATTTTGTATTGATTTAATTAAAGTTTTTGAGATAGGTTTTCCTTGATTCCATTCAGTGATTGATAGCCAGTCTTTAACATCTTCTTTTTCCAGATTATATCTCATAGAAAACAAATCGGTATAACGATTTTTCTTAGCATGAGTAGAAAACGATTTCACTTTCGAATTGATAACTTTTAAGACGCTTTTTACTTCATCATAATGGTTTTCCAATACTTCTTCGCGAACAGCAATTACAAAGCATGGCCATGGAGTAGGGCAGTTGCCAACTCTTCTGAAAGTTCCATTGTCAACAAGTGGTTTGGTTGTGAAATGTTCCCAAAGAAAATAATCTGCTTCACCATTAGTCAATGCTTCAGCACCTCCATTTAAGTTTCCTACAATTTTATAGTCTAATTCTTCACTATTCCATCCATTTTTTTGAGCATTTACGATGGCTAATAATTGTGATCCAGAGCCAAATCTACTGATGGCTGGTCTTTTCCCTTCAAGGTCAGCAACCGATTCATAACTCGACTCAGCGCCGACGTGAATTCCCCAGAGAAGAGGTGTATTGATATAGGTTTGAACTATTTTACTTGGATTCCCATTGGTAATATCTTTGATAATTCCTCCGGTAAGAATAATTGCGATATCAATTTCTTTTTCACGAAGTGCTTTACACATTGCTCCAGTTCCTTCTGGGTAGTCTCTCCATATTAAATCAATACCTTCTTCTTTAAACTCTCCATTTTCTATCGCAAGATGCCAAGGTAAATTGAAATGTTCTGGAACTCCACCTATATTTAATTTTGTCATAATTATTTTATAATTTTATCTAAGGTATATTGGATTAAATCATCGACTACTTTATATGGATTATTACTAAAGGTACCATTGGCACGATTGGCAATAATTGCATTCATAGAAACAGCGTTGTGACCTAATAACTTGGACAAGCCATAAATTGCTGAGGTTTCCATTTCAAGATTGGTTATACGATGGGTATTAAATTGAAACGAATCCATTTTATTATTTAGTGTTGTATCTTGTAATCCCAATCTCAATACACGCCCTTGAGGACCATAAAAGCCACCTGCTGTTGCTGTAATTCCTGTATGAACTTTATCGCTCATAATTTTATTCGCAAGCGCTTCTCCGTTTTTAATGCAATATGGTCGAGATTTATCAGAACTCCAGTTTGTATATTTTATAAATGCCGTTTCAATATTTTCTTCACACACATGTTTACAATCATAAGAATGTAACATTCCATCCATGCCGATTGCATGGGATGAAAGTAAAAAACTATCAACTGGAATATCTGATTGTAAAGATCCAGAAGTTCCAATTCTGATAATATTAAGAGAAGTATGATATTCTTTAACCGTTCTGTTTTTTAAATCGATATTTACCAATGCGTCAAGTTCATTCAGCACTATATCAATATTATCAGGTCCTATTCCTGTTGAAATTACAGAAATACGTTTTCCTTTATAAATTCCTGTCTGAGTTTTAAACTCTCTTTTTTGAGTTTCAAATTCTATAGAATCAAAATACTGCGTTATTTTTTCTACTCTATCTTGATCTCCCACAAATATAACCGTGTCTGCAAGGTTTTCAGGCAATAGATTTAAGTGATAAATACTTCCATCTTTATTTAATATTAACTCTGATGCTGCTATTTTGTTCATAATTAATTCTTTTCTTTTTGACTCATTAAAAGATGTTTTTCTATTTCTTTTAATAATTGTTCATTTCTTTCAATTTGTACAAAATGCCTTGTGTTTTTTAAAACTACCAAATTCGTTTCTGGTCTGGCTTCTTTAAATTTTTTGCATCCTTCTAGGATATCTTCAGAGTCTAGATCACCAACTATTATTGAAATAAACGAAGGGATTGTTGAATATTTAGAAGATATTTTATCAAGTCCTTCATTGTAATTTATTCTTTCTTTTGATGTAGTATAAAGCACTTTAGATTGTGACCATAGATCTGATCGATACTCAATAAATTCAGAAGTAAGAAATTCACGTCTGTTCTGCAACTCATTTTTAAGCCGTTCACCTATAATTTCGGCTGCCTTAGTTTTGTGCATAAAATAAGCAAACCCTTTTCCCAACAAAGGAATTGAAGCAATCTTATAAATTGTTGCAGGTTGTATTTGATATAAAGGAGGGGAAACCATAATGTAAGAATCAATCTTAGGATTGTTCTCAGTTGCGAGTTGTGCAGTTGTTGAACCTCCAAATGAATGACCAATAATGACTGTATTTTTTAATTCTAATGTATCTATTAGTTTATGAATTAGTGCAGAATTCTCTTCCAATGTATATTGATAATCATTGGATGAAGAAAAACCATTTCCGAGTCTGTCAATAGCTGTGACTCTATATTTTTCAGAAAGAGAATCTATGATAAGTTGCCAGTCTTCTATACATCCAGGAGTTCCATGAATCAATAAAAAATCTGTCCCATTACCTTTCTGTAGATATCTTATTTGCTGATCTCCTATAGAAATGAATTCTCCTTGATTTGCTTCGTCTATATCAACATTTCCTATTCCTAAATGTCCCAAAACAGTAAAAATTACAATTAATAGTAGAAATAAATACAGTAATATTTTAAATATTTTTTTCATAAATTTTATCCTCCGACACGTTTTACTTTAAATCCCTTTTCTTTAAGGATTGTCATTATTTTATCTCTATAATCTCCTTGCAAGATTATTTTGTTATCTTTAAAACTCCCACCAACACTCAATTTTGTCTTTAACTCTTTTGCCAATTTTTTAAAATCTTCGGTTGCTCCGGTATAACCTTCAATGATTGTTATTGGTTTTCCTTTTCTTTTTTCATACTTACATATCATCGGATCATCTTGTATCCATATGTCTTTTTCAGAAGCAGTAGTTTTTTCGATCTTTGTAGGTGTATGATCGGGGAATAAATTTTTTAATTGGTCTTGTAAGTCCATATTTTTAATAAAATACAAAACGAAATAATCGATTCGGATTATTTCGCTTTACAATAGATGTGTACTATTATTTTTTTATCAATCCTAAATCAATCAATCTTTCATGTAAATAATCTCCAGCCGTAATATCGTCAAATTGTTTTGGATTATTTTCGTCAATACAACTATCCAATACATCTAATTTCATTTCACTGATAGGATGCATAAAGAAAGGAATTGAATATCGAGAAGTTCCCCATAATTCTTTAGGAGGATTTACAACGCGATGAATTGTAGATTTTAGTTTATTATTTGTGTGCCTTGAAAGCATATCACCTACATTAATCATTAATTCGTTTGGTTCAGCAATCGCATCAATCCAATCTCCTGTATGATTTTGAACTTGTAAGCCTTTTCCCTGAGCACCCATTAACAAGGTAATTAAGTTAATATCACCGTGTGCAGCTGCACGTTCTGCATTTTTAGGAGCCGTTATTATTGGAGGATAGTGAATAGGTCTTAAAATCGAATTCCCATTTCTGATATAATTATCAAAATAAGTTTCTTCTAAGTTAAGGTGTATAGCCAATGCACGCAAAACGTACTTAGCCGTTTTTTCAAGCATTTGATACGTAGTTTTTCCAACTTCATTAAATTCAGAAAGTTCTTTAACTGATACATTATCAGGATATACTTCCGATAAATTGGCGTCTTCACTTACATATTGACCAAAATGCCAAAACTCTTTTAAATCACCTTCTTTTTTTCCTTTGGCATGTTCTTTTCCGAAGGATGTATACCCTCTCTGTCCTCCTATTCCTTCAATTTCATATCCAGATTTCACATCTTCAGGAAGTTCAAAAAAGTTTTTAATTTCGCTATATAAATTTTTTATCAGTGAATCACTTAAAAAATGTCCTTTTAAAGCTACAAAACCAATTTCTTCATATGCTTTGCCAATTTCATTGACAAATTGTTGTTTTCTGTCTGCATTATCTGATAAAAAATCAGACAAATCTACACTTGGTATTTTTTCCATTTTATAAAAATAAGTTTAAGAATATAAAGTTAAGAAAAATTTATTTATTTTTCTTGTAAATAGGAATTAGATAAGAAATTGAATAGTTGAAACTAAATCCAGTATCATTTGAAAATACTCTTTCAAATCCAGGAATGTACAAGTTTTTAAAATCTGTTGGTTCTTTCTCGTCGACAAGTTTCTTTAAACCGATACTCGCACCAAGATATACATTGTCCAGCGTTTCAACTTTTAAGCCTATCACAATTTCCGCCCATTGAGCAGATAGATTGTCAAATTTTTGATTTGGAGTAATTGTGTTTTCTTCAAAATAAGTTCCGTCTATATTAGGCGTATAACTTTTTAAAGTCTGACTGAAGTTACTGAGACCATACCGAAGTCCAACGAATATTTCATTATTCATATTTGGCCAATTCTCATATAAATTATAGTTTCCACCAATTTTTATATAAGAACCTTTGGTATTGAAACTAAAAAAATATTCTTGAGTATCTCTATCATACGTACCTAATTCAATTGCCGCATACACGTTTTTCTTAATGCGAAAATCTCCAAGAATTTCAAAACCTTTGATCTTATCATTAAAGATGGAAATAATAGGTTTGCTGATATCAATTCCTATGCGGAGTCCATATTTATCTTTTGATTTCAGAGTGTCTGTGGCTGTTTCTTTCTGTGCTGTTACGGAAATTGTAACTAGCAATACTAGAATGCTAATGAAATACTTTAACATGCTCTGTTTCATTTTCGACAGTTTGATTAGTAACTTCAGTATTTAAAATCCAGTTATTTGTAATTCCTGATAAATTGATGTTTTCAAAATTATATTTAAAACCACAAGAGCGCGAAACATACACTTCTTTCCGACTATAATTGATAGTAAGTTCATCTTCAATCGTTTTGGAAGATAGGTGATATACTGTGAGATCTAAAGAAGGATTCAACGGAATAGCAATAGAATCTGTTGATACATTATTATAGATAGTGTCAAGTTCATTGGCCCAAACATACAATCCAGTTGCTGATTTATATTCAGTTGGTTCATCATTATCATAAAAACGAATGATCAATTGAGGAGTTGTCTCATCAATACAGAAATCATCTTTTTGGCAACTTGCAATAAGAATGAGAAATACAATTAATGACAATATGTGTTTTTTCATAAATTTCAAATGAGTTAACAAAACTATAATAAATTATTAAAAATAAAACTTTTTAATAAGAGTATATATAAATTTTTTTACCGAATATCACGGAAAACCGTTAGAAGTTTTATTATATAGTATTTGTAAGTTTGTGATATACTAATACGAAACATGCTAATGGTAAATTTCCCTCACTCTTTATTATTAATTCCAAATATGTTTTAAGGTTAGATTTAAAAAAAATCAAATACTCTCTGAACCTTTTATTAACTCTAGTAAAACAACATTTTCAACATGGTGAGTCTGTGGAAACATATCCACAGCTTGAGTTTTGGTAATCTTATAAACATCTTTCATTAAAGAGATATCTCTTGCTTGAGTTGCTGAATTACAACTTACGTACACGATTTTTTCAGGTGCGATTTCAAGAATCTTAGCAACTACATTTTTATGCATTCCATCTCTTGGTGGATCGGTAATGATTACGTCAGGTTTTCCATATGTGTTAATAAATTCAGTATTAAATACATCTTTCATGTCACCATCAATAAATTCGACATTATCAATATTGTTAAATTGTGCATTGATTTTAGCATCTTTTATTGCGTCAGGTACTGCTTCAATCCCAATAACTTTTTTTGCTTTTTTAGCAACAAATTGTGCTATAGTCCCTGTGCCAGTATATAGATCATACACCAATTCTTTTCCAGTTAATCCAGCAAACTCTCTAGTAATTTTGTACAACTCATAGGCTTGTTCAGAATTGGTTTGGTAAAAAGATTTTGGACCAATTTTAAAACGTAGACCTTCCATTTTTTCATAGATATGGTCTTTTCCATCGTGTAGAATTATATCTTGATCATACAACGTGTCGTTTGCTTTTTCATTGATAACATATTGAAGAGAAGTTATTTGCGGAAATTTTTCTTTAATAGCGTCCAGTAATAATTCTCTTTTTTCAATGTTTTCTTCGTAAAATTGAATGACTAACATAATATCTCCAGTCGAGGCAATACGAAGCATCAATGTGCGAAGCATTCCTTCTTGAGCTCTAGGATTGAAAAAAGGTATTTCGTTTTTTATTGCAAATTCTTTAATGAAATTTCGAATCTCATTAGAAGGGTCTTCTTGTAAGTGGCATTTTTTAATGTCTAATATTTTATCCCACATTCCTGCTATATGAAATCCTAGTGCATTTTTATTATCAATTTCCTTTTCAGAATCAATTTCTTCATAGGTTAGCCATCGACTGCTAGAAAAAGAAAATTCCATTTTATTTCTATAGAAATATTGATTTTCACAACCAAGAATTGGTGTTACTTCTGGTAATTCCAAATGACCAATCCTGATCAAGTTATTAGTCACCTCTTTCTGCTTATAGTACAATTGGTGTTCATAACCCATATCCTGCCATTTACAGCCACCACAATGCTCAAAATGTTCGCATTCAGGTTCCACACGCTTATCAGATTTCTTATGGAACTTTATTGCGGTTCCTTCATAATATGCTTTTCTCTTTTTTCCTGTTCTTATATCAACAACATCACCAGGAACAGTATTAGTTAAAAATATAACACGACCATCAGGTGCTTTCGCAACAGTTTTTCCTCTTGCTCCAGCATCGATAACTTCAATATTTTCAAATACTTGATTTTTCTTTTTTCCTCTACTCATTTGGCAAAAATAATAATCGACAGAATATTATCGCTTAATTAATTCATTTATCTTTATAATCAAAATAAATAAATGAACCTTTTAAGGAGTTCTGTGTCTATGTTATGTAATCGATTATGAGGAAAATAAAAAAAGAATGATACTAATTTGATTGTGAGAACTGAAACATCTTGAAATACAGATTTCTTCTCTTGCCGGTAAAATGTCTGAATAAGATTTTAGAGAGACATTTATATTTAGTAATTTGCACGTTCTTAGGGATGATTTCTTTCCCACGCTGAATTTTCGGTACATCGAAAGGATAAAGGTAGATAAGGAATGGATATTATATTCATTAATTAAAAACTTATTAAAATGGCTGTTTTAGACCAATTAACTTCGCAACAAGCGATCGATTTAGAAAACAAGTATGGTGCACACAATTATCATCCACTTCCAGTAGTACTTAGTAAAGGAGAAGGTGTTTATGTATGGGATGTAGAAGGGAAAAGATATTATGATTTTCTTTCTGCTTATTCAGCAGTAAACCAAGGACATTGTCATCCAAGAATTGTTGATGCAATGACACAACAGGCAAAAACACTTTCATTAACTTCTAGAGCATTTTATAATGACAAACTTGGAGAGTATGAGAAATTTGCAACAGAAACCTTTGGGTTTGACAAATTATTGCCAATGAATACTGGTGCTGAAGCAGTTGAAACTGCTTTGAAATTATGTAGAAAATGGGCGTATGAAGTAAAAGGAATCGAAGAAAATAAAGCACAAATTATTGTGTGTGAAAATAATTTTCACGGACGGACAACTACTATAATTTCATTTTCAAATGATCCAGTTGCACGTAAAAACTTTGGTCCATTTACGAATGGATTTATAAAAATAGAATACGATAACTTAGCTGCTTTAGAAGAGGTATTAGAACAAAATAATAATGTTGCAGGGTTTCTAGTAGAGCCAATTCAAGGTGAAGCGGGAGTTTATGTACCTTCAGAAGGGTATTTAGCAGCTGCGAAAGCATTATGTGTAAAGTACAATGTTCTTTTTATTGCTGATGAGGTACAGACTGGAATTGCAAGAACAGGACGTTTATTGGCGACTTGTGGAGATTGCTCTTGCGTTGATAAGAATTGTTCAGGGGAACCAGAAGTTAAAGCTGATATTTTAATATTAGGAAAAGCATTGAGTGGTGGAGCATATCCTGTTTCTGCTGTTTTAGCGAATGATCCTATTATGAATGTTATTAAGCCTGGAAATCACGGTTCAACTTTTGGAGGTAATCCAATTGCAGCCGCAGTAGCTATTGCAGCTCTTAGAGTTGTAAAAGACGAAAATTTAGCAGAGAACGCAGATCGTTTAGGTGAAATTTTCCGAAAAGAATTATCTGCATTTGCAGAAACCAATAATTTGGTAAATTCTGTTCGTGGGAAGGGATTGTTAAATGCTATATTAATAAACGATACAGAAGATAGTTCAACGGCATGGGATATCTGTATGAAATTACGAGATAATGGATTACTTGCTAAGCCAACGCATGGAAATATCATTCGTTTTGCTCCACCTTTAGTTATGACGGAAGAGCAATTAAAGGACTGTATTTCAATTATTAAGAATACGATTAGTGAGTTTTAATTAAAACCACTGTTTATAATATGAAAGCGTTAAAACTCACTGAGTTTTAACGCTTTTTTACTTTAGAAATAAAATTATTATGAGTATAAAACATTATCATCCAAGAATTAATAAAACCGACATACCAAGAGAAGTTTTCGCAATTTTAAATCTTACTTTTGATGAACTTGATGATGCTACAGATTCGCCAAGTGGAGGTGGAAGTACTGTTACCAAACAAGCTTGGAGTAAAATTTTAAAAAAAACTAGAAGATTTAAAAGATACAGGAGTAGTGTTTTAAATAAAATCACTTATTATTATTATTATATCGTTACAGTCTTTCTTCAATCCATTTTTTAAAATCATGGAAATTCTGTGGAGCAACTCCATGACCTACCATATATTCTTGGTAAGAATTTTTTATGTTAAGTTTATTTAAAAATTCAGGAGCATTCTGAGCCCATTCAACAGGAATAACTTGATCTACACTTCCATGTGAAATAAAGAAATCAAGGTTTCTGTAATTCTTTTTTTCTAATTTTTTCAAAAATAAATCCTGATTTATATAACCGCTTAATGCAATTATATGTTGTACTTTTTCAGGGTAATTCATTGCAATAGAATAACTTAATATAGTTCCTTGGCTGAAACCTAGTAAAAACACCTTATCAGCATTTACTTGATAGTCTGCAATCACTTCGTCGATGAAAGTTGCGATTTTATCACGAGCTTCAATGGCTTCATCAGTATCAGAAAATTTTCCATTGGTATTGTCAAAATGGATGGTGTACCAAGCGTAAGAATCAACTCCTAGAGTTAATGGTGCACGAGCACTGATAATTAGAAATTCCTCTGGAAGTTCTGGTGCAAATGAAAATAAATCATCTTCATTACTACCATATCCATGAAGTAAAATAAGTAGAGGAGGGTTGTCAGTTGGGATTTTTGGTTCGCGAATTTTATATTCTAAGGATAGTTTTTTACTCATTGATTACTAGTTTGTTTTTTGCAAATACTCCATATACTTTTCCGGCTAATTCTTTTCCAAGAAAGGCTGAGTTTTTGGAGGTTGAATAAATCTTCTCTTCGTTAAAGGTACTTTTACAATCTGGATTGAATAAAGTAAGATTGGCAAGTTCACCTTCTTTAATAGTTGTTGTTTTTGTTTTAAAAATAGTGTGTGGATTCACTGTGACACAATTAATTAGAGTGTCTAGTGAAATATGTTTTAGAACAATACCGAAAAAACTTTCAAGCCCTAATGTACCAGATAATGCTTGGTTAAATTCTACTTTCTTATGTTCAATATCTATCGGATTATGATCACTCGTAATTAAGTCAATAGTTCCGTTTTCCAAACCTTTTATCAAGGCTTTACAATCATTTATTGTACGAAGTGGAGGAGAGGTTTTGGCATTAGAATTAAAACTTTCTAATTCATTATCGGTCAAGGAAAGATGGTGTGCTGAAACGCTACATGTTACATTTAACCCTTTCTTTTTAGCATTTTTAATTAGTTCTACTGATTTTGCAGTGGAAATTGTTGGGATGTGTAATTTTCCGCCAGTGTACTCAAGTAAAAACAGGTCTCTTGTAACTTGTAATTCTTCTGCAAGGCTTGGAATTCCTTTTAGCCCAAGTCTGGTGCTGTTGACTCCTTCATTGGCAAGGCCGTCTCGAGCAATTGAGTTATCTTGAGGGAAACTCATCACAAGTCCATCAAAATTTTGTGCATATAAAAGGGCAATCTTCATTAAGTTGGCATTAGAGATAGAATTATTATAATCTCCAAATGCTATTGCGCCGGAATTTTGCATATCATACAATTCTGCAATTTCAACTCCTTCATCATTTTTAGTTAGATTTCCTATTGGATACAAGTCTACTATGCTATTTCGGGCTTTATTGATAAGAAACTCTACAGATGATTTATTGTCAATTTTCGGGAAGGTGTTGGGGTTGACAGCAACAGAAGTAAATCCACTTTTTGCAGCAGTAGCAAGCCCATTTATAACAGTTTCACGTTCTTCATATCCAGGTTCTCCAAAACTTACACTAGAATCAAACCATCCATTAGATATATGAAGGTTTTTCAATGTTAATTCTTTGTATTCGTTGTTGTTTTTTATGTTAGAAGCAATTTTAGTAATGATTCCCTTTTCAATTAAAACATCCTTTCTCTTGTTATGGAATTGACTTTTAGAATCAATAATTATTGCTGACTTGATGATAATATTCATACTTTGAAAAATTTTAAGATAAAAATTTCTAATAACAAAAATAATACAGCCATTCCTAAAAACCACTTGAAAAGAGGTTTAATATCTCGCTGCTTTTTTAATTCGGTAAAAGTCTCTTTGACAGAATCTGAAATTGTAACGTTCTTCATGTTCTTAAACTCACTTTTCAGGTCTTCGTAAATTAATTCGCTTTCTTGCCTATTATAATTAAAGGCAATATTTTTTATGGTCTTGTTATTGTTGGTGATTTTATAAAATCCACTCTCGACAGGTTGTTCGAAAGTTGTGAGGCGAACTTTATTGTGAGCCACTTCTTGCAAAGGTATAAAATCTATAGATTCTCCAGTGATTTTAAGGACTTCATCCTTTTTTATAGAAGTTTTTACTTCAATATTATTTTCATCGCTTAGCGTATAATATAATTGAGAAACTCGATAACTCTGCTTTCCGAAATTGTAAAAGATTGGTACAATTAATGGAGAATTGACAAAATTTGATGATTTAATGTTTAAGGGTGAGGCAAACCAATATATAGTCCCTTTACTCTTTTTTACTTCAGAAATAAAGTTTTCTTTATTTTCAAATGATAATATGGGTGAAGAAAAATTAAGACTTGTAGGGTAATAATTCTGATTCATAGGGTATTGGAAGTTTTTTACTTGTTTTTCAAATACTTCAGATAATAATGGGTGTGCAAAATTAATTGTTGTAATTTTTAATTCTTTTTCTAGCATTGGCTGAATATCACCTAAATTCAAATTCTTAAAAAAAGAATTGTAGGAAATTAGATTGCTATTTCTAGATGGAATAATTGCAATATTTCCACCATTTTTTACAAATTCATTTAAAGAGTTATTTAAAGAAGGTGGGATTTTATTTAATTCATTCAGTATGATTAAGTTTTGATTTTGTATCGAGTTGTAATCAAAATTAGAAAGGTTTTTTTGTTCAAAGTTGAACTCATTTTTAGAATAAATTTTTTCTAAAAAAGGGGCACTTTTTCCTATCGAAACTATATTGATTTTTTCAGATTCATTAATCGTGAAGAATAAGGTATTGTCAAACAATAAGTTTTCATCATCAACAACCAATTTTCCATTTAATTTTTTGGTGCTTGAAATTTTAAATTCAACAGTTGAAGGTTGATTTTGAATAAGTGGAGTAGAGGCCTTTCCAATTAAAATAGAATCATCAAAAAGTGAAATCACTGCATTGTCTGAAGAAATATTAGTTGTATTGATATTTACTTTTAAAGTAATTTCATTATTATTTTTTACTGCAATGTAAATACTGTCAAGAGAAATATTTTGAATTTTCTCTGGGGCTACTTTTACAAGTTTAATAGATGCGTCTAGACTTGTAACGTCTTGATTGTTTATATTTATATTAGATTGAAAATCAGATATTAATATTAAACTGTTTAAGGTGTTGTTTTTATTTGATTTTAATTGTTCAGATTTTAATAAAATCGTTTTAAAATCCTGATTGTTTGATGAATATTCAATATTTAAAAGTTTGGTTTTAAGATCTTTACTATTTAAATTCTTATATATTTTATCATTGGTAATTAAAGAAACGTTCGAAGTTGAAGTACTATTTTCTATGATGTCTTGTACTGCATTTTTAAGTAATTCTCCTCGTTCACCTTTGGATTCCATACTCATAGAATTATCAAGATATATGATAGTATTATGTTCCTGATTCTTTTCGAAATTTGAAAAATAAGGTTGTGCGAATGCGAATATAATTGATGTAAATGCTAGTAATCTTGTAAGTAAAATCAGCCACTTTTTCAGACGTGAACTTTTACGAGTTTGAAGTTCAATTTGTTTCAGGAATTTAACGTTTGTAAATAGTACTTTCTGAAAACGTTGTAATTGGAATAAATGAATAATTATCGGTATGATAAGTAGCAGTAAAGCGTATAAAATTTCTGGGTGCTTAAATTGCATCATTCTTTAGATTGGTCAAAGATATAAAATTCATTGGACTTAAGTGAAATAGTTTTTTAAGATTCCCAAAGGGTACTTACTAGCCACTTTACTAGCAAATAATGGAAAATCCATACTTGAATTATCATCTGCTTTGTCAGAAATAATGCGAATAATTGAAAATGGAAGATCATATTCATAGCATACCTGAGCTACAGATGCTCCTTCCATTTCTACACATATTGCTGTTGGTATTTCTTCATTTAGCTGTTTAACTTTACCTATAGTTGAAATAAATTGATCTCCACTTGCGATATCTCCATGAAAGACTTTAGGAGTTGAAATTTTAAATGAGTTGGCTAAAGAATTATCAATATAATGATTGTAATTCTTTAAAAACAAATGTGTAGAATCAATTAAATGCGAATTAATATTTGTTTCTATGAATGTTTTTTTAATTATTGGAATTTCAAATTTCTTGAATAACGGACTCGCATCCATATCGTGTTGATATAGATTTCTTCCGATTACAATATCACCAATATTTAAATTAGGACTGATTGATCCAGCAACTCCGGTAAAAATAATTTCATGAATTTCATAATCATTGATAAGTTGTGTCGTTGTTGCTGCTGCTGCTACTTTTCCCCAACGAGAGAAGACTAAAACTACTTTTTTACCAAACAGCGTTCCTGAATAATACGTTCTCTTGCCTTTGTTAATTTTAGAAACATCTTGTAACTGGTCAAGTAAGACATTAATTTCTTCACGCATCGCACTTATAATCCCTATCATTTTAAGAAATTTTAATTGACAATTTGCCCATCTTTCATTTCCAACTTTCTATCCGCCATATTGGCTAATTCTTGATTGTGTGTAACAATTACGAAGGTCTGCCCAAATTCGTCACGCAACTTAAAAAATAATTCATGAAGATGCTTTGCTGCAGCCGAATCAAGATTTCCACTTGGTTCATCTGCAAATATTACTGAAGGGTTATTAATCAATGCTCTTGCTACTGAAACGCGTTGTTGTTCCCCACCAGAAAGTTCATTTGGTTTATGATGGATCCGGTCAGAAAGGCCTAAAAATTTAAGCAATCGTTTTGCTTCTTTTTCTGCATTATTCGTGGAAGTATTTCCTATAAATGCAGGAATACATACATTTTCAAGTGCTGTAAATTCTGGTAATAACTGATGAAATTGAAAAATGAATCCGATATTTTTATTTCTGAATTTTGACAATTCTTTGTCAGAAAAACTAAGAGTGTTTTGTTCGTTTATAGATATCTGAACTCCTGAATTAATTGTCGGTTTGTCTAATGTACCTAAAATTTGTAATAAAGTTGTTTTTCCTGCTCCAGAAGGACCAACAATGGCAACAATTTCACTTTTTTGTATATATAAATCTACTTTCTTAAGAACTTGGAGTTCTCCATAAAGTTTATTGATGTTAGTTGCTTTTATCATTCAGTGATTACCTAAAAAACAAAAATAGGCTAAAAAATATCTTTTACGTTATTGTAATCAATAAAATAAACGAATCGTAATGAAAGTAAATGCTGCTTTGGTTCACTAAATAATTCATCAATATTTTCTTGGAAGTCTAACTTTGAATCTGTTCCGTTTCCAAAAATTGAATTACGATAAAAAGCGGTTAATTGACTTCCTGGAGCAAACTGCCATGTGTAGTTTAAGTCTAAATTCCAACTATTAAAATTTACATTATCTCTGGAATATACAGTTGGTGTTAAGCCTCCAGCACTTGTAAGGTCATAAAATTGAGGGTTATAAGTAACGGTTTCCCAGTTGTGTCTAAATGTAAGTGATAAAGAGGACTTCACACTAAAACTATATTTGCTAGATAGAGAGTTTGTTACGCTTTTTCTATTTCGTTTTCCAAAAATTATCTCATCTTCAACTTCACCATCAACTTCTGCATAACCTTCTTCGTAGTTTGATTTTCTATAGTTTAATGAGTAGAAAAAGGCCAATTGATTATTTAAGCGATATCTTGGAGATAAATTGAAACCATAGGTTCTTCTATTATTGTCTAAATAATGATTGTAATACTGATTATAGTCTAAAGCGAATTTTTTCTGATAATTGGTTGAAACCCATTGATTAGTTCCAATTCTTGCAGGGTTTTGGAAAAATATTCCACTTGTATTCCCTTCTCTAGGTTCATTAAAGTCTTTTCTTTTACTAGAATAATTAATATTCCCACCAAATGCAAGACGTTTTTTCAGTTGTCCTTGAAACCCTACTCCAGTATTGATTCCAGTATGCGTACCGGAACTGTTTAAGTAACTAGAATTGAACCAAGAGTTTATTTGATATGAATTAAAATTACCCTTTGGTTTTAAAGTTCTGTACGAAATATTACTATATATTCTTTGCTCATTGTTACCAAAAAGAATTCCTAAATCATTCGGGTTGTAATTTTCATCTTCAAAACGATATCCAATTTCACCTGTCCAGTTTCCTGCTATTTTTCCAATACTTGTGTCAAATGTATAACCGTTTTTAGCATCTTCAACATCATGAAAACTTGTCATTTTTACTGAACCATCTATAAAATATTTATTGTTTTTTGTTTTAACATTGTATAATAATCCTGTTGCATTTGCATCACGAAATTCACCTTCTCTTAGCACATTAGTATTTATAAGTGTTATCGATGAGTTTTTATTAAATAATTGATCTAATACCAAGATATTGTAGTTAGAAAGTGGGTTTGTAATAACTTCTCTAGTTTGTTCAGTATCAGTATTTCTAACAGTTGCTTTTGTTTCTTCAGTAATGGCATTGAAAAAACCAATACCCAAACCACTTTTTGTTCTTCCAGATATTTTTACTGCATTTAGCATTGTAACTTTTCTAGGATAGTCAGTATACTCCTCAATATTCTCATCAATACCTTCAACTGCTCCTATAGGACTTCCTCCGACCCTTCTAGAATAGAATAATCTACCTTTTGAAAATAAATCTGTACCTTCTGTAAAAAACTGTCTTTGTTCAGAAAATTGTTGTTCAAATGGCCCTAAATTAAGTTGAACATCATCAAAACCTGCTTGACTAAAGTCAGGAATAAGTGTAGCGTCTAAAGTGAAATTTTCCGACAATCCATACTTCACATCCATACCTAAACTCCAATCATTTTCAGTTACTCCGTCATTAGTGTCTGATGTGATAGAAGCATATGGGTAAAAACTTAAACGTGTTGGTGGTTTTAAGTTTTCAAACCCTTTAACTAAACCGTCGTATTGTGTCCAACTTCCTACAGTATTATCTATATGGTTCCATGTGTATTGTGAGTTTAAATTCTCTAACTTTCTATGAAAATTGAATCCCCAAGATTGGGTTGGTTGGTTGGAAAATCTTAAGGCTCTATAAGGAATCGTCATTTCTATATTCAATCCTTTATCGGTAGTTTTAACATTGCTTTCCCAAACGGCACTCCAATTAAAATCTTCATTACCATTTGAAATTTTAGCATCTGCTTGATTTCCGGTACTTTGAACTATAAATTCAAATCCATTTTGCCCATCATCATTTGGATTGATAATTACTGAGAAAAAATCTACCTGACCAAAATTATCTCTAGAGGCATATTGCATTGGAATGTTATTTACATCAGGATAAAATAAAACAGCAGAAATATATACACCTTTATCATCATAAACTACTTTGACTTCAGTTTTATAATCTACATGTGCTTGTTTGCCATTATCTGGACGCATTTCAATAAAATCTGTAATTACTTCTGCACCTTTCCATGCTTTGTCATTTAGATTTCCATCAATTTTAGGTGCTTTACTAACTCTAGTTGTAGTAATGGTTTTTCTGTTTGTTTGATCTTGAGCATTTATTAATGAAAAACAAAAGATACTTAACAATAGAAACACTTTTTTCATAAAAGAATTTATGGATTAGTCAAGTTTATAATGCGAAAGTATTTAAGATATTATTATACAACTCTTAAATAAATCATAAATTAATGTTAATTGAAGTAAAGACTTAATAAAAATAGGGTTGTTACAATTTTATAAAAAAAGCAACTAAAAATCTAAAATAGATTAAGTACATTTGCAATACAATTAAAACCATTATTGATGAATTTACACGAATATCAAGGGAAAGAAATGTTAAGCAGTTTTGGCGTAAAAATTCAACGCGGAATTGTAGCAGATAACTATAAAAAAGCTGTTGATGCAGCGAAACAATTAACTACTGAAACAGGTACAAGTTGGTTCGTTATCAAAGCACAGATTCATGCTGGAGGGCGTGGAAAGGGTGGAGGAGTTAAATTGGCTAAAAACTTGCAAGAAGTAGAAGAAGTTTCTAAAAGTATTCTTGGAATGATGTTGATTACACCTCAGACTTCTGCGGAAGGAAAGAAAGTAAATCAAGTTTTAATTGCTGAAGATGTTTATTATCCTGGAGCGAATGAGCCAGAAGAATATTATATGTCTGTTTTATTAAATCGTGAAACAGGTAGAAATATGATTATGTATTCTACGGAAGGTGGAATGGATATCGAGACTGTAGCTGAAGAGACTCCTCATTTAATCTTTACTGAGGAAATTGATCCTGCATTAGGGTTGTTAGCTTTTCAAGCACGTAAAATAGCCTTTAACTTAGGTTTAAGTGGTGGAGCATTGAAAGAGATGGTAAAGTTTGTTTCATCTTTGTATACTGCTTATGTAAAGTCTGATTCTTCATTATTTGAAATAAATCCTGTATTGAAAACATCGGATGATAAAATATTGGCAGTTGATGCTAAAGTAACTTTAGATGATAGTGCTTTGTACCGTCATAAAGATTATGCTGGATTACGTGATTTACGTGAAGAGAATGCTATTGAAGTAGAAGCAAATGCAGCAGGATTAAATTATGTTGACCTTGACGGAAATGTTGGTTGTATGGTTAATGGTGCTGGACTTGCAATGAGTACAATGGATTTAATAAAGCAATGTGGTGGTGAACCTGCAAATTTCTTGGATGTTGGAGGTACTGCTGATGCAGAACGTGTAGAGACTGGATTTCGTATTATATTAAAAGATCCAAACGTGAAAGCAATATTGGTTAATATTTTTGGTGGAATTGTAAGATGTGATCGTGTTGCAAGAGGAATTGTTGATGCTTATAAAAATATGGGTGATGATATGAATGTGCCGATTATTGTAAGATTACAAGGAACCAATGCTATTGAGGCTAAGCAGTTAATTGATGACAGTGGTTTACCAGTTCATTCAGTTGTTGAATTTCAAGAAGCTGCTGATAAAGTACAAGAATTACTTGCCTAAAATTTATTTAGGTAGTTATTATAAAAAAAGCCGATGCAATTTCATCGGCTTTTTGTTTTTTATGATTGAGAAGAAATCAGTCCTTTCTCTGTTTGTTTAGCTCATCTTGTAATTTTCTACGTAATTGCTGTTCGTGAATAAGTGTCCGTTGGCGGTGGTCTTCGTATTCTTTTTCTAATTCTTCAAATTTTCTATTGGCTTCAGTGGTTATTGAATTACTTCTATTAAATTTTAAGATATAAAATAAAAGTGTAGCTAATAAGATACTGATAAACACCCACAGAATGATGTTGTATAAAAATTTAGAAATAAATGTGCCAAATAAATTGATATTATCTTTTTGTTTGCTAAGATTTAACACCTTTTTATTTGTTGTATTTAGTGAATTAGTAAGTTTATTTATTTCACCTTCTTTTTTTAAAAGAATATTTTTAGTGCTATTTAAATCTTTTCTTAATGAAACTAGTGAGTCACCGACTGATTTTTTTAATTGAGATAGCCAAGTATTGTTTACAACTTTAAACTCTTGATATCTATTAGATTTCTTAATTAGATAATCAAATTGATTTTCTATAGTCCCTTCATTCAAGGATTTTGTAACGGTAACGGCTCTGTTTTGAGCGCTTAAAGTAACCGAAAATAAAAGCACTAGATAAAGAAGTTTTTTTGACTGTATCATTTTAATGGAGAATTAGTAATATTTGTATAAAAATAGACAACTTTTTTGAAAGAAAAAATTATAAAAAAAACCGATACTTAAAAAGTATCGGTTAGTAAGATTGGTTAATAGATATAGTTGGTTAAATATCTTCAAAATTTACGTCGGTAAAGCTCTCACTACTAGCAGGAGCTTCATCTGAAACTTCTCCTTCGGTAGGTTTCTTGTAATCAGACTGATGACGATCACTTATTACTTCTTCACCTTTTTCATTGATAATATAATCAGTAGCAGCCTTTAACATCTCGTTAAACTCTGTAAAATCTTCTTTGTATAAGTAAATTTTGTGTTTTTTATAATGGAATGACCCATCATCTTGTGTGAATTTTTTGCTTTCAGTTACTGTTAAGTAATAATCATCAGATTTTGTAGCTCTCACATCAAAAAAATATGTTCTTCTACCTGCTCTTAAAACTTGTGAGAAAATTTCTTCTTGTTCATTATAGTTTTTGTCATTCATAATAAATCACTAAATTTTAATAATAATAATGTTTTTTGTTTTCACAAATCTAAAAAAATAAATTACTTCTACAATAATTAAAGTAAAAAGAAATACTTTTTTTATGATTGTTCTAATAGTTGCTGTTCATACAATTCTTTATAAAAACCTTCTTTTAAAGATAATGATTGATGTGTTCCCTCTTGAATAATCTCTCCTTGGTCAAGTACAATTATTTTATCTGCATGCTTGATTGATGAAATTCTATGGCTTACAATTAAAGTTGTACAGTTTTTAGTAATACGATTGAGATTGCTAAGAATAACCTCTTCTGTTTCTGTATCAACAGCTGACAGACAATCATCAAAAATCAACAATTCAGGTTTTTTAATAATAGCTCTTGCTATGGATATTCGCTGTTTCTGACCTCCAGAAAGCGTTACACCTCTTTCCCCAACAAATGTTTTATAACCTTCTGTAAATTCAACAATGTTATGATCTATATATGCATCTTTAGCAGCATTCGTAATTGTTTCAATTGTAGCATTTTCATCACCAAACTTTATGTTATTCTCTATTGTATCCGAAAAAAGGAAAGCATCTTGTGGAACAAATCCAATCTCTTGTCTTAAAGTGTCAAGGTTTATCTGTTGAATATTTTTATTACCAATAAGAATTCCTCCATGTTGGATATCATACAGTCTCGCAACCAAACTAATAATAGTTGACTTTCCTGAACCAGTTTTTCCAAGAATAGCAAGTGTTTTTCCACCTTCTAACTTGAATGAGACATTTTTAAGCGCAACAATGTTAGTATCATCATAAGTAAATGTTACATTTTTAAATTCTAAATCTCCATTAAGATGATCGTCAGAATTGACATTGTTATTTTTAATTTCTGGATCTTCTTTTAAAAACTCATTGATTCTAGCTTGTGATGCTTCAGCTTGCTGAACAATCGAAGTTACCCAGCCAAGAACAGCCACAGGCCATGTAAGATAGTTTACATACATGATAAACATTCCAATATCGCCCAAAGTTATCTGACCATCAATATATTGCAATCCACCAATATAAATAACCAGCAAGTTGCTTATTCCTATTAAGAGAATCATAAGGGGAAAAAAGAAGGCTTGTACTTTATACAATTCAATGTTTTTTTGCTTACTAGTCTCCGCTATAATTTCAAATTGATTGATCGTTCTATTCTCTGTTACATATGATTTGATAATGCGTATTCCTGAAAATGTTTCTTGCGCAGCAGTAGTAAGTTTGGATAGATATTGCTGAACAATTGTTGTTTTTTTATGAATTAATCCACTTAAATAGTAAATAGAGATTGATAAAATAGGTAATGGAATAAGTGTATATAAAGTAAGTTTAACATCTGTCCTTAGCATTAATATCAATGTAACAATGAATATTACAATCATATTCATGCTATACATAATTGCTGGTCCGAAATACATACGGACTTTACTCACATCTTCACTGATACGATTCATTAAATCTCCTGTTCTATTCTTTTTATAAAAATTAATAGATAGTTTCTGATATTGCTGATAAATTTCATTTTTCAAATCGAATTCTATCATTCTTGAAGTAGCAATAATCATTTGACGAGTAATAAAAGTCAGGATTCCAGCCAATAATGCCACTCCTATAATTAATAAGATATTTTCAAATAAAGAAGCCTTTACAATTGAGATATCAGTAATATTCCCTTTTCGAAATTCATCTGCAGCGTTGATAGAATTCTTTACGAATCCTGGAACCAAAAGTTTAAAGATATTAGAAACAAAACAAATAAGAATTCCAATTCCGAGTCGAAATCTATATTTATAAAAGTATTTATTGACGTGTTTAAGGGCTTTCATTAATAGAAGAAAAATATATTTTATTTTTACATTGGCGAAGATAGTAGATTAAAAATTAATAGTACTTTTGTCACGTAAAGTTTAACATATATAACTTGATAATAAACGTTCTTTAAAATGATTAACAGAAGACATATCAGAACCAAGGTAATGCAATCAGTTTATGCGTTGCAACAAGCCAATAGTGATAACCTTGATAAAGAAGAAAAATTCTTAATACATAGCATCGATAAAATGTATGAATTGTATGTTCTTTTATTAAGCCTACTTGTTGAAGTACAAGACAAGGCATTTAATCATTTAGAAATTGCTAAGAAAAAGCATCTAGCCTCTATAGAAGAAAAAAAACCTAACACAAAATTTATTGACAATCAACTTATTAAGTTGATTAAGGAAAGTGTTTCAGTGAATCAATTTATTGAAGATAAAAAATTGGAAAACTGGCAACTTGATGGCGAATTCGTAACTATTATATGGAATTTGATTCGTGAGAGTGATCAATATGAATCTTACATGTCAAATAGAGAAACTTCATTTACTGAAGACAAAAAATTCATTATAGAGATTTTTAAAAAAATAATTGCGCCTAATGAAAAACTGGCAGATTATTTTGAAGATCAGCACATCAGTTGGGTAGATGATATTCCTTATGTAAACACTTGGATTGTTAGAAGTTTAGGAGAAACTAAATCAAGTAAGCCATTTATATTGGGTGACTTATATAAAGATATCGATGATAGAAAATTTGTATTAGAATTGTTTCGAAAAATGATTTTAAATCAAGAGAAATACGATGAAGTGATAAATGATAAAACGCCTAATTGGGACAGTGATCGTATTGCTGATGTTGATTTAATATTGATTAAAATGGCGATAAGTGAATTTTTACATTTCCCTACTATTCCTACACGTGTTACTATTAATGAATATATAGAAATTGCCAAAGATTATTCGTCACATAAGAGTAGTTTCTTTGTGAATGGAGTTTTGGATAAAATTCTGAAAGAGTACACATCAGAAAAAAGAATTCAAAAAATAGGTAGAGGGTTATTATAATTTTATATTTTTACGAAAAATTTAAAACTAATTTAAAGAGTATATATTATGAAGAGAGTAATTTTTTTAGTAGCTGTATTTGCAGTGTTTACTTTAAGTTCTTGTAAAAAGGACAACGCAAGTAATAAAGTTAAAGGAGAAAATGTTGAAGCTGCTGCTACACGTGATGCAGAAATAAGTAAAGGAAGTCCTATTCTAGAATGGGATAAAACTGAATTTGATTTTGGAACAATTGAGCAAGGAGAAAAAGTAACTACTACTTTTAATTTTACCAATGTAGGCGAAGCAGACCTTGTTGTGACTAAGGTTGCTGGAAGTTGTGGGTGTACAGTTCCTGCTTGGCCAAAAGAACCAGTAACAGTTAAGCCAGGAGAAAGTAAAATTATAGATGTAACTTTCAATTCAACTGGAAAAAAGAATAAAACTACCAATACTATAACGCTTACAACCAATACTGAATCTGGAAAAGAAGTTGTGAGAATTAAAGCATTTGTAAACCCTAAAGCCGCTCAATAATGATCTTAGGTATATTTTTACAAGAAGGAGGAAGTTTAATGTCAATGTTGCCGATTCTGGCAATGATACTTGTGTTTTACTTGTTCATGATTCGTCCACAGATGAAACGTCAAAAAAACGAACGTTCTTTTCAAGAGACAATCACTAAAGGTTCTAATATTGTTACTTCTAGTGGTATACATGGGAAAATTGTTGAGGTAAATGATAAAGACAATACCTTAATGATTGAAACTAACGCTGGAAAAATAAAGTTTGAACGTTCATCAATTTCAATGGAGTTATCCAATAAAAAGAATGCTGTAAAATAAGAGCATCCATATATTATCTAATTATTAAAAGTGAGCTTGAATAGCTCACTTTTTTTGTATATTTAATTTTTTTAAATAAATATGGTAGCAAAAAATAATAGGCAATTAAAAGCAAACCTTAAATTAAAAGTCTTTCTAGTATTCTTATGCTTGTCATTTGTTTTTTGGATGCTTACCAAGTTGTCTAAAGTATACAAAAGTGATATAGAGTTTTCAGTCAATTATCATAATCTTCCTGCTAAACGTGTTATACAGAATGATCCAGTGAAACAAATTACTTCTTCAGTAAAAGCCTCTGGATTCAGTTTGTTGAATTATAAAATCAATCCAAAAACATTAGAAGTAGACATACATAATTTAGCCTATAAAACAGGTAGTATGTTTTATTATTTACCTAATGCAAATTTAACTCAACTATCCGCACAACTAGATGTTGATTCATCGATTGAAAGAGTTCTTCAAGACACTATATTTTTTAATCTTGGATTGAATAAGACTAAGAAAATCCCCGTGAAATTTAATTCTGATATTAAATATAAATTGGGATATAACCTAGTAGGAAATGTATCCGTTGAGCCTGATTCAATAGAGATTACAGGTCCCGAAGCTATTCTAGATACAATCAATAATATTCGGACTGATAAGGTTGAACTACTCAATATATCCAGTGGTTTTAGCGAAGTTGTTAAATTAAACTTAATAGGTGCAGAGAAAATAACCTATGCTACTGACCAAGTCAGTGTCAGCGGAAATGTGGATAAATTTACGGAAGGTTCTTTTATAGTTTCTTTTAATATTATAAATGCTCCTCTTGAATATCGATTGACAACTTTTCCCAGAGAAGTAAAGATTTTATATCAAGTAGGATTAAGTGATTACAATAAAGTTGTGAAAGAAAATTTTGTTATAGAATGTGATTATTCAGTTTCAGTGGATAATAATTTGACATATTTAATTCCAGAATTGAAAGAAGGGTCTACTCTGATTACATCAGTAAGAATTATTCCTAATAAAATAGAATTTTTGATAGAAAAATAATGAAAATCGTTGGACTTACAGGGGGAATAGGTAGTGGGAAAACTACTGTATTAAAAATGTTTCAGAACTTAGGTGTTGTCTGCTATATAGCAGATATCGAGGCGAAACGATTGATGATTACTTCAGAAAAAATTAAAATTAGATTGATAGAAGAATTTGGAGAAGAATCTTTTACTGATAAGGGTTTAAATCGAAGTTTCCTCGCTGAAATTATTTTTAGCGATCCAGAAAAATTAAAAATGATTAATTCTATAATTCATCCTGAAGTTCATAAAGATTTTGCTGAATTTGTAAAAATGTCTAAAGGAGAATATGTGATTTATGAAAGTGCAATACTATTTGAAAGTAAGAGTGAAGCGTCATGCGATTCGATAATTACTGTTACTGCACCAATAGATATAAGAATTGAGAGAATTATCAATCGTGATGGTATTTCAAAAAGCGATATTCTACTTAGAATGAACAATCAGTTGTCAGAAGAAATAAAAATGGAAAGATCTGATTATGTTATTGAAAATATAGACCTTCAGGATACTAAATGCCAAGTTCTTACCGTTCACAATACATTGTTGAGTAAATAGAGGATGTTTAATTTTCACGCTTCAAATTCTTAATTAATTGTTAAAAACGCATCTATATTGTTAATTAATATAAGATAATTCAATCTTATATATTTTTAAACTATAAATTTGTCTTATGAATAAAAAGGTTTTTATACTCATCATCTTTTTAATGAGTATTTCCTTAATAGGAATTATTGCTGTTCAGGTTTTTTGGATTCAGAATTCAATTGTATTAGCTGAAAATCAATTTAAGAGCGATGTAAATTCAGCTTTAACTCAAGTGTCAGAAAACATCAATGACCAAGAGTTAAATGATTATATTAAACGATATTCTAAATTTACAGAAGACAGAAATAATATTAAGGAATCAAAAATTAAAGATTTTTTTTATCAGCAAGTTGATACTACACGTCAAGAAACGTTTGAATATAAACAGACGATTTTAGAAGAAAATTATAGAGTGCCAACCGAGTTCTTTGAAAATGATACTATAAATTTTACAAAAATATTCAGTAAAGAGAGTTTAACAATTTCAAAAAATAAGATAAGTATTGATGATGATTTAGATGGTTTATCCGCTAGTGAAAGTCTCGTTAGATATAAACAAATGGATGATGTAGAAAGGATGAGACTAAGAACTCAACGAGATTTAGATTTAATAAGATTGCCCATATATCAGCGAGTTAGCAACCAAGAATTGATGTGGAGTCTTGAAAGAATGCTTGAGAGTAGAGGAGTAGTGACACAATTTAAATATGGTGTTTATAATAACGATTTAGCAACCAAATTAAAGTCTGGGTATTTTAGTAAAGATGTAAATACGGCTTATACATATATGGTTCCTTTATTTGTTGATAGTGATGGAGAAAGTGATTATCAATTATATGTAAGTTTTCCAAATAAGAAAGATTACCTGTTATCATCAATTTGGAAAATATTAGTACCGTCTATGTTATTCATCTTGATTATTATATTGGCTTTTATAAGTTCTTTATATCAAATGATAAAACAAAAGCAGATATCTGAAATTAAAACAGATTTCATTAATAATATGACGCATGAGTTTAAAACTCCAATAGCGACAATTAATCTAGCCTTGGATGCGATTAAGAATCCTAAGATTATTGATGATAAGGATAAAGTATTACGTTATGTGCAGATGATAAGAGATGAGAATAAAAGAATGCATGGACAAGTTGAGAACGTGTTGCGAATTTCAAAGTTGGAAAAGAATCAACTTGATTTAAGTAAGGATAAACAAGATGTTCACGAGATAATTGAAGAAGCAATTACACATGTAGAATTATTAGTTCAAAGCAGAGATGGATATATAAAAACGCATTTAAAAGCCAATCTTACAGAGATATTGGCAAATCAATTTCACTTGACCAATGTAATTGTAAATATGCTTGACAATGCTATAAAATATTCGCCAGAGTCGCCTAAGATTGATATAGAAACAGAGAGCACTGCTAAAAATATCATTATCAAGGTGAAAGATCATGGGATAGGAATGTCGAAAACAGCAATGAAAAGTGTGTTTAAAAAGTTTTATAGAGAAGAAACAGGAAATGTACATAATGTGAAAGGACACGGATTAGGTCTTTCATATGTAAAAAAAATAATAGAACAACATCAAGGGACAGTTCATGTTGAAAGTGAAAAAGGAAAAGGAAGCACTTTCATTATAAAATTATCATTGATTTAAAAGTATAAAAATATGGAGCAAAATAGAGTTTTACTAGTAGAAGACGATCCGAATTTCGGAACAGTTTTAAAAGATTATTTAACACTTAACGATTACAAGGTTACACTTGCCAAGGATGGTCTTGAAGGATTAATCATGTTTAAAAATAATGATTTTGACTTGTGTATATTGGATGTGATGATGCCTAGAAAAGATGGCTTTTCATTGGCCAAAGATATCCGAGGTACCAATTCTGATATCCCTATCATATTTTTAACTGCTAAGACCATGAAGGAAGATGTTTTAAAAGGGTATCAAGCAGGAGCAGATGATTACTTGAATAAGCCATTTGATTCAGAAGTATTATTGTATAAAATGAAAGCAGTTTTACAGAGAAAAGGCTCTGATAAGAATGCCGATGACGATATTTTTGAATTTAAAATTGGTCGATTTGAGTTTAATTCTAAGTTAAGACACTTATCATTTGATGGGAACGAGGCTTCTAAATTATCTCCTAAAGAAAACAAACTTTTAAAGATGCTTGCCATACATAAGAACGATTTAATGCCTAGAGAGCTGGCACTTACTAAGATATGGAGAGATGATAACTACTTTACCTCTAGAAGTATGGATGTTTATATTGCCAAGTTAAGAAAGTATTTAAAACCAGATGGGGGAGTTGAAATTTTAAACATTCACGGAGAAGGTTTTCGTCTGTTAGAAAAATAAATTTTGTTTCTGTTTATATTTTAAAAAAAGATCTATTTCAATTATAATTGAATTAGGTCTTTTTTTATTTGGATTTAGAAAATAAATATTATTTTTAGAGAAATAAATTTCATGTCACAATTTTTAAGAATATACAACGAGAATCCTAATCCTAAGGAAATTGAAAAAGTAGTTTCAGTCCTTCGCAAAGGAGGATTGGTTATTTATCCGACAGATACAGTGTATGGATTGGGTTGTGATATTACGAATTCCAAAGCCCTTGAGAAAATTGCTAGGATAAAAGGAGTGAAATTGGAAAAGGCAAACTTATCGTTTATCTGTAATGATTTAAGTCACCTATCGGATTATGTACGTCAGATTGACACACGAACTTATAAAATTTTAAAACGATCGCTTCCAGGGCCTTATACGTTTATTCTTCCAGGGAATAATAATTTGCCTAAAGTTTTTAAGAAGAAAGTGACTGTTGGAATCCGAGTGCCAGACAATAATATTGTGCAGGCAATTGTACGAGAATTGGGAAATCCTATTGTTTCTACTTCGATTTATGATGAAGATGAATTGATTGAATATACAACAGATCCTGAATTGATTTTCGAGAAATGGAGGAATATTGTGGATATTGTTATTGATGGAGGTTATGGTGATAATCAACCTTCAACGGTCATCGATTTGACGGATGATGATCCGATAGTTATTCGTGAAGGAAAAGGGAGTTTGGATATATTATAACTCGTTGAATTTCTTTTTTTTCTTGATAAAATATTCCCAAACAATACTTTTTATTTGGTAGTAGTCTCCTCTTTTTTGCAAATTATTTTTCCTGCTTTTAAACCTATGTTTTAAGTTCCAATAAAAATTTATGTGAGACCTTATTATTGCCCAAAAATGGGGGAACTTAAATTGAAGTAAAAATCGAATAGCCGCAATCCCATCAAATACTAAACGAATAAAAAACGTTGGTAATAAAGAAGTTAATGGTATATTTTTAAATAGTGTTCGTAGGCTATTTCTAAAATTTAGATAAGTTTTTTTAGAACTTGATTGATGTAAAGTTGCTCCACCAACATGGTACACTGTTGAGGTTCCTACGTATTTTATTTCATAATTTAATTGCTGTGCTTTCCAGCACAAATCAATTTCTTCTTGATGGGCAAAAAAACTTTCGTCAAAACCTTTTAAAGCATTGAACACTTCTTTTCTAATAAAAAAACAAGCACCAGAAGCCCAAAAAACGGATTGAATATCATCGTATTGTTGCGTGTCTTTTTCCACTGTGTCAAAAATTCTTCCTCGACAATATGGAAAACCATATTTATCAATAAATCCTCCTCCAGCACCAGCATATTCAAAAAATTCTCTATTGTTGAAATCTTTTATTTTTGGCTGAATAATGGAAGTTTTAGGATTTTTTTCAAACTCTGAAATTATCGGAGCAAGCCAATTTTTAGTTACTTCAATATCTGAATTAACCAGTGCATATACATTTGCATCAATATGCCTTAAAGCGTCGTTATATCCTTTAGCATAGCCACCATTTGTAGCGTTTTGAATTATTTTAATGGTTGGAAAATTTGAAATAATAAACTCTACAGAACCATCAGTTGAGGCATTGTCTGCAACATAAATATCACAATTCTCTGAAGAAGAATGCTTAATTATAGAAGGTAAGAATTGCTTAAGCAATTCTTTTCCATTCCAGTTTAAAATAACAATGGCTATTTTCATGTTTACAAACATACGTTAAATGAAAATAGGTTTTTCATTGAAGAAGTAAATTTTAGAACAGATTATTTTTGGTTTTTAAAAAGAATTCTTTTTCCTTTCATCGTTCCTCGAGAATTACGCTTTGTTTTCATAAAGAGAACTTCCCCATATTTCCCATTTTTAATGCTTGAATCCACTCCAAATACCTTGTTATCATAAAGTTGAACCACTTCTTCATTAGAACAATGGCCTACAACCATATATTTTATATGTAATTGTGATAAAATTTTTACAATCGCTTCATCTTTAAGATTATCATTGAAATAGCCTCGATACCAAATAGGACCATTACTACTATAATAATCTTTATAAAAAGAGGTGGATTTCATTTCCTTTTTAGTTCTATCGATAGATTCACGCATCAGTTGATTGACATTTTTAATCTCAAATCCTAAATCCAAAAATTTCTGTGAGATACCTCCATGAACAAAAAAGGAATCGTTAATTTTTACCATTGTAGCTTTAGAACGCAACCATCTTCCCAAGACTGTTTCATTATTAAATAACTGATCGTAACTTGTGTCTAGCAATTCAGAAGTTTTTGCATACTTGTCATGAATATATCTTAAATCACTATGGAGTACCATATACTCATGATTACCCAATAAATAGTGAACTTTCCCTCCTTTTTTCTCTGCTTGATGCTCTAGATTGTATAGAAACCATAGAACTTCAGTGACTTTATCTCCTCTGTCAAATACATCTCCTACAATTACCAAATGCCCTTTTCCAAAATTCCATTTTAATTCTTTATTAATAATTTTATTGTTCTTTAGAATTTCAAGAGCAAGATTATATTGGCCATGAATATCACTTAAAGCGACGATTTTTTTTACATTCTTGTATGTTGAATTTTCAGGAGTAAATGAAGTTTTGTATGAGTTAAGATGTGTTTTTTTAAGAACCACTTCACCATCTACAATGCTTTTTTCTATTAATCCGTCTTGTTCAATAAATATATAAGGTCCGTCATTGATAAGAAGGCTATCAATAGATTGAGAATTAACAGTTACTATTGTCAATAAAAAGAGACTACTTAGTCTGAAAATTTTCCAATTTATGTTCATATAACAAACATACATTATATAAAAGGAGATTGAAAAAAATAAGCAAACTTTATAGAGATTTCAGAAGTAAAAATTATTCATAATCAGGAATTTCTTCTAAAAATGTATACTGCTCTTTTTCTGAATCAAGCATGCAATAATAATGTTGAAGACCATTAGTTACTAGAAGATAATGAGCGTTTAATTGTAAGTTATATCGAGCAATTTGGTCAAAAGTATCTTGAGTAATTTTAATTTTTGGAGATTTACATTCTACAATAATATTGTGATTCCCTTGCTTGTTAAAGACTAAAATATCAAATCGTTTATTCAATTTATTTACAACAACTTGCTTCTCAACAGCAATCAGCGAAATTGGATATTTTTTATCAACCATTAAGTATTCGACAAAGTTCTGTCTTACCCATTCTTCAGGAGTTAAAACCACATATTTTTTTCGGATTTTATCGAAAATTAATTGCTTATTTTCGCTACTTTTGATTTTGAATTGATATGTAGGTAAATTCAATTGCTGCATATTACAAAAATGACAATTTTTATTGATTTATGGTAACGGTTACTCAAATAGTTTCTGATATAAAACGAGGAGATATAAAGCCCATTTATTTTTTAATGGGAGAAGAGCCGTATTATATTGATAAGATTTCAGAGTTTATCGAAAACTCCATTTTGACCGAAGAAGAAAAAGGCTTCAATCAAATGGTGCTTTATGGTCGTGATATTTCTGTAGAAGAAATTATTTCCAATGCCAAGCGGTATCCGATGATGGCAGAAAAACAAGTTATTATTGTTAAGGAAGCCCAAGAACTGGTGAGAACCATTGAAAACTTAGTTCCTTATGTAGAAAATCCACAACCAACAACGGTTTTAGTGGTGTGTTATAAATATAAAACACTTGACAAGCGGAAGAAACTGGCTAAACTGGTTGCAAAAGCAGGAGAACTATTTGAAAGTAAAAAATTGTATGAAAATCAAGTTGCAGATTGGATTCGAAGATTTTTAGCAGGAAAAAAATATGAAATTGAACCAAAAGCAGCTCAGATGCTTGTGGAATATTTAGGAAATGATTTAAGTAAAGTGAGTAATGAATTAGATAAACTAATGATCGTTCTCCCTGAAAATAGTAAAATCACTCCAAAAATCATTGAAGAGAATATTGGAATAAGTAAAGATTTTAATAATTTCGAATTAAGGAAAATGGTAGGCGAAAAAAACATTTTAAAAGCCAATCAAATCATTAACTATTTCGCTCAGAATCAAAAAAGCCATCCTTTGATTATGACAATTTCATTACTCAATAGTTTTTTTACGCAATTGTTGCAATATCACGGCCTGAAAGACAAGACTAGAGCAAGTGTTACAAGGGCATTAAAAGTCAACCCATACTTCGTGGATGATTACTTAACAGCAGGAAAAAATTATCCTATGCGTAAAGTTTCACAAGTAATAAGTCTCTTGAGAGATGCTGATTTGAAAAGTAAAGGAGTAGGAGCGAGCAATCTTTCTCAAGGAGATATTTTAAAAGAACTCCTTTTTAAAATTATGCATTAAGTATTAATCCGAACTAGAATCGTCTTTAATATCAACTATCAATCTATCTGTACGATTTGCCAGTTCCCACGCAGTACTAAATACCAATTGAGCCCTTTTTACGAGTAATTCATAATTGATTTTATCAGCAGTATCGGTTGGTTTATGATAATCTTCATGGACTCCATTGAAATAAAAAATAATAGGAATTCCGTTTTTGGCAAAATTGTAGTGATCGGATCTGAAATAGAAACGATTTGGGTCACTATCTTTATTGTAAGTATAATCTAAGTCTAGGTTAACCGAAGATTTATTAGCATTTTCATTAATAGTATGCAATTCTGTACTCAATCGATCTGCACCTATTACGTATACATAATTCGGATTATTTTCATGCTCTTTATTTACACGACCTATCATATCTATATTCAATGCTGCTACAATATTTTTTAATGGATACGTTGGATTAGCGACGTAGTATTTCGAACCCAATAATCCTTTTTCTTCCCCTGTGAAATTCATAAATAAAATAGAGCGTTTCGGTCCATAACCTGCTTTTTTTGCTTTGGAAAATGCCTGTGCGATTTCAAGTACACCAGTAGTTCCAGAAGCATTGTCATCTGCTCCAGGATAGATTTTACCCTTTTTTATACCTTCGTGATCGTAATGTGAAGAGATTACAATAATTTCTTCAGGTTTTTCAGATCCTTCTATAAAAGCCAATACATTCTCAGAGGCATTTGTTGGCTCAAATTTTCGCCTTTTATTAATTAGTGCTTCAATAGGAACTATTTGAAAGTAATTTTGAGTTCCTTCGATTCCTTTTATCCCAAATCTTTCATATTGTTTTGACAGATATTCTGCTGCCATTTTTTGACCTTTTTCACTTGTTCTTCTACCTTCATATTCATCAGAAGCCAACGTATAAAGATGCTTTTTAGCATCTTTTACATTAATGGTATTGCTGAATTTTTGTATAATAGTTACATTACTATTGACGTCATTACTTGTGGTTATTTTATTGGATTTACAAGAAATTAGTCCAGCAATTAAGAGAGTAAAAAGAATATTTTTTTTCATAGGGTTCTTAACATTTTACCAAAATTACAACATTATCTAATTTTTGATGTACTTTAACTTATCATTTAACAGAAGTTTCGTGGTTTTTTAGAATAAATTGCTGGTTCTTCTTATTAAATACGATGTTTTCTGAAGTGAACAATTTCTCAATATTTCCATTCTCAATTAATTCTTGAGGTTTTCCAACAATCAGCTTTTCATCAGTCATCAGCCATAATTCAGTCGCAGATTGAATCGCTTGGTGAATTTCGTGTGAGGAAACGAGGATTGTTTTATGTAATTTCTCAGCCAAATTTTTTAACAATTGAAAAGTTTCCATTTTATGCTGTACATCAAGGTGAGCAGTTGGCTCATCCAAGATGATTATGTCCGTATCTTGAGCCAATGCTCGAGAAATTAAAACACGTTGCAATTGACCGTCACTCAATTCATAAAATTTAGAATTGGAAAGATGCTCAATATGAGTCTGTTCCATTGATAAATTAATTTTTTCAATATCCTTTTCTGATAGTTTTCCTATCCAATTCGTATAAGGTTGTCTTCCCAGTGCAATCAGTTCGAAAACTGTCAAGTTGCTTTCTGGAAGTTTCTCCGTCATGACGAGACTGATTTTTTGTGCCAATTCATTTGCGGAATAATCATATAAAGGGATATCGTTTAAGGTAATTTCACCGTCAATAAAAGGTTGAATTTTAGACAATGTGCGTAGCAAAGTGGATTTTCCAATTCCGTTTTTACCTAGCAAACAAACGAACGCACCTTTCTCTATTTCCATATTCAAGTGAGAAGCAACAATAGATTGTCCTTTTTTGGAAGTATAACCAATTGATAGGTTCTTGACTTTTAAAGCGATATGTTTATTTTTTTTTGTCAACACCTTAATAAATTTTTCTTTTTCGTACCAATAACCATATCACAATTGGTGCACCAAATAGAGATGTAATTGCGTTAATAGGAAGCGTATATTCACTTGTAGGTAGTTGCGCGATTGTATCAGCAACAAGCATTAAAATAGCACCAACAATTGCTACGGCTGGAATTAATATCTTATGATTGGAAGTGTTAAAAATAAGCTTTGTTAAATGTGGAACTGCCAATCCTACAAATGCAATAGGTCCTGAAAAAGCAGTAATCACACCTGTTAAAATACTCGTGATAATTAAAGTAATATTTCTTGTGAACTTGATATTAATACCAACACTCTTTGCGTAATTCTCGCCTAACAGTAAACTATTTAAAGGCTTGATAATAAAAGCCAATAGCGATATTCCAACGAAAAAAATAAGCCCAAATACTTTCAATTCATTCCAACTTAAATTTCCTAAACTCCCAAATCCCCAAAAAATAAATTGTTGTAATTGTTCCGCGCTACTGAAGTAAGAAAGCACACTGATTATTGCAGAAGTAATGCTGCCAAACATCAATCCAATAATAAGAATAGACATCGTATTACGTACTTTGTTGGCTGCAATTAATACGGCTGATAATACGAGAAATGCTCCTAAACTTGCAGCGATTGCCATTCCGAAATTTGAAAATGCTAACCCTGAAATTCTACCAATTAATGAGGAACCCAAAATCAATAAGGCAACTCCAAGACTTGCTCCTGAACTAATTCCAAGAACAAATGGTCCAGCAAGTGGATTCCGAAATAAAGTCTGCATTAACAATCCACTAATGGATAATCCAGAACCTACCAATATTGCTGTAATTGCCTTTGGAATACGATAATTTAAAATAATGGTTTTCCATGATTCTTTACTACTTTCTCCTTGAAAAAGTATTGAAAATATTTCACTATTTGGGATTGAAACGGATCCAAGACTTATATTGAACAACCATACCACTATCAATAAGGTGATGATAAGAATAAAAGGAATTTTATATGATTGTAGTGTTTTCAAGTTGTATTATCATTGCGAAGCTATAGCTGTGGCAATATTTTTATGTTTCGTAGACAAATTTAAGATTTATATTCTTTTAAAAAAGTAATTAATTGTTGTATTGCTTTTCCACGATGTGAAATAGTACCTTTTTCTGCCATTGTCATTTCAGCAAATGATGTTTCGAAACCTGAAGGCTTGAAAATAGGATCATAACCAAAACCTTGCTGACCATGTTTCTCGGTTAAAATTTCACCTTTGCAGATTCCTTCAAACTGAAATTGCCTCTTATCTAGATTCAGCGCAACAACAGTTCTGAATTGCGCATTTCTACTAACTTTCAATTTTAATTCAGTTAATAATTTATGCATGTTCTTTTCGGAATCAGCAACTTCTCCAGCATATCTTGCTGAGTATACTCCAGGAGCACCATGTAAAGCTTCAACCTCAAGTCCTGTATCATCGGCAAAGCAATTGTATCCAAATCGATCCGTAACATAATCAGCCTTTATCTTCGCATTCCCTTCAAGTGTTTCAGAAGTTTCAGGAATATCATCATAGCATCCGATATCTTGAAGGCTTAAAATTTTAAGAGAAGGAAGTAGCGCTTTTACCTCTTTTAATTTGTTGGGGTTATTGGTTGCGAAAACAATTTTCATATGTCTTTTTTCGGTTCTTTATAAAGCAAATGTAGAACAAAAATTACTGAACAGGAAGATTGGCAGTTGAAATAACTTCAGTCATTACAAATGCACTTTGTACTTGACCAATATTTTCAATTGAAGCCAATTTTTTAGCGACAAAATATTGATATGCATCCATATCATGAACCATTACCTTGATAAGGTAATCATACAATCCACCAACATGATAACATTCGATAATTTCATCAAATTGGTGAATGTCTTTTTCAAATTGGGAAATAAAAGAAGCTTCGTGACTTTTTAAGGATACATTACAGAATACAAGTAATGATAATCCTATCTTTTTTCGATTTAAAATTGCCTTATAGGATTCAATATAACCATTATTTTCAAGACGTTTGATTCGTTCGAAAATAGGAGTCGAAGTTAAGTTGAGTTGTGCAGCAATTTCTTTGATAGTGTACTTGCCATTGGACTGCAATAATCGTAAAATGGCTTTGTCAGTTGGATCAAGCATAGATTTTTATTCTAATTAATTTATTATTTCATTTGTAATAAAGAATACTATTCTGTAAAAATAGAATATATAGAATTATTCACCAAATTTTATTTATAATAAAGAATATATAACTATTATGTATAATTTTGATGTAAAATATATCCAATGGAAAACTATAAATTCAGTCCAGAAAGTTTAATGATGTCTCACGGTTACAAGCCAGAATTGTCACAAGGAGCCATTAAATGTCCAATTTTTCAAACTTCAACTTTTATATTTAAAACTGCAGAAGAAGGGAAAGCCTTTTTTGAAATTGCTTATGGCTTGAGAGCCAAAGATCCTGAAGAGGAATTGGGACTTATTTATAGCCGAATCAACAACCCAAATCTTGAAATTTTAGAAAACAGATTGTGTCTTTGGGATAAGGCAGATGATTGTGCAGTATTTGAAAGTGGAATGTCTGCAATCTCAACTGTATTGTTAGAGTTTCTAAAGCCTGGAGATTTATTGGTGTATTCGAACCCAGTGTATGGAGGAACAGACCATTTTATAAATCATTTTTTACCGAGTATTGGTGTTTCTGTATTAGGCGTTCAACCTAATCAAAGTGCTGTTGAAGTAAAAGGAATGATTGAAGCGTCTGGAAAAGCAGATAGATTTGCAATGATTTATATGGAAACTCCTGCCAATCCTACGAATGATTTAATAGATATTGAATCGTTCTCCAATCTTGCAAAACACTTTAGTACTTCTGAAAAGAAAGTTTTAGTGGCTGTAGATAACACATATATGGGACCTTTATGGCAACATCCATTGGAACATGGAGCTGACTTGGTATTGTATTCTGCAACTAAATACATTGGAGGGCACAGTGATTTAATTGCTGGAGCGGTTCTAGGAAGTCAAGAAGTAATGAATCGAGTTAAGGTTTTAAGAACCTTCTTAGGAAATATGATCAGCCCAAATACAGCTTGGTTGTTAATGAGAAGTTTAGAGACATTGAAAATAAGGATGGATCAGCAGACTCTTGGTGCTCAAGAAGTAGCGGCATATTTAAATAACCATCCTAAAATTGAAAGCGTTAATTATTTAGGATTGCTCCCTGAGGATTCCGAGCAATATAGAATTTATAAAAAGCAATGTTCGGCTCCTGGAGCAATGATAACAATGAATGTAAGAGGTGGAGAGAAAGAGGCGTTTCAATTGTTGAACAATTTAAAATTGGTAAAACTTGCTGTGAGTCTTGGAGGAACAGAAAGTCTTGCACAACATCCTGATACAATGACGCATGCAGGTGTTAATTCAGATCAAAAAAAATTAATGAATATAACTTCTAAGATGGTACGTCTTTCAATAGGTGTTGAAGATGCGAAGGATTTAATATGGGATTTAAATCAAGCCTTAGATAAAGTAGTAATTAAAGAAAGAGAACTTAGTTACTCATGATGATATGGTTCGTTTTTTAAAATTGTAAAACCTCTGTAAAGTTGCTCTACAAGAAATAAACGAATCATCTGATGGGAAAATGTCATTTTTGATAATGAGATTTTCCCATTTGATTTTTTATACACTTCTTCTGAAAAACCATAAGGTCCTCCAATAACAATTACGAGTTGTTTAATTCCAGAGTTCATTTTTTTCTGTAGGTATTTGGCAAATTCCAAAGAGCGAAAATCTTTCCCTTTTTCATCCAATAATATGAGTTCGTCAGTAGGTTGAAGTTGTTTTAAGATGAGTTCACCTTCTTTTTCTTTCTGTTGTTTTTCAGATAGATTTTTCACATTTTTAATATCTGGAATGATAGTAATTTCAAACTTCACATAGTGTTTCAATCGATTCTGATACGTTTCTATCAGTTTCAGAAGATTTTTATCATCTGTTTTTCCAATGGCGAGTAGTTTAATTTTCATTTGGTAAAGATAAAAAGTATTTTTGTTTAAAATTCCATTAGATGATAAGTAAAGAGCAATTAAGGAAAGAGTTGTATTATATTATTTCAAATGCGATTCGTGAAGATGTAGGTGATGGAGATCATAGTTCATTGGCATGTATTCCTGCAGAGACTAATGGAAAAGCAAAATTACTTGTAAAAGATGAAGGAATTATTGCAGGAGTAGAGTTTGCCAAGATGATTTTTGCGTATGTAGATGAAAAACTTGAAATTGAGACTTTGATTCAAGATGGAGAGCGAGTGAAGTACGGAGATGTCGTTTTTTATGTTTCAGGAAGTTCTCAGTCTATTTTAAAGGCTGAAAGACTGGTCTTGAATATTATGCAACGAATGAGTGCAATTGCCACTAAAACACACTCTTTTATGGATTTACTGGAAGGAACAAAAACGAAAATTTTGGATACTCGTAAGACTACTCCAGGAATTCGTGCTATTGAAAAATGGGCAGTAAAAATAGGAGGAGGAGAGAACCATCGATTTGCTTTATATGATATGATTATGTTGAAAGACAATCACATAGATTTTGCAGGTGGAATTACCAAGGCAATTAAAAAGACGCAAGCCTATTTAAAAGAAACCAACCGTGATTTAAAGATAATTGTTGAAGCAAGAAACCTGAAAGAAATAGAAGAGATTTTAAAATCTGACGGAGTCTATAGAATTTTAATTGATAATTTTAATTATGAAGATACACTTACAGCAGTCGCTATGATAGGAGATCAATGCTTGACTGAATCTAGCGGAGGAATTAATGAAAAGACGTTACGTAAATATGCAGATTGCGGTGTAGATTATATATCTTCAGGAGCATTGACACATTCAGTATACAATATGGATTTAAGTTTAAAGGCTGTATAGAGAAAAGAGCCGTTAGCCATTAGCGAAGAGCCAAAAGTAAGAACAAATAAAAAATGAGTAAACCTATAGAAGATAAACTTTCTAAAATTCCAATTTTAAATTGGATTGTGAAACTTGGAAAGCAAATTAAAATATTTGGTTTCGAAGGAATGTCTTTGTACGATTTATTGGAAATGTATTTTATCGGAATATTTAAGGGAACATTAACATCAAGAGCTGGAGCCATATCTTTTAGTTTTTTTATGGCGATTTTTCCATTTTTGCTGTTTGTCTTAAACTTGATTCCATTTGTCACAATTGAAAACTTTCATACGGATTTTATTACGACAATAACTTCTTTATTACCGACAGAAACGGTCAGTTTATTTGAAGGAATAATTCAAGATATAGTGCTACAACCTCGAGGCACATTACTATATTCTACTTTAATTTTAGCCATGTTTTTAATTGCGAATGGTGTGAGTGCAATCTTTGCAGGTTTTGAAAATTCGTATCATGTTGGCATCAATAGAAATTTCATTAAGCAATATCTTTATTCCCTTGGGGTAGGAGTTTTATTGGCAGTATTATTTATTATGACAATTATTGGAATTGTTTATTTTGAAGTTTTAGTAGTTAATAATTTGAATGAATTAGGCTATATCTCAGACAGTTTATTCTGGATTTCTATAGGGAAAAATATTTTCTTTATTCTAATGATCTATTTGATTACAGCGATTCTATATTATTTCGGAACGGTGGAAGGGAAGAAAACGAAGTTCTTTTCTCCAGGAGCATTATTGACTACGATTATGATTTTGCTTACAACTTATTTGTTTAAAATTTATATTACCAATTTTTCTCAGTACAATCAATTGTACGGTTCGCTTGGAGCATTACTGATTCTAATGCTTTATATATGGCTAAACTCAATTATTTTATTGTTAGGATTTGAACTGAACGCATCCATTAATCGCTTAAAACTAAGGCATAAAATAGATAAAAAATGATAGTAATTGCTATGATTCCAGCAAGATTGGAAGCTACTAGATTTCCAAGAAAGTTGATGCAAGATTTAGGAGGTAAAACAGTGATCATGCAGACCTATGAAGCAACTCTGAACACAGAACTTTTTGACCAAGTATATGTTGTGACAGACAGTGAAATCATTTTTAACGAAATCACATCCAATGGTGGAAAAGCAATCATGAGTATTGGAGTTCATGAATCTGGAAGCGATCGAATTGCAGAAGCGGTAAAAGACCTTGATGTTGATATTGTTGTTAATGTCCAAGGTGACGAGCCGTTTACCAATAAAGAATCTTTGCAGAGTTTGTTATCAGTGTTTGTTGACGATATTGATAATCAGATTGACATCGCTTCTTTAATGGTTCAAATTACCGATAAAGAAGAAATCTCTAATCCCAACAATGTAAAAGTAGTTGTTGACGTCAACGATTATGCAATGTATTTCAGTCGTTCTCCAATTCCTTTTTCACGTGACGAGAAGTATGGAACACACTATAAACATATAGGGATTTATGCTTTTAAAAAAGAAGCCTTATTGCGATTTACAGAATTAACAATGTCAGCATTAGAACAAACAGAGAAGTTGGAAAATCTTCGTTTTCTAGAAAATGGAATGCGTGTGAAAATGGCAACAACTTTACATATTCCAATAGGAATTGATACGCCTGAAGATCTTGAAAAGGCACGGAAAGTTTTAGGAGTCTAAATTCCTTGCAATTTTTTTATAAAACTTAAATACACTTCCGAACAATCATATAGAAGTGGGATAGAAAGATGTTCATTTTTATTATGGACACACTCTAGTTCTTCTCTAGATATATTAATAGGAATAGATGCGTAAGAAGGGATTCCTTTGGCTCTAAAAGCACCTAAATCGTTCATGTTTGGTAATAAAATTGGTAAAACTTGAGCGGTTTGATATTTTTCTATGATAGCACTTTTTAAGTTTTTATAAAAAAAGTTATCTAAAGATGAAGGCTCAGTTTTAGGCATACTTTGAGTTATTGTTATTTTAATAGCATCATTATTAATTCTTTTTCTAATTCTATCTAAAAATTCTTTTTCATCTGTTTGTGGTAATAAACGGCAGTCTAATAAAGCGGTTGTTCTTGTAGGGACAATATTATATGCATCACTATCAGTATATATATTTGTTAGCGTAACTGTATTAGTAAATAAAGCTGCTAGTTCTGGTTGTTTCCGTATTCTTGAAACAATAAATGGCTTAAACAATCGTGGATGTTTCAATACTAGTTTTTCGATCCCTTTTTTATGAGTCCCCAAAAACTTTAATAAGCTTACATTTAAATCATTATAAATAATTTTAGATTTTTTTTTAGTCAGTTTTGCCAAAGATTTGACCATTTTTTTATTTGAATACTCAATTGGTGTAATAGAACCATGTCCACTTGTTTCTATTTCTATTTCTAGTTTTAGCCAAAAAGCTCGTTTATGAGCAACTGAAACCCCATAAATTGGATTTTTAAATTTTCCGGGCATTAATGTGGTTAATTCAGATGGACCTTCACCAATAACAACTACTGGATTTAATTCTTCTAAATGGTTGTCGATAACATATTTAATTCCGCCATCACATTGTGTTTCTTCACATGAAACGGCTAGAAAAGCAACATTATATTTGCTTTTAACTAGGTCTGTTGATTTTGAATATTGAAGAATACTATGCAGTTGCATTAAGGCAACTCCTTTATTGTCATAAGCACCCCTACCATATATTGTATTGTTTTTTATTTCGCCAGAGTAAGGTGTATTGGTTTCTGATTTAATTTCTGGAACAACATCAATATGATTTAAAAAAACAATAGTTGGTTTGTTACTTTCAAGTGGAAAAACTGAGGCTGCAAAATTATAATTTCCATTTTCCGTTCCATAATCTGTAATATGCAACCCATTTTCTTTGCATACGGATTTAATAAACTCTCCTGCTTCTTTTTCAGAACCGCTTATTGAAGGAATTCTAATATATTTTTGAAGTAAATGTTCAATTGAAATGGGTTTTCCTTTGTGTATAATAACCTCAAAATTTTGTGAAAAACTAGTAAAGGAAATTAAAATAAAAAGCAATGTAATCTTTCGCATATAAGTTGAAAATAACTCGCACAATATAAACAATAAACTTTGAGTAAGAAAAATCAAAAGTCAATACACTTTAATTCGTTATTTTTTTTCGGATATTTGCAACATATCAATTAATCAATGGCACAAAAACCAAGCATCCCAAAAGGGACAAGAGATTTTTCTCCTACCGTAGTTGCACAACGCAACTACATTTTTAATGTAATACAGTCTTCATTTGAAAATTTCGGATTTCAACCTATTGAAACTCCGAGTTTTGAGAATTCTTCTACATTGATGGGGAAATATGGTGAAGAAGGGGATCGATTGATTTTTAAAATATTGAATTCTGGCGATTATTTGTCAAAAGCAAATGAGCAATTATTAGCAGATAAAAACAGTACGAAACTTACTTCTCAAATCTCTGAAAAAGCTTTGCGTTATGATTTAACGGTGCCTTTTGCACGTTATGTAGCACAACATCAAAACGACATCAGTTTTCCATTCAAGCGCTATCAAATGCAACCAGTTTGGAGAGCAGATAGACCTCAGAAAGGTCGCTTTAGAGAGTTTTATCAATGTGATGCTGATGTTGTAGGTTCTAAGAGTTTATTGCAAGAAGTTGAGTTTGTACAGTTGTATGATGATGTGTTTACCAAGTTAAAACTGAAAGGAACAACGATCAAATTAAACAATCGTAAAATATTATCTGGAATTGCTCAGATTATAGGCGCTTCTGATAAGTTGATAGATTTTACAGTTGCACTTGATAAGTTAGATAAGATAGGAGCAGAAGGAGTAACGAATGAAATGTTATCTAAAGGAATTACCGAGGATGCTATTGAAAGAGTACAGCCTCTTTTTAATCTTTATGGAACTAATAAAGAAAAATTAGCACAATTGAAAGAAATGCTTTCTACTTCCGACGAAGGGTTGAAAGGTGTTGAAGATTTACAATATATAGTTGATGCTATTGAAGTTTTAGGATTGCAATCGGCAAATCTTGAAATCGATGTAACCTTGGCGCGTGGATTGAACTATTATACAGGAGCAATCTACGAAGTAAGTGCTCCAGAAGGCTTGAAAATGGGCTCTATCGGTGGAGGTGGACGCTACGATGACTTGACAGGAATATTTGGTTTGCTAGATGTTTCTGGAGTTGGGATTTCATTTGGATTGGATAGGATTTATTTGGTTTTAGAAGAATTGAATTTATTTGATGCCGTTGAATTGCCAAAACCTAAAGTATTGTTTTTAAATTTTGATGAAAAAGATAATTTATTGAGTTTAAAAGCTATAAAATCTTTAAGAGAGAATAATATCAAATGTGAAATTTATCCTGATGTCGCAACAAGTAATAAACAACAAAAGAAGCAGTGGAAATATATTTCCAATCGTGAGATTGAGTATGTAGTTTTAGAATTTGAAAATGAAGTCTTTAGGTTAAAAAATATGCAAACAGCTGAACAAAAAAAATGTAATCTTAATGAATTGATAAACACGCTAAAATAATTTGTAATTTTGTAAAATAAATAAATAAAAATGTTTGAAATAAAGAACGGAATGAGTAATGACAATTCACAAGAAGTAGGAGACAATCATGTTGGTACATCTGCCAAGACTCCTTTGCGCGATGATGCATTTGCTATTAATGACACTGAGAAAATGGCTCGTATACAAGATAGTGTACGTGATATTTTGGAGACTTTAGGAATGGATTTAGAAGATGATAGTTTAAAAGGAACTCCACGTAGAGTTGCAAAGGCATTTGTTAAAGAAATTTTTGGAGGATTAAATCCTGAAAACAAACCACGTTTGTCAACTTTTGACAATAATTATAAATATGGTGAAATGCTAGTTGAAAAAAACATTACTGTTTATTCAACTTGCGAACATCATCTACTGCCAATAATAGGTAGAGCTCATGTTGCATACATTTCTAAAGGACAGGTTATTGGGCTTTCTAAAATGAATCGTATTGTAGATTATTTTGCTAAGCGTCCTCAAGTTCAAGAGCGATTGACTATGCAGGTTGTACAAGCCTTACAAGAAGCATTAGGAACGCAAGATGTTGCTTGTGTGATTGATGCGAAACACCTCTGTGTAAATTCTCGTGGAATTCGTGATATTCAAAGTAGTACAGTTACATCAGAATTTGGAGGAAAATTTAAGGAAAAAGATGTGAGAAGAGAATTTTTAGATTATATTAAAATGGATACAGATTTCCAATAGAGATCAAGATTATAAAGTAAAAAAGCTGAAACATACGTTTCGGCTTTTTTACTTTATAATAAAAAGGGTTTACTCTTCAGTTATAACCCATTCTCCTTTTTCAATTAAAGGAATTGCTTGTTTGTATTTTACAACTTTGTTTTCGCCGCTCATCACATTTTTAATCGTTACTCGATCATTACGTCCTATTTTACGCTCTGTTCTTACAAATGTTTCTACAGGCTGGCGATCTTGAGTTTGATTGCTACTTGTTGACTGAGATTGATATTCTTCTTTTGTCAATTGTACTTTGTCTCTTCTTGGCTCACGTGCTTGAGATACTTGATCAGCGCCTTTGGTAGGTAATTCACCTTTAAATAAGAATGATAATACTTCCTTGTTTACTTTGTTCAACATTGTGTTAAACAATTCAAACGATTCAAACTTATAGATTAACAATGGATCTTTTTGTTCGTATTGAGCATTTCTTACAGACTGCTTTAAATCATCCATTTGACGTAAATGATCTTTCCATGTATCATCAATGATTGAAAGTGTTACATTCTTTTCGAAATCCGTAACCAATACTTCCCCTTTTGATTCGTAAGCGTCTTTTAAGTTGGTCACAACTTGAATCGTTTTCACACCATCAGTAAAAGGTACAACAATACGCTCATATTGACTTCCTTGCTTTTCATACACATCTTTAATAACTGGATATGCAGCAATTGCATTACGCTCAATTTTTTCTTTATAATGTTTGTAAACAACTTGATATAATTCGTCAGTAAGTTCTTCTTGAGTTTTACTTTTAAATTCTTCTTCATTAAATGGTGATGAAGTAGAAGAGAAGCGTATCAATTCAAATTCGAAATTGTTATAATTTTCAGTCTCTTTGTTTTCTGCAACTAAATTAGCACAAGTATCATAAATCATATTTACAACATCCACTTGTAAACGTTCACCATATAAAGCATGACGACGACGCTTGTACACAACTTCACGTTGTGAATTCATCACATCATCATATTCTAATAAATTTTTACGAATCCCAAAGTTATTTTCTTCAACTTTACGCTGCGCTCTTTCGATAGATTTAGAAATCATTGAGTGCTGAATTACTTCACCTTCTCCAAGGCCCATTTTATCCATCATTCTAGCAACACGCTCACTATTAAATAAACGCATTAAATTATCTTCCAATGACACATAGAATTGAGAAGAACCAACATCTCCTTGACGTCCTGCACGACCTCTTAACTGTCTGTCAACACGACGAGAATCATGACGTTCTGTACCAATAATAGCTAGACCTCCTGCAGCAAGAACTTCTGGTGATAATTTAATATCTGTTCCACGTCCTGCCATATTAGTTGCAATTGTTACAACTCCAGGATTTCCTGCTTCCGCAACAATATCAGCCTCTTTTTTATGTAATTTGGCATTTAAGACATTGTGTTTGATCTTTCTCATGGAAAGCATTCTACCCAATAATTCTGAAATTTCAACAGAAGTTGTTCCTACAAGAACAGGTCTTCCTTGAGCCACAAGTTCTGTTACATCGTCAATTACAGCATTGTATTTCTCACGTGCTGTTTTATAAACTAAATCTTGTTTATCATCACGAGTTAATGGTTTATTGGTTGGAATTTCAATTACATCTAGTTTGTAGATCTCCCAAAATTCTCCTGCTTCTGTTACCGCCGTTCCTGTCATTCCTGAAAGTTTGCGATACATTCTAAAGTAGTTCTGTAAAGTTACTGTTGCGAATGTCTGTGTAGCCGCTTCAATCTTTACACTTTCTTTTGCTTCAATTGCTTGATGTAACCCATCAGAATAACGTCGACCATCCATGATACGACCTGTTTGTTCATCAACGATTAAAATTTTATCATTCATCACAACATATTCTACATCTTTTTCGAAAAGTGTATATGCCTTCAGCAATTGATTCATTGTATGAATACGCTCGCTTTTAATGCTGAAATTTCTAAACAACTCTTCTTTCTTAGCAGTTAATTCTTCAACCTCTAGATTTTTATCATCAAGCCTTCCTATTTCCATCCCAATATCTGGCATCACAAAGAAATCATCATCGTTATGATCTTCTGACAAATAAGAAATTCCTTTATCGGTCAATTCAATAGAATTATTTTTTTCATCAATCGTAAAGTACAATGCTTCGTCAATTTTCGGCATTTCACGATTGTTGTCTTGCATGTAGAAATTCTCCGTTTTTTGTAGCGCCTGTTTTACACCGTCCTGACTTAAATACTTAATCAAGGCTTTGTTCTTTGGTAATCCACGATATACACGTAACAAATGGAATCCACCTTCTTTATCGCCTGCAGCAATCATTTTTTTAGCATCTGCAAGAACACCAATTAAAAATTGACGTTGCATTCCTACAATCTTATCAACACTTGGTTTTAATTCATTAAATTCATGACGATCTCCTTGTGGAGTTGCGCCAGAAATAATCAGAGGTGTACGTGCATCATCAATCAATACAGAATCGACTTCATCAACAATTGCATAATTCTGAGGGCGTTGTACTAAATCTTTAGGCGAATGCGCCATGTTATCTCTTAAGTAATCAAACCCAAACTCATTATTAGTTCCGTAGGTAATATCTGCATTATATGCTTTTCTTCTTTCGTCAGAATTCGGCTGATGGTAATCAATACAATCAATACTCAATCCATGAAATTCAAAAATAGGAGCCATCCATGCAGAATCTCTTTTTGCTAAATAATCATTTACAGTTACAACGTGAACGCCATTCCCTGTAAGAGCATTTAGGTAAATAGGAAGTGTTGCAACCAATGTTTTTCCTTCTCCAGTCATCATTTCAGCAATCCTTCCTTGATGTAACACCGAACCACCAATTAACTGAACGTCATAGTGAATCATATCCCAAGTAATCTTCAATCCAGTAGCGTCCCAAGTGTTGTGATAAATTGCTTTTTCACCGTCTAGTTCTACATTTTCTTTAGTTGCAGAAATTTCTCTGTCAAATTGTGATGCAGTAACTGTAATCGTTTTGTTCTGAGTAAACCTTTTAGCAGTTTCTTTAATCACTCCAAACGCTTCTGGAAGTATTTCTTCCAATGTCTTCTCTGAAGTCTCATAAGAAGTGTCTTTCAGCGTATCAATCTCTGTATATATTTCTTCTTTTCTATCAACGTTGGCCGTTTTCACTTCTTCTTCTAATGCATTGATTTGGTCATTTATTGGCTGAATAGATTCTTTAATTATATTTTTAAACTCTAAAGTTTTCTCACGCAACTCATCATTAGATAAGGTGGCAAGAGCACTTCCAAATGCTGTTACTTTTCCAATAACAGGCTCTAATGTTTTAAGATCTTTCTTTCGTTTATCTCCAACAAAAACCTTTAAAACAGAATTTAATAAACTCATAATATTTTTTAATGTTATAGTTGCTCAAAATTAAGCAAAAAAAAAGCCTCAATAGAGACTTTTTTTGTTATTTTTTTAATGATTTAATACTCATCTTCATTCCAAAGATAATCATCTTCAGTAGGATAATCAGGCCAGATTTCAATAATAGAATCGTAAGCATCTCCTTCATCTTCTATATCTTGTAAATTCTCAACAACTTCAAGAGGAGCTCCCGCTCTAATTGCGTAATCTATAAGTTCATCTTTGGATGCAGGCCAAGGCGCATCTGATAAGTATGATGCTAGTTCTAGTGTCCAATACATAGGTAATAATTTTTAATATTTTGCAAAAATAATTTTTTTAAGCACAAAATCAAGTTATTTTATGTATTTTTTTAATAATTATAAGAACTTACTCAATTTTTAACTGGAATCCAAGGGGTTTCAGCACTCTGGTTATCAATTGACAATTTTCGTGCCAATACAAAAAGATAGTCAGAAAGACGGTTCAAATAAATCAATACATGTTCGTTTATGGTCTCCTCATTACTTAATTGTACACTGATTCTCTCTGCTCTTCTGCATACACACCGTGCAATATGACAATATGACACTGTAGTATGACCTCCAGGTAAAATAAAATGTGTCATTGCAGGTAAGTCCTCATTCATAAGATCAATTTCGTTTTCAAGATATTGAACTGATTCATTATTGATCTTGGGAATGTTTAAACGCTCTTTTCCGCTTTTTAATATTTTCTTTTCTTCAGGTGTCGCTAGCATTGATCCTAAAGTGAAAAGTTCGTTTTGAATTCTCAGCAGTGTAGTATCTATATGTTCGCTTATTTTTTGATCACGAATCAATCCAATATTTGAATTCAATTCATCAACAGTACCATAAGCTTCGATGCGTAAGTGATACTTAGGAACTCTTGTTCCTCCATATAATCCTGTTGTTCCTTTGTCTCCAGTTTTAGTATATATTTTCATGTTTTAGTTCTAATGTTTGGAAAGTATAAAGTTATAAAGTTTTCTGTGATATTTTGTTTCAAAACACCCAAAATTATAATAATCTCTAAACTCTGATTATAAAATGCTCTTTTCTTTGTTCTTTTCTAAAAAAGACGAATCCCCAATAAAAAGTATCAATTGTTACCGTGACATTAGGAGATTCTTTGATGATTTCCCAAGCCTGTTCCATTTCTTTTGACCAATGAATATCGTCAAAAATAAAAACTGAATCATTATGTGAGTGTTTAATGCATTCGTTGAAATAGTTGATTGTTGCTTCTTTTTGATGATTACCGTCAAAATAAATCAAATCATAAGATTGGTTTATAACAATTTTAGGAAGAATGGTGTTTAAATCACCAATTTGAAGATTAATATTTGTCAAACTGTGTATATCAAATTGTTCTTGAGCAATTCTTGCAGTTTCACTGCAACCTTCAATACTTGTGATGTTGCTATTGGGATTTCCAATGCTCATAGAAGCAGTTCCAATTCCTAGTGAAGTTCCAAGTTCGAGAATATATTGGGATGAGAAATATGCTACAATTCTAATTAATAATTGTGATCTCTTTTTTGAGATTCCAGCAATTCTCGCAATTCTTGAGATTTCTCTGAAATTAGTATTAAAAACTGTTGATCCTTTTCCAAGATCCGTAACGTTAATTTTGGAATTATTAGAGAACAATTTGTTGCGATAGGAATCTATTAGTGAAATTTTAGTTTGAGTTGTTTTTTTATAAAAACATTTTGTTATTAAATTGTAGACAAACGGAGAGTGTACACCATGTTGATTGGTTGACTTTATATAGAAATTGAGATAGGTTTTTATTTGAAATAGCTTATTCATAAATTCTTGACGAAAATAACGGAAAAATTATTTTAATATGTGATTAAAAATTATATTTGTCAATAAGCAATTTATTGTATTGTTGTTTTAAGAGTTAAACCTCATTGTTAATGAATTGTTTAGTTACAATTTACAAACTATTAAATTTCAGAAATGAGTATTCTTATTCATTAACAAAGTGTTTTTTAACACGGATTTATTCAATTATCAGTAAGGTTATTTCTAGAATGTTAGCAAAATGAAAAACGAGTGTTGTTTAAATAAAACCATTTATTTAAAAATAGATCCTGTATGTAAATTACATAAATAATATATTCTATAAACATATGTTAAACATATTATAAACATATTATAAACATATTATATATATATTCGCATTATAAATAATTAATAGAACACATTCTTCTTTCCTCCACAGGTTTTTTGAATTGATTTCACTGATTCTTTTAAAAAAAACCAATTTAATATGAAGCATCAATTACTTTTTATTACTTCTATTTTTTTAGTATTCCTCTCTTCATGCATGTCTACTAAAAAAACATCTTATTTTCAAGGCGAACCTTCACCGATATCTGAATTGTATAAGTTTCATAATGAACCGTATAAATTACAAGTAAATGATATTTTATCAGTTACCATAAAAGCTGAAGATCCTAAATTAATTGCATTATTTGAAACTCCTGAAGATGGAGGAGGAGAACTATATTTTAATGGGTATACTATTGATAGACATGGAAATATTAGAATTCCATATATAGGTGAGTTGAATGTGCTAGGGTATACGGCTACAGAAGTTCGTGAGAAAATAGAAATAGAATTAAAGAATTTTATCAAACGACCAGAGACCATATTTGTAGATGTTAAATTATCAGGGATTCAATTTTTAGTTACTGGAGAAGTCGGATCACCTGGAACAGTAAGCTTGTTGCAGAACCAAGTTTCAATCCTAGATGCAATTGCGAATGCTGGAGAAATTTCTGAATTTGGAGATAGAGAAAATGTTTTTATTGTTAGAAAATCTCTAGATGGAGTTAAAAAATATAAAATTGATATGACGGATATAGCGATATTTGAATCTGAACATTTTTATATTCAACCAAACGATATCGTGTATGTTCCTGCCCTTAAGCAAAAATTTTGGGGAACTGGCACAAATGGATTACAGACATTTACAACTTTAGCATCAATACTTTCAGTTCTAGCGAGTTCTGTTTTGTTAATTAAAAATTTATAATTGATTCATGGAGCAAGAATTTAAGATACTTAATTCACAGACTGAAAATGTTAGAGAAAATTTATCCGATATAAAAGGATATTTTTTTCGTGTTTTGTCCAATTGGCGATTGTTTCTAATTACTATTCCGATTGCATTGGCTGTTGCTTATTATGTAAATATATCAACAGAAAGAATTTACAGCCTACATTCAACGATTGCCGTAAAAGAAAAACAAAATCCATTATTTAGCACTGGAACAAATATTGCTTTTAATTGGGGAGGTGTAAGTGATAAAGTTGAATCTATTCGTAGAGTATTAAGCTCTCGTTCTCATAACGAAAAAGTGGTTCGTGAACTTGAATATTACATTGATTATTTACGTCAAGGACGTTTTAGAGTTGAAGACGTATATGGTGATACTCCTTTTTTAGTTAAGTTAAAAACGGATAAATTTCAGCTTACCAATACAATTATTACTATTGAATTTATTGATAATTATAGATTTAAATTATCTATTGATTTTGGAGAAGAAAGTAAGGTGAGTATGATTAATTATCAGAATAATAAAACTCATATTTATGATGTTACAACACCAACTTTCAGTCAAGAATATAAATTGGATGAACTGATAGATTTACCTTTTTTAAATTTCACCTTGACATCTGTTGAAGGTTTAGGGAATATATCTGATAAATCCTATATGATTCGCTTTTTAAGTGTAGATCAGAGTGTAAGTAAATATCGCAAAGTAAATGCTACTTCAATTCCTAACACATCATTATTGAATGTTTCTCAATCTGGACCTAATAAGAAAAGAATTGTTGATTATGTTAATAAAACGGTTGATGTTTTGTCCATTGCAGCATTACAAGATAAAACAAATTATGCTTTCCAAACTCTAGATTTTATCACCGAGCAATTTAAAAACACAGAAGATAGTTTACGTTTAATTGAAAGTGATATAGGAAAGTATAAAAAATCAAAAGGAATTTATAATTTATCTCTTGAAGGTTCTCAAATATTTTCTGAAACTACTGGTTTAGATAAAAACCAACGTGATCTAACGGATCGATTAGAATATTATAATAACCTTGAAGATTATATTAACACAAGTCAAAATTATATAGATGTTCCTGCTCCTGCAATTGTAAATATTGAAGATGAATCTATCGGTGAAAAAATACGAGTATTTACACAATTATCGACTGAGAAAGAAAAATTAAAACAAGAAGTAACAAGTAATCACCCTTCTTTAATTGCATTAAATCAAGAAATTCAAACTACTAAACAAATTTTATTGGAGAATGTATCTTCTCTTAAGAATTTATTAAATCTAAATATTAAAAACAGTAAGCGAAGAGAGAATGATTACAACTATCAATTAAAAAGACTCCCTGAAAAAGAGCAAAAATTATTAAATTTTCAGCGAAAATACGCCTTGACAGAATCGAATTATCTCTACCTGTTGCAGAAAGGTTATGAGGCTAGAACTGCTATTGCAGCAACAGTTTCAGATATTACAGTTCTTGATTCTGCTAAAGATACAGGGCAGAAATCAAGTAAGCCAAGAAAACCTTTTAACTATATGGTTGGATTGTTATTGGGAACTTTACTCCCTTTATTTATAATTATTGCTATTGAGGTTTTAGATACTAAAATTCAAACAGTAGAAGATATAGAAGGATTGTCAACTATTCCGATTTTGGGTGTTGTAGGAAAAAAGACTACAATAAATAATTTATCTGTCTTTTTAAAACCAAAATCTACAGTAGCTGAATCTTTTCGAGCCTTACGTTCCAATATTCATTTTCTATTTGATAGAAAAAAAATAAATGAATCTAAAACAGTGATGATTACTTCATCAATTAGTGGTGAAGGAAAAACCTTTGTTTCTATTAATATGGCTACGGTTTTTGCATTAAGTGGTAAAAAAACTATTTTAGTTGGATTGGATTTACGTAAGCCAAAGATTTTTGGAGATTTTGACATTGATAATGAGGAAGGAGTTGTCAATTATTTAATTGGACAAAAAACTATTGAGGAAATTATTATTCCTTCAAAAATAGAAAACCTAGATATTATTACTTCTGGGCATGTACCACCTAATCCCTCTGAACTAATTATGAATAGCGCCAATGAAGAATTGATGGAATATCTAAAAAAGAACTATGAATATATCATTTTAGATACACCTCCAGTTGGTCTTGTTGCTGATGCTTTTGAACTTGTTAAGTATGCAGATGTCACTTTATATGTTGTCAGACAAGGATTTACGCAAAAAGGAATGATGAAAATGATAAATGATAAATATGCTAAAAAAGAAGTATCCAACATAAGTATTATTTTAAATAATTTCAAGATAAAATCTAGTTATGGCTACGGTCATGGTTACGGCTATGGTTATGGACAAGGATATCATGAGGTTGAAAAAATACCATTGTACAAAAAAATATTTAGATTTATTATTGGTAAATAAAAAGACCAATTGTATAAAAAAAAGCCTTATTGTTTTAAAACAAATAAGGCTTTTTTAAGATTATAAATTTGTTTTTTATTTCAAACCTCCAGTCATATCGCCAGGAATAACCCATTGATCGTATTCATCTTCCGTAACATATCCTAATCTCACAGCCTCTAAACGTAATGTTGTTCCATTCTGATGAGCTGTATTTGCGATTTCTGCAGCTTTATAATATCCAATTTTAGTATTTAAGGCTGTTACAAGCATCAATGAATTGTTGAGTAACTTTTCTATCACTTGATTGTTAGGCTCTATCCCAACAGCACAGTTGTCGTTAAATGATACACAAGCATCTCCTAGTAATCGAGCAGATTGTAAAAGGTTGGCAGCCATTATTGGCTTAAAAACGTTTAATTCATAATGACCTTGTGTTCCTCCAATAGTAATTGCAACATCATTACCGATTACTTGCGCACATACCATTGTAAGCGCTTCACATTGTGTTGGGTTTACTTTTCCAGGCATGATTGAAGATCCCGGTTCATTAGCAGGAATGATTAGTTCTCCAATTCCAGAACGAGGCCCTGAAGCCATCATTCTAATGTCATTTGCAATTTTATTTAATGAAACAGCAAGTTGTTTTAAAGCACCATGAGTTTCAACAATAGCATCGTGAGCAGCCAATGCTTCGAATTTATTTTCAGCTGTAATAAATGGATGTCCAGTAAAGTCAGCAATGTATTTAGCTACCAATACATCATAACCGTTTGGAGTATTTAATCCAGTTCCTACAGCAGTTCCACCTAAAGCTAATTCTGAAAGATGGTCTAGTGTGTTGCGTAATGCTTTTAAACCGTGATTTAACTGAGATACATAACCAGAAAATTCTTGCCCTAATGTTAATGGAGTTGCATCCATTAAATGAGTACGACCTATTTTTACTACATCTGAATATTTTTCAACCTTTGATTGTAAAGTATCTCTTAGTTTCTCAACTCCAGGAATTGTGTTTTCAAGAACCATTTTATAACAAGCGATATGCATTCCTGTTGGAAAAGTATCGTTGGAAGATTGTGATTTATTCACGTCATCATTTGGTTGGATCGTCTTTTCTCCTTCACCTATAACTTTTCCTGTAATTTCGTGAGCACGATTGGCAATCACTTCATTAACATTCATATTGCTCTGAGTTCCAGAGCCAGTCTGCCATATAACTAATGGAAATTGGTCGTCATGTTTCCCATTCAGTATTTCATCACACACTTGAGCAATTAAATCTCTTTTTTCTGAAGGTAAAATGCCAAATTCACAATTGGTAAAGGCTGCTGCTTTTTTTAAATAGGCAAACCCATAAATTATCTCAATAGGCATCGAAGCTGAATTTCCAATTTTAAAGTTATTTCTTGAGCGCTCAGTTTGCGCTCCCCAATATTTATCAGCTGGAACTTGAATTGTTCCCATCGTATCTTTATCAATTCTGAATTTCATGTACTTAATATTAATTTCATTACAAACTTAAGAAATGTGCTTATAAGTCATCTTGTTTATTCTATTTAATTCTAGGAAGTTATAAGTATTTTTGGCTAAATGAAAATTTGCATGAAAAAGATTGAATTAAATTAAAATATAGACTAATTTTGTTCTTGAAATAAAAACGAATTTTATTATGATGGATTTTTCTCAATTTTCTGGTTATTTAGTCTTCTTAACTGTCTTAACAATGGGTTTTTGGTTAATGATTTTCTTAATAACATTTGTAATTCCTTATTGGATTATAGGGTATTTGAGAGAAGAGTGGAAGTATAGAAATGAAGAAAAGACTGAAATTAAAGAATAATATATTATACGATATAGTGATAAAAAAGGGCTTGTAAATATTTACAAGCCCTTTTTATGGATTAAAACCCTTCATCACCACCACTTTCATATTCTCTACTAGGCCTTTCACTTTTCTTTTTTTGATTGAAGCGATACGCGAAATTCAATCTTATCTGTCTCTCTCTCCATTGAAACTCACGATGTATATTAGAAAAACCATCAAAAGAATCAGAAATTCTTTTACGTGAATTGAATAGGTCACTTACATTTAATGATAACGTTGCTTTGTCTTTTAAGATGTCTTTACTGAAAGCAAGGTTCACACTTGTGATTCCTTTTGATTTAGTTTGAAAATTTTCATTTGCTCCTCGATGGCTAACAGTTGTTTGCCAATCAATTTTAGCAGGAAGTTTTACACGAGAATTCAATCGTGCTGTCCAACTATCATTTGTATAATCTGGAACGATATTATTACCGTCTTTAGACGTTTTAAAGAAGTTAAAATTAGTATTTAATTTCCACCAATTAAAAGCATTATAATTCAAAGAAAATTCCCACCCAAATCTATCTTCAGAAGCAATATTTAAAGGAGTTGTAGTTGTAACTAATAGACCATTGACTAGTTCACTCGATAGAATTCTTTCAAATACATCTGTAGTATGATTAAAATATACAGAAGTGCTAAAGGTTACTTTATCGAACTTTTTTAAATATCCTAAATCTACTCCATCTGTATATGCTGTATTTAAATCTGGATTTCCTTGAAACACATTAGTTTCACTGGTTCTAGAAGGAAAAGGGTTTATGTACCAATATCTAGGACGTCTTATTCTACGATTGTATCCTAGCGTTATATCTTCACCATCTTTTAATTCATAAGCTAAATTTAATGTAGGAAATAACTTATTGTAATTTTTATTTTTTGTCACACCTTGGCTTACAATATCAATATCAGTTGCTTCGAACCGTAGTCCTAATAGCGCTGAAAACTTACCGTATTTATTACCATATTGAGAGTAAACTGCATCCACTTTTTCTCTATAAATAAACAAATTTGAAATATCAGTGTTTATCATATAGGATCCATCTGATTGTTCTTGATTCAGTGTGTAATCTGTTTCTGTTTCAAGGTTGTTAAGCCTAAACCCTATCTCAAATTGCGCATTTTCTTCAATAGGAAGAACATAATCACTTTGTAATAAAAAGCGTTTATCTTGTTCGATAGATATCACCCTTTCTTCTAAACCTTCAATGTAGTCTGGAAGAATTTTAGCATTGGTAATTGTTGAAAATTGATCTTCAGTACTTTTTTCATTTCTAATGTCAAAAGTCAGTATATGACCATCAGTTTTAAATTTTTGAGTGAAATTTAATGCAACTTCTAGCTGCTTGTCTTTTTCATCTTCTTTATCACTTCTAGTTGAAAGCCCTTGTTCAACTAAATTTACATCTCGTTCTGATGTTTCTATGCTAGTATCCGTATCTCTATCTGAATTTCTATAGCCAACAATACCTGTAATAGAAGAATTGTCAGAAATTGAATACTCTACACCAAACCGTGTATTGAACCCTTTTCTAAGTCTATCATAATTCCTATCTTCTATTTCAAATGGATTCTCAGTAGTCTGTAAAAACTCTTTTTCGAAAACAGCATTTCCTGGAGCTCTATTATAACTATAACCAATATTATTGAAGAAGTTAAATTTATTAACCCTTAAGTTAAAATTAGTAGACACACCATAGCCTTTAGGATTCGTACCGTTTAAATTTAGAACACCATTCAGTCCTTGTGCTTTTCCTTTTCGTAGTATTATATTTAATATCCCTGCAGTTCCTTCAGCATCATATCTTGCAGATGGAGATGTGATGACTTCTACTTTCTCAATTGCATCTGCAGGTAATTGACGCAATGCATCATCTGTGCTATACGTAGATGGTTTTCCGTTAATTAAAATTCGTACATTCTCATTACCTCTCAGACTTACAGTTCCTTCGACATCTACGGTTACTGAAGGGACATTGTCTAAAACGTCTGAAGCAGTTCCGCCTTTAACAGTCATATCTTTACCTACGTTGTAGATTTTTTTATCTAATCTTATCTCAACCGTACTTTTTTCAGCAATAATTTCTATTTCATCAAGGGCTTCAGTACTAGAATTTAAGAAAATAGTTCCAAGATTGGTGTTTTGAGTTAGCCCTTTATTAGGTATCTTTTTTGTTTCAAAAGAAAGAAATTCAATAGTGATATCGTAGTTTCCTTTTTTAATTTCAAGGGCAAACTCTCCATTAAAGTCTGTCACGACTCCAGTTAGGTTCTTACCGTTAACAGATTCGAGTATGATTGTTGCGTATTCTAATTTTTGCTTGCTATCAGCATCAATCACAGTTCCTGAAATAGAGATTTTTTGAGCATTTGCAATCTGAAAAGCACAAAATAGAAGTGCAGTTAAAATGTATTTTCTCATATAAAATGGAATGTATATCTGATTTAGATAACAAAGTTCTATCTAAGTTTAATGTGTTATTGTTAAAATTATGTTAAGAATATTAAATGATAGCAGAAATACTTTCTATAGGTCGGCCAATAACTGCTTTATTGTTATTGATCACGATAGGTCTTTCAATGAGTTTAGGGTTAGAAACCATGGCTTCAATGAGTTCTGTATCAGTCATTTTTTTACCTTTATAATTATCTTTCCATATTGCTTCTCCTTTCCTGATCAATTCAATAGGAGTGATGTTTAAAAGTTTAATTAAATCGGTTAATTCTTTTTTCGTAAGTGTATTCTCTAGGTATTTTACAACTTCATATTTTTTTCCAGAAATTTTTAATATTTCAAGTCCTTGACGGCTCTTACTGCAACGAGGGTTGTGAAGAATTTGTATCATTAAAAATTTGGTTTCGTATCTTTTTTATCAAAATCTATTTTACGATTCTTTTTACTTTGATTGAATCGATATGTAAATGATAAAATAATGTTTTGGTATTTATTTCTAATGTTACTTTTTGAAAAGTAATTTATGTCGAATCGATCTCTTTTTGTTTGATTAGAATTAAAAATATCATTAGTCGTTAAACTCAAGGTTGCATTCTTGTCAAACAAATCTTTACTGATTGCAGCACTAGCATAGGTATACGCTTTACGTGTCGAAACTGGACCTTTTGATATTAAATGATGTGTAACATTCATCTGAAAATTAAAGGCATTTGGAATTTTAAGTTGACTAGAAAAATTAAATGTTCCATTGATATTTTTCTGGTTATAATCAATTATAACAGGTTCATCCAACATATTGGTAGTTTCAAAAATTCCTCTTTGATCAAAATAATTGAAAATAGGATTAAAGGAAAAATTTAAATTTTCATTTACTTTTAATGAAGCAAATATATCAAGTAAATAATAATTTACATGCCCTACATTTTGTGGTGTAGTGATTAATTTTTTCACTCCATCTATATGCTCTCCAGTTTCATAGGTTACTTCTTGCCAGTAATCATTAAGTTTAACATAGGAAATTGATGGAATGAATTTTAACTTATCACCAAAAAACGCATAATCTATAGTATAAGTGTCAACATACATAGGTTTTAATTGTTCATTACCAATATAGGATGATGTTTCACTATATTTTTCTTCAAATGGTTGTAATTGACTTGTTCTAGTTCTGTAAATATTTCTTTTATATGCTATACTAGTGCTTTGATTTTCTTTTAGAGCGTATTCAATATAAGCATTTGGTATAAAATCGTTGGTACTTCTTTTTTGCTTAACATTTATGTTGAGGTAATCGATTGTTCTCTCTGAAAACTCTCCTCTTACTCCAAGTCTATAAGTTAATTTTCCACTAGCCCCATTCAGCTCAATGAATCCGGCATTTATATTTTCTGCATAATCTGTATTTTGATTTACCAGTGTTCCAGAATTTCTAAATGGTACTTTTCCAAAATCACCAAAATAACCAATTGTATAGGATGCTTTTTCAGAAATAGGATTGTTAAATTTTATATCTATCAGAGTATTCAGTAATTTATTACTTCTTGAATATATTTCATCGGTATAATTTACATTGGTGTTAATAATATTATCATTATTATTTTCAACATCTCTTGTGTGCATAATATAGGATGACAACGTTTTTCCTTCCTTTTTAAATTCATGTTCTAGGTTTCCGACAAATTCAATTGCTTCGTTTTTAAAATATCCTAGATGATCTCTATAATTATAGGAAGTTTCTATTCGTGCAGCATTGTAAATATAAGAACTGGTCAATGTTTCGCTTTTACGATCTAAATTGAAATAATTAATGGAGGTTGTTAAAGTAGTTTTTTTTGACAGATAAAAATCAGTACCAACGGTCGTGTAAAAACCATTATTCTTACTGTCAAAGTCACTGTGTTCGTCTAAAAAAGAGGAAGTTACTCCATTTAAAAAATATTCATTTTCAGAATCTGAAAGCCAAACAACATTTTTATGATTAAATGATGTATTAGTGAAAAAATTAACTTTTTCAGATTTATGATTTAAGGTCAATAACCCACCATAAATATCTTTATGCCCTATAGAACTAGTAAGAGAAGCATTTAATCCTTCATCTTTTCCTTTTTTTAGGATAATATTGATAATGGATTGAAAGGATGCGTTGTATTGTGCTCCAGGATTGGTAATGACTTCAATTTTCTCAACGGAACCGGCAGGCATAGAATTTAAAGCCTCAGATTTAGTCATTGATGATGTCCTTCCATTAATCATAATTGTTGCAGCTTGACCTCTTATCATTGGCACTCCATTATCTAAAATAACAGAAGGTAAATTATTCATAACACCAATAATTGTATTTCCATCTGCAGAAATGTCATTGGTTACATTATAAATATATTTACCAAGTTTGCGTTCAACCAATTTTTTTTCACCTATAATTTCAACATTTTCAAGAGTTTCAGCATCAATTTCTAGTTGGATAGTTCCAAGATTTATGTCGTTATCAATTTCCTGCTTCGTAATTTTTTTTGATTTGTATGAAAGAAATTCTATGGTAATATCATAGTTTCCTTCAGTAACGTCAATTTTAAAACTCCCTTTTTTATCAGTAATTCCGCCTATAATATCTCCAGAAGGTTTTGGTGAAAGGATTATAGTTGCATATTCTAAAGTTTGTGAAGTTTCTTTATCCATAACTTTTCCAGTAACTGAAAAGGAGGGAATGTCTTGCGCAACTAGTTGTACAAAACTAAATAGCGAGAATAAGGCTACAAGTAGTCTTTTTTTCATTCAGTAGGGTTTTTCTTTTTATAGCAATTAATTCATATTAACTTTCCACATAAATATGAATACTTACAAACATAATTAAAAAAATAACATCTACCAATTATTTATATAAAAATACCACTTATTTGTAAGAAGTTACCATTTATTGTTTTTAAGAGTGTTATTTATTATTGTTATTATTCGAAAAAATAATATACGTTTGAAGAAATCAATATTAATCAATTAAAAATTTATTTATAAAAAAAATAAAAGTAGTATTAGGTATTTTTGCAATTGCAGGTGGTTTTGCTTTAGCCAATTCAAGTTCTTCAAATGTTGAAGATTTAAATCAAGTTGAAGAATTTAATAAGAAAGGCGAACAAGCACTTACAAAGAAAAGGAAAGATACTACATGTGATGAAATTAATGCTGGTCATCGACGACATGAAACTTCTTGCGGTGGATTTATTCCTGTTAATGGCTAACCTTAAAAATTAAATTTTGAGACCACAATAGAATATTGTGGTTTTTTTGTTTAAAGAGTAACTCCTAATTTTAAAAGGTCTCTTTTTAATTGCTGAGGAGATTTAAAACGAATAGATTCGATACCATTCCTTGTAGAGGCAATTGTATTTTCTAGATTATCATCTATAAAAACAGTCGTTTTTGGGTTTATACTAAACCTATCTAAGATAAGTTGATAGATTTCATCATGAGGTTTTCGCATGTTTTCCTGTCCAGAAACAATAACTCCTTCAAAATCATTAAAGAAAGGGAATAACTCTTTTCCTTTTTCCCATTTCTCAGCGCTCCAATTGGTAAGTGCATAAACTCGATAATTTGGGTTGTTGATTAATTCTTGTTGAATTTCTACAGATTTTTCAATTGCTCCAGTAAACATTTCTTCCCATCGATTGTAAAATAGTTTAATTTCATCTTCGTATTCTGGAAATTCAGCAATCTTAAGTGAGTTTGCTTCTTCAATTGTTCTTCCTCCATCTTGTTCAATATTCCAATCAGAAGTACAAACGTTGTTTAAAAACCATTTTACTTCTTCTTGTGTATCAAATATTTTTTCATAAAGATATTTCGGATTCCAATCTACGAGTATGCCACCTAAATCAAAAATTATTGTATCTATTTTACAGTTCATTGCTTTTCTCTTTTTGACCTTTAAGCATTAAAAAGGCTTTTAAAAATGCATCAATATCACCATTCATGACCGCATCAACATTTCCAGTTTCATGTCCTGAGCGTACGTCTTTTACTAATTTATATGGATGCATTACATAGTTACGAATTTGAGATCCCCATTCAATTTTCATTTTGCTAGATTCAATCTCTTCTCTTGCGGCTAATTGTTTTTGAAGTTCGATCTCATACAATTGAGATTTTAGCATCTGCATAGCGCGACCTCTATTTTCATGTTGAGATCTCGTTTCCGAGCAAGAAATTTGGATTCCTGAAGGTTTATGAGTCAATTGTACTTTTGTTTCTACTTTGTTAACATTCTGTCCTCCAGCACCACTAGAACGCGCTGTTACAATTTCAATATCTGCAGGATTAATATCAATTTCAATTGAATCATCAACTAGAGGATATACATATGCCGATGCAAAACTTGTATGTCGCTTATTATTAGAATCAAATGGTGAAATACGCACCAATCGATGTACACCATTTTCTCCTTTTAAATATCCAAAAGAAAACTCACCATCAATTTCTATAGTGACAGTCTTAATGCCTGTAACATCTCCTCCTTGGTAATTTAATTCTTTTATTTTAAAACCTTGCTTTTCTGCCCACATCATATACATACGAAGTAACATCTCTGCCCAATCACAACTTTCAGTGCCTCCTGCGCCAGCAGTAATCTGTAAAACAGCACTTAAATTATCTCCTTCTTCAGATAACATATTTCGGAATTCAATATCTTCAAGAAGTTTGATTGTTTTCTCATGTCGCTGCATGACTTCTTCATTGGTCGCCATTTCATCTTTGTAAAATTCAAAGAGAACTTCAAGATCGTCCCTGAACGTTCCAACCGTATTATATTCTTCTACCCATTTTTTTTTACTACGAAGTACTTTCATAAAGGCTTCAGCATCTTTAGGCTTACTCCAGAAGTTAGGATTGGCTGTATATTCTTCATCATTTGAAATTTCAACCAATTTTCTATCTATATCTAAATAGATTTTTAGTTTTTCAATTCGTTCTGATATATCTTTTAAATGGTCGTTCGTAATCATGTAACAAAAATAAGTTAAAAAATATTTAGATATTTTATTATATATGGATTTTGTCATACATATTTTATAGTTTTATGAAAATTTTTTAGATATGAAGAAAATTACAGGAATACTTATTTTATTATTTGTTTTTCAAAATGGTTACGCTCAGTTTTTTAATGATAAAAATGGAGTAACAAAACAGGAAGGCTATATACCATTCTATTATGATCAGAATGAAGATAAAATCTATTTGCAAATTGATAAACTTGAAGATGAGTTTCTTTATGTAAATGCACTTTCAGAAGGATTGGGCTCTAATGACATAGGATTGGATAGAGGGCAGTTAGGAAATGGAGTAGTGGTCAAATTTAAAAGAGCAGGAAATAAATTATTATTAATACAACCAAATCAACGCTATCGTGCAATTACAGATAATCTTGAAGAGAAAAAATCGGTTGAAGAAGCATTTGCAAAATCTATTTTACATGGATTTGTGATTAAAGAAAAGATTGAAAACTCCTATTTGGTAGATGCAACTAGTTTTTTTATTCGTGATGCCCATGGTGTTGCACTTAAACTTTTGAAGAATAAACAAGGTAAATATAAATTAGACTTATCAAGAAGTGCTTTCAACATGGAACGCACGAAAGCATTTCCAAAGAATGTGGAATTTGACGTTGCTTTGACTTTTAAAGGAGATGCAAAAGGTAAAAACATTAAAAGTGTAGTTCCTGATCCTTCATCGGTAACGGTTTTTCAGCACCACTCATTTGTTGAATTACCTGATAATGGATATCAAAAAAGAACATTTGATACACGTTCAGGCTCCTATGCGATGTCCTATTTAGATTATGCAACGCCTGTAGATCAATCGATTGTGAAACGGTTTATTTACCGTCATCGATTGGAAAAGAAAAACCCATATGCTGCTGTAAGTGAAGCAAAAGAACCAATTATTTATTATTTGGACCGTGGAGCACCAGAACCAGTACGTTCAGCATTATTGGACGGAGCAAGATGGTGGAATGAAGCCTTTAAAACAATAGGTTATAAAGATGCATTTCAAGTGAGAATGTTACCTGAAAATGCAGATCCGTTAGATTTACGGTATAATGTAATTCAATGGGTACATCGCGCTACAAGAGGTTGGAGTTATGGTGGAAGTATTTCTGATCCTAGAACTGGAGAGATTATTAAAGGGCATGTGAGTTTGGGCTCGTTGCGTATTCGCCAAGATTTTTTAATTGCGCAAGCCTTGCAAGCACCTTATGCTACTTCTAATTCTGATGATGCCTTTGCATTGAAAATGGCATTGGCAAGAATCCGTCAATTGGCGGCACATGAAGTAGGTCATACAATAGGATTTGCACATAATTTTGCTGCAAGTACTACAGATAGAGCGTCAGTGATGGATTACCCTCACCCACAGATAACTATTAAAAATGGGAAAGTTGATTTTACCAATGCGTACGCAATAGGAATTGGAGAATGGGATAAAGTAACGGTTGCTTATTCATACCAAGAGTTTTTATCTGATGAAAAAAATGAATTAGATAATATATTAACAAATGCCTTTAAAAGCGGATTAAAATACATTTCAGATGCTGATGCGCGACCAAAAGGTAGTGCGCATGCCTCAGGACATTTATGGGATAATGGAGCGGATATTTCTGATGGATTGGAAGAAGTATTGGCAGTAAGAGAATTGGCTATAAAGAACTTTTCTAAAGATAATATAAAGTCTTCTGAACCGTATTCAGTTTTAGAAGATGTATTTGTTCCATTGTACTTTTTTCATCGTTTCCAGACTGAGGCGGTTTCAAAGTTAATCGGAGGACTAGATTATAATTACGCTGTTAAAGGAGGAAATCAAACGATTGTGAAAAGAGTTGATGGAAAAATTGAAAGGAAGGCATTGAAATCAATCTTAAAAACTATTGATGTAAATACGATAGCAATCCCAATAACCAAACTTGAATTATTTCCTCCTAGAGCAATGGGATATGGAAGGACCAGGGAATCTTTTAAAAGTAAGAATGGTGTTGCTTTTGATCCATTTGGAGGAGTTGATACGGCTTCTGAAATGACGTTACAGTTATTGTTTAATCCTGAACGTGCTTCTCGATTGATTCAGCATAAAAGTATTGATACAAGTCAATTAGGTTTGGTTGAATTGATAGATACTGTGATTGATAATACATTTAAAAAGGAGTATAGAGATGCCTATTTTCAAGAATTGCAAAATGTAATTAATAGCCAATTTTTAAACCAATTATTTCTGCTGTCGGCAAATAAAAAAACCTATATGCAAGTCAATTCAATTGTGAACTATAAATTGGATGAAATAGGAAAAATATTAAGAAATAAAAATTCGTCAGGCATACAAAAAATGTATAATAATGAGATGATAAAGAGTCTTGAGAATTTTAAAAAGAATCCAACAAATTATAAAAAAACAATTGCTCCTAAGATTCCTGATGGTTCACCAATCGGGATGGATTAAGAGTAGGAGAGAAGTAAGCTGTCGCTTAATATGCTTCAGGTTTGTGTCTAATACAAATTTTATAAGTTGTTTTTATTTATAGTTTTTCAATCTGGCACTAAACATCTATCCGTTTTAATTTTTAAAACCGCTGTGATTGAAAAATTTGAAATAGCTTTCAGTTTGGTTATAATTATTCTTTTTTAGATTTCTTTAGTCTCTTTTCTGCTTTTTTCTCTTTTGGGGTTTTAGCAGATTCTTTTTTTACGTTTCTTCTTGAGTCTTTACTTTTTGCCATGATATTATCTATTAAACTTTATTTTTATGGTTGTATTCGCTAAAAATATTTCTGTTTGAGCTTTTCAATATTCTGGAAATTACTTCCATTATAACCAAAGTTAATAAATTGTAATGAATTCTGATAAGGAATTCATCATAGATGATTTAAATAAGGGCTTAACAGCCAATCAAAAATTACAAAACCAATAAACTATGAGCCCTTAGCACATGTATAGGCTTGGAATACCAAAATAATTCAAAATCTTTAAATTGTTTTTCAAAATCAGTTTTTAAATTTCCAAACGATTTAGGTTTGTTTTGAGGTGATAGTTGTTCTAATATTTCTAAAAGCCACATTCCTTTCTCTTTTTCAGTAGTAATCTGGTAAGTGTCTATAATATCGTGAAAAGTGAATTCTAAAAAGTCTTTGGTTGTTCCTTTTTTCGTTTTAGAAAATTCATTGATCAATGGCAAAGTGCCAAGCCAGAAGATCTTTGCCGTTGGTTTAATATTAAAAACAACATCTTGCACTAAGCAATTATTGATGAAATCAGGTTGTATTATTGTATCTGGAATTTCAAATTCGAACCATTCTTGCAATGGCAATTCAAATCCAATACCATGCATGAAATTAAAGAGAGATTTTTTTAATCCAAAACTAAACTGAGTATGATTTATACCAGTTTGGTCAATGAAATCGATATCATTATTGGCAAAACTTATGTTTTTATAACTTGGTGTAATGCCGTATTCTTCTGGATTTAAACCAACAGGACTATGTGCTGTTAAGGCAAATTGATGCCAAAAACCAGACTGTAACACACCAACTTCAAAAAGTTGGCGAACCATTTCTAAGCTATCAATAGTTTCTTGAATAGTTTGAGTTGGGTAACCGTACATTAAGTACGAATGCACCATAATGTTAGCTTCAGTGAAATTGCGTGTCACTTGCGCTACCTGTGCTACCGTAACTCCTTTATCAATTAAGGCTAATAAACGATCTGATGCAACCTCCAAGCCTCCTGAAACAGCAATGCATCCAGATGCTTTTAGTAATACGCAAAGATCTTGTGTGAAGTTTTTTTCAAAACGAATGTTCGTCCACCAAGTAACGCTCAATTTTCGTTTCAAAATTTCGAGTGCCAATGCTTTCATCAGTGAAGGAGGAGCAGCTTCATCTACAAAATGAAATCCAGTTTCACCAGTTTGTGCGATAAGCGTTTCCATACGGTCTACCAATAGTACCGCAGCAACAGGTTCGTAAATTTTTATATAGTCTAATGAAATATCGCAAAAAGTACATTTTCCCCAATAACAACCGTGTGCCATGGTAAGTTTGTTCCATCTACCATCACTCCATAAACTGTGCATTGGATTAGCAATTTCAATGACAGAAATATATCGGTCGAGTACCAAGTCAGAATAATCAGGTGTACCAACATCTTGCTGTTTATAGTCAGGTTTTGTACTATTATTTTTATAAACCACAACACCGTTTTCGAGGATGAAAGTTCGTTTAAATGTTGTTTCGTTTTTAAGAACGGCATTATACAATAACTCAATAGGTAGTTCACCATCATCTAAAGAGATGAAGTCGAAAAATTCAAAAACTCGAACATCACTAACAGAACGTAATTCGGTATTTGGAAATCCGCCTCCCATGGCTACTTTAATCTTAGGGTAATGCGATTTAATAAATTGTGCACAGCGAAATGCGCTGTAGAGATTCCCTGGAAATGGTACTGAGAAACAAACCAATTTTGGTTGTGTTTTTTTAATCTGAGCATCTAATGATTCTAATGTTATTTGGTCTATATATGTGCTGTCATCTTTTAACTGTGCATAGAGTTCATCAAACGAATTGGCACTTTGCCCTAAACGTTCCGCATAACGGCTAAAGCCAAAATCAGGATCTATGCATTCTACGATGAAGTCTGATAAATCTTCAATATATAAAGTTGCTAAATGTTTTGCTTTATCTTGCATTCCAATAGATCCAAATGCCCAATCCATATCATCTAATTGTTCAAAACGTGAGGCTTGTGGCAAAAATTCTCTAGTGCAAATCTGTCTAGCAAAAGTTTGATTTTTCCCTTGTAAAAACATGATTACATCATCTAAAGACTTTAAATAAGCGTCTTTTAATGCATAGATGCGTTCACAGTTTTCTGAAGTGATTTGATCGTCTTCAAAGGCAAGTCTGAAGATTTCTTCAAATGTTTGTTTATTGAAGAGTTTTAAAATAACTTCAATACCCAAATCCATTTGAAAGGAATCGATACTTTTTGTATTCAAAAACCCTTTAAGATAGGCTGTTCCAGGATACGGAGTGTTTAATTGTGTAAATGGAGGTGTTATTAGTAAGAGGTCTTTCACAATTAGTATTTAAAAATCTATGGCTGCAAATATAGGTGGAAATCTATTCATTCTTTAAAATCTCTGCAACAGCTTGCTGGTAAGCTCTAGGGTTATTCGCTTTTTTAATTTTCTTAAATGTTTTTTGAGGATTTGAAAACGACTGAGAAAAGAACTCCCAAAAACCTTGCATTTTCATTTTTATAGGAGTTGGTCCAGAAAGTGCAGCATCATATTGATGATATATTGTATCATGAAATTCTGAGAAAATTTCCCATCTGTTCTTTGGATATTCTGTGGTATTTTTTTTAATCATATTGGGTAAAAACGGATCTGCAATAAGTCCTCTGCCCATCATAAAATGATCTATGCTTGGAAAGCGAGTTTGCATCTCCTTAAATTTAGCGACACTTGTAATATCTCCATTGTAATACAACTTGTGTTTAGTATTTTCTATACAACGTTGAAAAGCTTCAAGGTTAACTCCTCCTTTATAAAGTTGCTTGCCTATCCGTGCGTGAATAGCAATATTTTTAAGGGGATAGTTGTCTAAAATAGGAAATGCATCTAAAATCTCTTCAGGATGTTCATAACCCATTCTCATTTTCATAGAAACGATAATATCGGTTTCTGTATGTACACGATCTAAAATATGATTGATTTTTTCAGGATCGCATATCAGTCCAGAACCCATACCTCGCTTAGTGACCATTGGATAAGGACAGCCTAAATTCCAGTTTAATTCTTTATAACCTAATTTTTGGATATAATCTACTACAAATAAAAACTCATCAGCATCATTTGTCATGATTTGAGGAATCACTTCGAGTTCGGTATTATTTTCTGGAAGTAAGTCTCTTTGGTAATTATTTTTAATGACCATTTTTCCATTGAGCCGAATATAGGGAGCGTAAAAAGTGTCAATACCTCCAAAATAATGGTTAAACGCATTCCGAAACCTGAAGTCAGTAAACCCTTGTAGTGGTGATGATAAAAGTGTAAGTGACATCCGGTTTTTATTTTTTAAAATATAAAACTGTTATTTTTATATACACTATTAGTAACAGTTACTTATGTTCTATTTTTTCTAAACTATAATTGTTTCTAATGCTATTGATGGTTACGCTTTATAAAGGTTTTTATATGCGGGTTTTTCTTTTTGAATTAAATCGTTAATCACATCCCAAAGTTCGATTCTTTTTTCCAAAGATTGCTTTGCAATAGTTAATACTTCACTCCATTTTTGGTCATCATTTCCACAGAGTTCTGAAATCATTTGAAGAGAAAGTGGGCCGTGTTCATCTCCATCAAGTTCAATATGGCGTTCTAGATAGTATGTGAGTTTGTTGTAGAATTTATTTTCGGAATCAGAATTTTTGAGAATTTCGATAAACATATCTGGAATAACATCTTCTCGACCAAATGTGAAAGCTGAAGCAACAAGATGAGGCTTGTTTGTTTCAATAATTGAAAACGAAAATTTTACAAAATCGGTTACTTTTCTATCTATATTAATTTCATTTAATGAATATTCGACTGAATTTCCTAATTCTATAAGTTTTATAAAATTGTCAATTTCGCCAGTATTTGCATTTATCTGCAGCATTGCATCCAAATACATTTCAAAGTGACTTTTAGGTTCTCCTAATTCATTTATATCACTTTCTTCTCCATGAACAATTTCATTTATAAATCTTGATAGCGTTGAATTTTTTGGAGGTGTCCATGGTGTTTCAACTTTAGTAAGATTGATTTGAAGATTTTTTAAAAGTGACATGAAATCCCATACTGCAAATATGTGATTTTCCATAAAAATTTTTATGTCATCAATATTATTTAAATTTTTATAAAGCGTATGATTCTTCAATTCATTTCTTAATTGAGAAATCTCATTTTCTATGTATTCTATTCTATTCATTCTATTTTTTAACTTGCATATTATACCTAATAAATGAAGGTCTAATTTTTGTGTAAATATAAGGATTTTTCAAGAAAAAAGAGGTGTTTAATTATCAAGAATTTGATCAAGTAATTTATGATAATCCTCTTTCCCAAGTTCCCAAATCTGCTTTTCCATATCGAAAACCTTATCTCGAAAAGATTCGTCTAAATCCGATTCAAATTTTCCTTTTAGCAATTCTTTTAATTCTAACTGCGTTTGTAATATGGTTCTAAAATATCTTTGGTTTCGTGTTGACATTTCCAATATTCTTAATAAAGAGTTACCAACGCTTAGATTAAATCATTTTTCAGATTTGTCATTCATAAATTCATCTAATTCCATATTTCTTGTATTTCAGAGTGTGATTGCTAACGGTTGCCAACGGTTTGTGTATGATTTTTTGCGTTGATTAAGCAACTGATTTAGTAAACAAATCACAGATAGAAAATCAGCGAGGATTTTCGTAAGTAGGTGAGAACTAGCAATAAATTTTATACGGTGTTAGCTACAGTTTTTTTAATTCCGTTATATACATTCGGATTATGTTTCTCCATATAAAATTCAGGATAAGGTAATTCTGTAAAACCAAATTTTTTATAAAGCCATTCTGCGGTGTCAGTTAATAAAAGCCAACGTATTAATCATTTAAGATTAGGGTGTTCCATTATTTCATTTATCAACTATTTACTTAACCCTTTTCCTCTATATTCTTCTAAAACAAAAACATCTCCTAGATATGCAATAGTTGAATAGTCTGAGATTATTCTAGCCTATCCAATTTGTCTGTTTTTATGATAAAGGCCAAAATTCAGAGAGTTTTCAATAGATGTTTTTAGAGTACCCATTGGAATTCCATAACTCCATTCAGTCTTATTTGAAAGAAATTGGTGAATACTAGTAACATCTAATCTATTCTTGTCAGTTGAAATGGTATATCCATTTTTATGAGTTTCTTTAATTTTCAACTCACTTTTTTTAATTATTGAAAAATCGTTATTATTTACAGTCCATATCAGCAATTTTTCCTCTTTTTAACTTTGATATTTTAATTTCACCACCAAGAACTAATGCCGCTGAAATAATCATCAAATTTTTAATAATGTATTGTCCTTCTAGCGTAGGAAGAAAAAAATTATTTGCCTGAAAAGTTACTTCAGTAAGCACAATTAAAGGCATAAAAGTTCCTCCCATCTGTAAAAGTAAAAGTACAATTGCTATTCTTGTTGTTGCTTTAAATAAAAAGAAAATACCAATGGCAACCTCCCAAAAGCCAATAATTATTAACCAAATATCGGGAGAACCGAAGGGCAGCCATATTACCGTTGCTTTCAGTAAACCCTCAGCTGATGAGAGACCTAATGGTTTTAATACTCCAAACCAAATAAATATTACACCAAATGATAAACGAATAGCAGGTATGCTTACGTTCCTCATATTTTTTATAATTCCTCTATCTAATTTGTCAAGAATCCTTTTCATGATTTCGTTTAAAGTTTTGAATTTTATAATTAGTCTTAGTGTGTGTTAAGAGTCCTATTAAACTCGACAACAAAGATATTGCTTTAAACTAATATAGTTTTGAATTACATAGTGTTTTTAGTGAACTTATCGATTTAATTAAGTGGGTAAAATGGGTGTTAATTATTTTAAAAAGGAAGAAACTTATGCACAATTCCTTTGAAGTCTATAATAAACTTGTTGTCCAACTTTTTGAGTTTTTGATTGCTGATAACGATTTGTATAAGAAGCGTTGCTATTCCTAGAGAGACAACGATTTTTATACTTTGTTGTAGTGCGTTTTTTCTCCGTTCAATTATTTTTTTTGCTATTAGGTTTTATAATCATTCTAAATGATTGGTCTTTATAAATATAATATCCCAACCAGTTATATAGAGCTCTTAATTTACTCTTGAAATTGACAAGTCCCATAATATGAACAAAAATCCAAATGAGCCAAGATAAAAAGCCACTCATAGCATATTTTTGGTTTGGAAAATCTAATACGGCTTTATTTCTTCCGATAATAGCCAAAGAACCTTTGTCTTTGTAGCCAAAAGCTTTCCATACTTCTTGATTTTTTAATAAATTGTCTGCCAAGTTTTTTGCCTGTTGTATTGCTGGTTGCGCCACCTGCGGATGCCCGTCAGGATAATTTTTATCTCCATCTATTAAAGCACAATCTCCTAAAGCATAAATATTGTCAGATAAATAAACCTTATTAAACTGATCTGTTTTTAATATTTTACCCTGTCCAAAACTATCTGGATGAAAACCTTCAAATACTTTGGCCTGCACTCCAGCAGCCCAAATTAAATTTTTAGTATCAATGCTCTTTCCGTTAGATAACTGTACACTTT
>JAWUWX010000030.1:0-10896 GCA_034111625.1 Flavobacteriaceae bacterium | reverse complement strand
GAAACTATATTTGCTTTCAATGCAATGTCAGTTACGTTAGTTGCAATACCTGATGCATTGGTTGAAATAGCAGTTCCGTTAGTAGCAATAGCAGTTGTGTTTGTGCTAATAGCAGTTCCGTTAGATGCAATGTCAGTTCCGTTAGATGCAATGTCAGTTCCGTTAGTAGCAATATCTGTTGCATTGGTTGCAATAGCAGTTACGTTTGATGGAATGTTAGCAATATCTGTTGAATAGGTTGCAATATCTGATGCATTGGTTAAAATATCAGTTACATTAGTAGCAATATTGCTTGTGTTTGTGCTAATAGCAGTTGCTTGGTCTGTTGTGATTCCTATTTTTGATGTGTTTAATGCAATGGCTGTATTCTGAGTAGTTTGCTCAGTTTTTAAAGTTGAAACGGCAGTTTCATTTACTAGAATACCAGAAATATCTTGATCTCCCGTATTTACGCCTGTAGTATTGCTAATTGCTGTTGCCTGAGCTGGTGTAATTCCTTCCTTAGCAGTATTCAATCCAATCGCTGAATTCTGAGTGATTTGATCTGTTTCTATTACTGAAATAGCAGTTGCATTCGTAGCAATACCAGAAATATCCTGGTCCCCTTTATTTACGCCTGTAGTATTGCTAATAGTTGTTGCCTGAGCTGTTGTAATTCCTATTTTTGATGTGTTTAATGCAATGGCTGCATTTTGAGTAGCTTGTTCACTTTCTAAAGTTGAAATTCCTGTTGCATTGGTTGTAATTCCAGTTGCATTAGCTTGTTCTGCTGTTCTTGCTGTAATTGCTTCCGCTACTATTGCTGCTGTATTGGCCGCTTCTGCCGCTCTTGCCGTAGTTGTTTCTGTTGAAATTAAATCTGTATTGTCTAAAATTAGGTCTGTTGTTTTTTGTGTTGGAGGCTGAGGCATATATGATAAGTTTTGCTCGCTTAATGGACTAAAATTACTTCCTCCTGAAAAGTCAATCCCAACTTTTAATTTTTTTATGCTACCACCCCAAGTAATATCTGTAAAATCATTGCTGCTTGTTGCTGTTCCATTCCCTATCAACAAGTTAATCATACCATACCTATCGGTACTTGTAGTATGGTATTCTTGAAATTCTTCACTTCCTGATGCATCTACAATGGTAAATTGTATAGATACAGCACTGTTGGCCAATATATTTCCTTGTGCATCTACTCCTGGTAATTCTTGAGCATTTGGATTTAAAATTACTGCTTGGTAACTAATTCCTGCGGTTTGTGAAAACCCTTGTAATGCAGTTATTAGTAATATGAATATAAGTAATAGTCTTTTCATAATTGTTTCTTTTGTCTGTTCGTTTCTATTATTTTTTTATTTTTTTACTGTTGCTTCTTTTTTTAAAATGTTAATTAACAATCCAAAACTTATGTTATCACTTGCAATTTTTAATTCTGCAGCACCTTTGGCTGTATCGGTACTTTTACCATATATATATTGTGCATAAAAAGATAGGTTTTCTGATATAGGATGTAAAAATCCTGCACCTACTTGCATCGTTGCCAAAGTGGTATCAAAATCGTCATTGTTTTTTAAATCTATTACACTGGCGTTAAGTGTTTGGCTGCCCTGAACAAAAAATGTTGCTGATAGTGCACCTTTTAGATAAAAAATTGCTTTCTTAACGTGAAACAAGTTATAATCTAACCCAATATTTAAGCCCGCATAGTTTACATCCCATTCCATATAATTTCCTAAAGAATCATCGCTTCCAATAGCGCCATAACCTGCATAACTTGTACCTAATGATAGGTGAAGATTTTTGGTGAATAGTTGGTTTCTGTAACCTATGGCCATAAAACTATGTGTTGTTGCTTGTAAATTAGCTAGACTATTGCCTTGTGAGTTCTTATAGTCAAAGGAAGTAGATGATTTTCCGCCCTCTACATAAAGTTGTTGTGCTGTAGTAATGGTTGCTGTTAACAGCAGTAGGATGAAAGTAATTTTTTTCATAATGGTTTCTTAGCTTATAGTTGGTGGTTATCTTTTAAGTATTTCTTTTATGAATTGTTTGTTGTTGGCCGTTACCTTTAAAATATAATCGGCTACCGAAAGATTGTTAAACTGTACATTTACTTTTTGGTCAGCCAAATAGTTTTCTGAAAATACCAAGCGTCCTAATAAATCAAAAACAGCAACTTCTACCTTGTCTGTAATTTGTTCTGAAAAGGAAATAATAATACTTTCTACAAAAGGATTTGGATATATAACAGCTTCTAGATTTAAAGGAATAGCCACATCTCTAATTTTAGCCAATACATTGGGCTGTATAAAACCTTGACGAAGAATATAATGGCTATCATAAAATGTTCCTATCGCACTCGCTTGCCCTATGCTTTGTTGAACAACAAATTGTTTGTTGTTTATTACAACAGTTTCTGAGGCTCCGCCCACACCAGTGGTTGATCTCACTAGATAAGAGTTGGAGGTATTTTGTGCTTGTGTAAATTGAATGAAAAATAAAGTGATAACAAAAAGTATTTGTTGCTTCATGTAATGAAAGGATTAAAAAATTAAATGGAAAATAATCAACAATACAAAACTCTGTTTTTCTATTTAGAAAATAAGATCATAATAATCAATAATTAATTAAAAATGTTTTTATAAATAACAAACTTAAGTATAATTAGTTGCAAAACAAAATTAATTATAAAATAGAGACATCTCAAAGGAAAATAGTTCTATCGATGTTCATAAAAACTTTGGATAAGTTATTGATTATTATGATCTTAGTTTTATATATTTTTTTAAATTTACGGTATTCATAAAAAACTAATTCTTAATTTAGACGAAACGAGTTAATGTGTACTTAGTCGTTATTTTTACTTTTGTATCATTCCGATTTATATACATTGGTATTTATGAATTATTTAAACCCTCTATACTTGAATCTTTTAATTATTGGCTTAGCCCCCTTTCTATAATTGCTGTCCCCAACTTGTATAATTAATTATTTCCTATTCCAATTAAGTCATCCTTAAAACCATATTTGTCATTCCCAGTGTAAGATACAATGGATAACATATTGCTATTTGGTTGGAAAGTGTAGGATAATATATCCATATTACTATAATTATTACCAAGACCTTTCCAACCTTTTCTGTTTAAATTCTTAATGTTTCCGATCTTATTATAAGATAAATTTTTCAATTCATACTCTACCCCATTCGCTTGAACCTCCACTCAAGCCTCCTATAATTTTATTTAATGCATCATAAGAATAACGATATCAACATTAGACATTATCACCTTGCGAAGTTTTTAATTTAAATATGCTTAAACGGCCTGCTTATTTTTTTGCTCTAAACAATCTATTAATTACAATTGTATGAGGAAAAGTGATGGCTGCTATAAAAGAAAAAAAGATAGTGTAAATCAGGCTATTATCATTAAATACTAGATATAAAGCAACAAGCCCTATTATAGAAATAAGCCAATATGGAAAAGCTTTTTTAACATAATCTGTAGCGTTTTCTTTATTGAAATTGCCATAGATATAGGTTATTTGTTCAAATAGAGATGGAATAGAATGCCAAAGAATAAAGTATATAGTAAATCCCCAAATTAGCGTAGATACTTCAAAAATTACCCCAAAAATCAAAAGTTTAAAAATTTCTAAGATAAAAATTTTGTACTTTTTTTTATTAATAACTAAATTGATAGCGAAAAATACAATCAGAAAAATCAATGTAAATAAAAACACATAATCAATCCATAGCGCTCCCATAGATGAACTTAAAATTGAATCCGTAATATCTAAAACATCATTTGTATTAAGTTTAAACAATAAAAAAAGAATGAATAAGCCATAGGTAGTGTAAAAAATTTTTTTGTATGTATTTTTCAAGTTTAAATTTATAGCCTCCCAATTTTGTTCTCCGAAGTGAAATGCACTGAACAATATGAATAGCATCAATCCGATAGAAGGAAAAACATAAAAAAGTACAATTGCAATTATAATTGTTAAAACATATAATGCTATAACCTTGAAGAAATTTCTTTTATATTTTTTACTAGATAACTTAAGAATCAGTAGAATATCATTGGACCCATGTAAAACTCCAAAGGAAAATATAAAAAGAAATCCTAAAATAATTTCAAATTCTGGATTAACTTTTGAAACAATCCAAAGTCCTATAAAGCTTGCTATGATTGAAAAATTAAATAATTTATTCATAAAAAATTAATGAATTGTAAATATATATATTTTTTTTTTATATAAATACTTGCATTTTGTCTAACCTTTTTGTAAATTTGAATGAACAAAAAACTTAACTATTATGAAATTTTTATTATTTATCCCATCACTTATGGGCAAAATGGATCCTTCTGATTACATTGGATTTACTTTTTTTATTGGATGTATGGCTATGATGGCCGCTTCTGTATTTTTCTTTTTATCACTGAGTCAGTTTGATAAAAAATGGAGGACATCAGTCCTCGTATCTGGGATAATAACATTTATTGCAGCGGTCCATTATTTTTATATGAGAGATTATTGGGCTGAATTTGGTGAATCTCCAACCTTCTTTAGATACGTTGATTGGGTTCTAACAGTTCCTTTAATGTGTGTTGAATTCTACCTTATTTTAAAAGTAGCAGGTGCTAAAAAATCTTTGATGTGGAAATTAATATTTGCTTCAATGATAATGTTAATTGCGGGTTATTTTGGAGAAGCTGTTTATACAGGTCAATCTGCCTTGTGGGGAACAATTTCAGCTTTAGCTTATTTCTATATTGTATATGAAATATGGCTTGGAAGTGCTAAAAAATTAGCAGTTAGTGCTGGTGGAGATGTTTTACATGCTCACAAGATTTTATGTTGGTTCGTATTAGTTGGTTGGGCAATCTATCCTCTTGGATATATGCTAGGAACTGATGGATGGTACAGTAGTATTTTAGGTTCTGGATCTGTAGATATAGTTTACAATATTGCGGATGCAATAAATAAGATTGGATTCGGACTGGTTATTTATACTTTAGCCGTTAAGAAATCAGAATAAACAAAAGGCGCTTTTACAGCCCTAGAGAAAGAGCATTAAAAGCGAAAGCCATTCAAGAAATTGAGTGGCTTTTTTGTTATAAAAATCTATTTGATTAGAGTTTACTTTTGATAATTATCATCCCAGTCTTTTACTTTAGGCTCTCCCAATTTTCCGATAGACATTGCAACTAACATTGAAACTGCTGCATCACCAGTAACATTTACAGTTGTTCTACACATATCTAAAGGTCTATCAACTGCAAAAATTAATGCCAATCCTGCTTCTGGAATTCCTGCATAACCTAATACTCCAACCAGCATAACCATTCCTGCTCCCGGAACAGCAGCACTCCCTATTGAGGCTAAAGTTGCAGTTGCAATAATTCCTAATTGAGTTCCAAGGGTTAAATCCATACCAAAAGCTTGGGCGATAAATACTGCTGCCACAGCCTGATATAAACTTGTTCCATCCATATTAATAGTTGCGCCAATTGGCAATACAAAACTCGCCACTTCTTCCTCTACTCCTAAGTGTTCCGTTACTCTTTCCATAGTTACAGGTAAAGTTGCAGCACTAGAACTTGTAGAAAATGCTAATAATTGTGCTGGCGAAATTCCATTTATAAAGAATTTTGGATTTTTCTTTGTAAAAACTTTAACTAACAAAATATAAATACCAATCATAATTGCCAATCCAAGAACTACAGTTAATGCATACCAACCTAAAGCCTTGAATAAGTCAATACTTGGTGATTCTACAACTAAAGCAGCCAGTAAAGCAAAGACACCATAGGGTGCGGCAAGCATTATTAAATCAACCATTTTTAAAATGACTTCATTAAATCCATCAAAGAATTTCTTAACAGCTTCCCCTTTCTCTTCTGGAATTAAAATCAATCCAATTCCAAAGAAAACTGCGAAAAAGATCACTTGTAACATATTACGATTGCTAGTTGATGCGGAAAATATATTTTCCGGAACTAAATCTTCTAATGCTTGTAAAGGTCCACTCTCTTTTTGATTTTTTGCTTCATCTTTATATTTAGTTGTATTTCCACCATAATTATCTACCATTTCGGCACGAGTATCTTCAGAAATAGAATTTCCTGGTTTTACAACATTTACCAACATCAGTCCTATTGAAACAGCAATTACTGTTGTCATAATATAAATCCCTATTGTTCTCCCTCCCATTTTAGAGAGTTTAGAAATGTCTTTTAAATCAGACACACCTTTAATTAATGCAGCTAGAATTAAAGGAATAGCAATCATTTTCAATACATTAATGAATATTTTTCCGAATGGTTTTATCCAGTCTTGTACAAATTTCATTCCCCAATCAAAGTTGGTCATTACAATTCCTACAATTACTCCTAAAAGCATTCCAAGTAATATTTTCCAATGTAAAGCGAGTTTCTTCATGTATATGGTATAAAAAATTCAGGCGAAAGATAAAGAAAAGAATAGAGAACTTGTAAATCTTTAAAAAAAATCAATAGTTTATTTAAATGGAAATAAAAGATGCATACTTTTTTTTGTAACTTGCTTTCCGCTTATGATTCAATTTATACTTAACAATACTGTAATAAGTACTTCTGCAAATGCAAGTATGACATTACTAGATTTTATTCGAGAAAATAAAAGACTAAAGGGAACTAAAATAGGTTGCCGAGAAGGTGATTGTGGTGCTTGTACAGTTTTAGTTGGTGAGTTAACGGGAAACAATGTTTCTTATCAAAGTATTACGTCGTGTATTTGGCCTTTGGGAAATGCTATCGGTAAACATATTGTGACTGTGGAAGGAATTAATCTGCCCGAAAAACTCAATACTGTTCAACAAGCCATGACCGATAATTATGCTACGCAATGCGGTTTTTGTACACCAGGATTTGTCGTTTCAATGACTGGTTATGCATTAGAAAATGATAAAGGCACAACGTGTAATGATGCAATCAGCGGAAATATTTGCCGCTGTACTGGATATAAATCTATTGAAAAAGCAGGTTTTGAAATTGAAAACAAATTGCAACAAAAAGATGATAATCATCAGATAGAATGGCTGATAAAAGAAGGTTTTATTCCAAATTATTTTGAAACAATACCTGATAAATTAAGAGGTTTGAAAATTCCAAAACTATCCTCAGAAGGAACAATTGTTGCCAACGGAACAGATTTATATGTTCGTTATGCGGATAGATTATCAGAAGAAAAAATTCGTTTGATATCACATGAAACTGATTTAGAAGGGATTTCAATAGCAGATAATGTTTGTACAATTGGAGTAAATACAACCGTTACACAATTGCTTGAAAACAAAGAGTTAAGAATGATTTTTCCGAAACTAAAACAGTTTTTAAAACTCATTTCTTCTGAACCGATAAGAAACATGGGAACTCTTGGAGGGAATTTTGTGAACGCTTCGCCAATTGGTGATATGTCTATTTTCTTTTTGGGATTGAATTCAACTTTGACAATTCAGCATAAAAACAAAACAGAACGAACTATTCCATTTCATAAATTTCATCAAAATTATAAAGTGTACGATTTACAAGAGAATGAAATATTAAAATCGATTTCATTTCCTGTTCTTAGAGAAAACGAACATTTCAATTTTGAAAAAGTAAGTAAACGAATACATCTAGATATAGCAAGTGTGAATGCTGCTGGAAGAATATCTCTAGAAAATGACTGTGTGCAAGACGCCCATTTCTCTGTTGGAGGAGCTGCTGCAATTCCAAAATATTTATCAAAAACAAATGACTATTTAATCGGAAAAATAATTAATTCTGAAACAGTTAAAGAGGCAGAAAAGGTATTGCAATCAGAAATTTCTCCAATAAGTGATGTTCGCGGAACTTCAGACTATAAAAGATTATTAGCAAAACAATTATTCTTTGCGCATTTCATCGAGTTATTCCCAACCAAAGTTGAACTTCAAAAATTGATCGCCTAATGAAAAATATAGACAGTTTTACACACGTTCGTGGCGAATCACTTTTTGTAGATGATTTAATGATCAGGCAAGATGCTTTAATTGGGTTGTGTTTTGATTCTCCAAAAGCGCATGGAAAAATAATTTCGGTAGATTACTCCAAAGCAGAAGCATTAGAAGGTGTTGAAAGAATATTTACCTATAAAGATGTTTTAGGCGAAAATCAGATCGGTGGAATTATTCCTGATGAGCCACTTTGGGCAGAAGATGAAGTTCATTTTTGGGGACAACCTATTGCTTTTATTGTTGCTGAAACGGAAGCAATCGCAAAAAAGGCAAGAGCCTTAATCGAAATAGAAATAGATGAATTACCAGTTATCACAACTGCTATTGAAGCCAAAGAAAAGGGAAGCTTTATTAATGAACCTCGCTCTTTTGTTTTAGGAAATACTGATGAATCATTTACAGATTGTGAGTATGTTATTGAAGGAGAAACTTTTTCTAACGGACAAGAGCATTTATATCTTGAAACACAAGGATGCTATGTTACGCCTCAGGAAAATGGAAGTATAAAAATTATTTCTTCAACTCAAGGGCCTACACAAGTTCAAAAAACGGCTGCAAAAGTATTGGGAGTTTCGATGCACAAAATCGAAGTTGATGTTATCAGACTTGGTGGAGGTTTTGGAGGAAAAGAAGACCAAGCAACACCCTGGGCTGTAATGGCTGCAGTTGCTGTTCAACATTTGAACAAACCTGTAAAATATATGTTGAATCGTCATGACGATTTACGAATGACAGGTAAACGTCATCCATATTCTTCATTTTTTAAAATAGGCCTGAATAAAGGTCTAAAAATCATGGCTTTTGAAGCCGAATTTCTACAAAATTCTGGCGCTGCGGCAGATTTGTCGCCAGCAATTGCTGAACGAACTTTGTTTCATGCAACCAATAGTTATTTTGTGCCAAATGTAAAAACAACAGCATATAGTTGTAAAACCAACCTACCGCCAAACACTGCTTTTCGTGGTTTTGGTGGTCCACAAGGAATGTTTGTCATTGAAAGCGCGATTGCTAAGGCTGCAGATAAAATAGGAATTGATAGACGTGAAATTCAGGAAGCCAATTTATTAGAAGAGAACGATGAGTTTTCTTACGGACAAATAGCCACTGAAGTACAAGCAAAAAAATCTTGGTTTAAAGTTAAAGAGAAATTTGAATTTGAAAAATTAGAACAAGAAGTTACTAATTTCAATAGTCAAAATGATCATTATAAAAAGGGAATTTCATTAATGCCAATTACTTTTGGAATTTCTTTTACCAATACACCGATGAATCATGCACGAGCGTTGGTTCATATATATCAAGATGGAAGTGTAGGTGTTTCAACTGCTGCTGTTGAAATGGGACAAGGGGTAAATACGAAGATGCTCCAAGTTGCGCAAGATGTACTTGGAATCACGTCCGATAAAGTAAAAATAGAAACTACCAATACAACACGAGTTGCTAATACTTCACCATCTGCCGCAAGTTCTACTGCCGATTTAAACGGAAAAGCCGTTGAAATGGCTTGTAATTCTTTGGTAGAACGATTGAAAAAAGTGGCTTCAAGAATGCTGTCTTCTGATGAAAAAAACATTAAGTTTGAAGAGAATAGGGTTCTTTTAAATGGCGAAAAATCTAATTTAACTTGGAATGGACTGATTGCTCAAGCAATGTTAGAACGAGTTGCACTATCGGAAAACGCTCATTACGCAACTCCAATTATACATTTTGATAAATCTAAAGAGAAAGGACATCCATTTGCATATCATGTATATGGAACAGCAATTACGACTGTTACCTTAGATTGTTTACGTGGAGTTTATGAAATTGATTCAGTAAAAATTGTGCATGATTTTGGAAAGTCGATGAATTTAGGAATTGATATTGGACAAGTAGAAGGTGCATTGGCGCAAGGAATTGGTTGGATGACGATGGAAGAGATTGCATATGGAAATGATGGACGGTTATTGTCAAATGCATTGTCAACGTATAAAGTTCCAGATATTTTTTCTGCTCCCAAAACTGTCGAAACGATTCCCTTAGAAACAGATGGAAATGAAATGGCAATTCAAAAATCTAAAGCCGTAGGCGAACCTCCATTGATGTATGGAATTGGAACTTATTTTGCGATTCAGAATGCAGTAAAAGCATTTAATAAAAAGTGTAAACCAAAATATCATTCTCCACTTACACCAGAAAAAGTGTTGATGGGATTGTATGAGAAGTAATTATGGAAGAATTTCTTATCTATAGCAATCGTTGTTTTGTAAAAAAGCAATTAATAGGAGCAACACTTCATATTAAAGGCAAAAATATTTTCAAGATATATGATGGTAAAAAAAAATTGCATGGTATTCCGTTTTTAGATTATGAAAACAGGATTGTCATGCCTGGAATTATTGATGCTCATGTGCATATCAATGAGCCAGGAAGAGAAGATTGGGAAGGCTTTGACACAGCTACAAGAGCAGCCGCAATAGGAGGAATTACAACATTAATTGAAATGCCTTTAAATGCAAGTCCTGTTACAACCACTGTTGATGCATTTGTTTTAAAACAGAATGCTTCTAAAGATAAATTACACGTGAATTGTGGGTTTTATGGAGGAACAATTCCTACAAATGTAGATGATATTGAAGCTCTGTTGAAAGCAGGAGTTTTTGGAATAAAAGGGTTTTTGACGCACTCAGGAATTGATGAATTCCCGAATGTTTCAAAATCAGATTTAGAAAAAATTGCTCCTGTATTAAAGAAATACGACATTCCTTTATTGTTGCATTGTTAGTTGACTGATAAAGATGTGCCTGAAGTTATAAGGCCAAAGAGTTACCAAGAATATTTGCATTCAAGGCCACAACATTGGGAAACGAATGCGATAGATTTAGCACTTGAAATTCAAAAAGAATACG
>JAWUWX010000029.1:0-45595 GCA_034111625.1 Flavobacteriaceae bacterium | reverse complement strand
ATGCACCATTCATATACAGACACTGAAAAAGATCCTCATTCTCCATCTCATGAGGCAAATTTGTTTGCAATGATGTGGAAAACAAAAACAATTTCTCAAGATATTAACGATCAAAATATTGAGGTAGATAAAAAGTTTACTAAAAACATACCACAATGAAAAAGCTTTGATGCTTTTGCAAGCTCTCGTTTTTCTAGAGTACTTTGGATTGCGTTCTATATTGTGTTTTTCGCTTATTTTACAACTGCCTTGTGGCAATGGATATTACTACCAGTAGCACTTTTAATGGCGCCTATACATGGAGTAATTATCAATTGGTTTGGTCATATATTTGGCTACGTAAATTATAAAATGAGCAATACTAGCAAAAATCTTTTTCACTTCGATTTCTTAATGATGGGTGAAGGATATCATAATAATCATCACAAACATGCCAGTAGCGCAAATTTTGGTGTAAAATGGCACGAGATTGATATCACCTATTTAATTATAAGAGTTTTAAACTTTTTTGGATTCATTAAATTGAAACCAGTTTCGATTAAAGAGTAATTGTACAATACCGAAGAAGTAAAAGGAACAATAATGCCGAGCTAAAAACAGATTGTTAAGTGAATTGTCAAAATTTTATATTTTGACCAATTCTCTCGGTTGGACGTTGCAATACAACGAAACTCTAATTAATGGAATTCCACATTTTAAAGAACACAGAATGAAAATGGTTACTTCTAATTCTTCTCAAGAAGTGTTTGACGCATTTGATCAAGTATTGCAGAAGTTTGGGTAGAAGATTATTCTATAATTTTCTCATTAATCTTACTACTTGCAATTCTCGAAGCGATATATCCAAGAACAAGGATTGTTGAAAATACGACCAAGACATTTGACCAGAGAAATTCTACAGGATAGGCGAGACTTTGCGTAATCATAAATAATTCAAACTTCTTCTGTAAGAAAACTAAAATGATTGCAAGTGTTAATCCAACAATCAAACCTAAAACGGTTAATAAAAACCCTTGCAATAGAAAGATCTTTCTGATTTTTTTAATGTCCAATCCCAAACTACTCAACGTCTTGATATTTTCTTTTTTGTCATAAATAATGATAATCAATGTTCCTGTAAGGTTGATTAAAAAGAGAATTAAAACAAGTGTTGAAAAACCATAAGCCATTAAATGTTCGGAATTCAACATCTTATAAAAAACAGCGTTTAATTGCTCTCTAGTTTTAATAGTATAGTCCTTTCCTAATGACTTTTGTAGATTGGAAATGATGTCGTCTCGATTGTCAAGATTGCCAACTTTTATTTCAATAGCACTGATTTGATTCGGCGCGTAGTTTATTAATTCTTGTGCCAATTCTAGCGGAACGAAAACAAATTTATGATCTAGCTCTTCAGAGATGCGAAAGATTCCAATAGGTTGCACAACGACACTACTGATGTCATTTTTGACACTTTCGACATAACCACTCCCAGGTTTTGGAACATAGATTCGTAACGGTTCTAGAAAGTCATTGATTCCAAGAGAAAGTTTGTTGGAAACTCCATTCCCAATTACAGCCGTATTCTTTGATTCAAAATTTAACCATTCACCGTCTACAAGTTTATCATGGATAGAATTTATTTTGACAAAATTATTTTCGACACCTTTAACATATGCAAGATGGGTTTTTCCTTTAAACTCAAGAAATACACGTTCTTCAATAATGGATGTATAGTGAGCAATTCCAGTTTCGGCGGCAATTTTAGACTGGATTTCATCCGTAAAAAGCAATGTTTTTCCTTTTACAGAACTTATTTTTATATCAGGATCGGAAGTATTTAAGAAATTAAGGCTGAAAGTTTTTAAGCCTGAGAAGCCAGATAGAACAATAAATAAAGCCATTGTTCCAATAATAACTCCAAGAGTTGCAATTGCTGTGATGATATTGATAGTATTATTACTACTCCGAGAGAATAAATAACGTTTAGCAATGTACAGCGGAAAATTCAAGGACTATCTTTTTTGGCGTTGGTCTAAAATATCTGGATTATCAATTGGATTCTCTTCGTTTCCTTTCAATGCATTGTCAATATTCTCAATATAATCTAAAGAATCATCAGGGAAGAACAATAAATTGGGCATTCTACGCAATTGGTGTCTTGTACGTTGAGCAAGTTCATGACGTATCATTATCGTATTGGCAACAATACCTTTGAGTAATTCGTCTCTTTTATCAGAAGGGAAAACACTTACATAAATTTTTGCTTCCGATAAATCGCTAGTAACATTTACTTTGGTCACAGAAATAATAACTCCTTTCATCCCTTCACGAGCAGCACTTTGCAGAACATCTACTAAGTCTTTTTGCAATACTCCTGCAATCTTTTTTTGTCTGTTTGTTTCCATTTTGCAAAAATAACGTTTAAATTCAATATTTTTGAAGAATATTAAAGAATAAGAATGAAAAAAATTGAACATATTGGGATTGCGGTCAAGGATTTAGATGCTTCTAACGAATTGTTTGCCAAGTTGTATGGTAAACCTCATTATAAAATTGAAGAAGTATTGAGCGAAGGGGTGAGGACATCCTTCTTTGAAGTCGGCTCGAACAAGATTGAATTATTGGAAGCGACCGAAGAAAATAGTCCTATTGCAAAATTTATTGAGAAAAAAGGAGAAGGCATACATCACATCGCTTTTGCAGTGAAAGATATTGTTTCCGAAATTCAGCGATTGAAATCTGAAGGTTTTATTGTGTTAAATGAAACACCAAAAAAAGGGGCAGATAATAAATTGGTGGCTTTTTTACACCCTAAATCTACCAATGGAGTTTTAATAGAATTATGTCAAGAAATAGAATAATATTTTAGTGCTAATATGCGTTAATGATTATTTGTATCTTGCACCGAAATTGTAAATGATTTATGTCAAAATCTTTTGAAAAATATCAAAAAAGACGCTTGCGGTCTTCCTACTTTTCAGTTGTGGTAAGTATAGGATTGGTGCTTTTTTTATTGGGATTATTGGGATTACTAGTTCTCAAGACGAAAACTATTTCGGATCACTTCAAGGAGCAAGTTGCGATTACAATTTTTTTAAATGACTCTGCCAAAGAGAAAGATATCAAAGCATTACAGTCAGAACTCGATACTGCTTCCTTCTCTAAGTCGGTTAATTTTATTTCAAAAAAAGAAGCAGCAGAACAATTCAGTAAAGATATAGGAGAAGATTTTATTGAGTATTTGGGTGAAAACCCTTTAAAAAATGCGATCAATGTCTATGTGAAATCAGATTATGTAACTGCAGAGAAAATGACTAAAATTGAAGAGTCATTGACAAAAAATAAAAATGTTTTTGAGGTTTCTTATGACAAGCCATTAATAGACTTATTGACTAAAAACATTCAAAGAATAAGTTTTTGGGTTTTGATTTTCAGCGGATTATTTACTTTAATTGCAGTTGTGTTGATCAATAGTTCTATCCGATTGTCGGTCTATGCGAAACGATTTACCATAAAAACAATGCAGATGGTCGGTGCTACTAAAGGATTCATAAGGAAGCCGTTTTTATGGAAAGGTGTGCAGCTAGGATTTTTAGGAGCTACAGTTGCGATACTTGGAATTGTAGGAGTGATGTATTACTTGAATAAAGTGATTCCAGAAATACAAATATGGAATGATGAGTTATTGTTAGGGATTTTATTTGGAACAATCTTAACGGTAGGTATAGTCATTACTTTGATAAGTACATTGTTTGCGACGCAACGTTTTTTAAATTTAAGAACTGAAGATTTATATTATTAGAATATGAAGAATAAAGAGAAAAAGAATTCTGAAGAATTCTTATTTGGAAAGAAAAATTACACAATCATGCTGATTGGTCTTGCAGTGATTGCACTTGGTTTCATTCTCATGTCTGGAGGAGGAAGTGACGATCCAACAGTGTTTAATGAAGAAATTTACAATTTCCGTAGAATTCGATTGGCACCGACATTGGTGATCATAGGACTGGGAATTGAGATTTATGCAATTCTTGCAAAATCTAAAAAATAATGAATTATTTTGAAGCTATCATTCTTGGATTGATTCAGGGATTGACTGAATTTCTACCTGTTTCTTCAAGTGGACATTTGGAATTAATGAAAGCGATTTTGGGAGATACATCTTTGCCTGAAGAAAGCCTAACTTTTACCGTTGTGTTACATTTCGCTACTGCGCTCAGTACAATGGTGATATTCCGCAAAGAAATTGTTCAAATATTTTACGGATTATTTCAATTTTCTTGGAATGAAGAAACGCAGTTTTCATTGAAAATTATTGCTTCTATGGTTCCGGCTGCATTGATAGGATTCATGTTAGAAGATCAACTAGAATCTTTTTTCGGAGGACAAATATTTCTCGTAGGTTTTATGTTGATTATTACAGCATTGTTATTGCTGTTTGCCGATAAAGCAACTAACACCAATAAAAAAGTGAGTTTTGGAAGCGCCTTTATTATTGGAGTGTCTCAAGCGATTGCGATGTTGCCAGGAATTTCTCGTTCTGGAGCGACTATTTCAACGGCTGTATTACTTGGAATCGACCGTACGAAAGCCGCAAGATTTTCTTTTTTAATGGTAGTTCCATTGATATTTGGAAAGGTTGCAAAGGATATTTTAGGTGGAGATTTGAGTCTTGAAAGTTCACAAATTGGAATTATGTCGGCTGGATTTATCGCGGCTTTTATTTCAGGAATGTTTGCTTGTACTTGGATGATTACATTGGTTAAAAAGAGTAAACTAAGTTATTTTGCAATATACTGTGCTGTTGTTGGTGCGATGGCAATAGGATATGCTTTAATGAAATAATATGACTGCAGAAGATTATCAAAACGGACAATTTTTATTGATAGACAAACCCTTGAATTGGACTTCATTTCAAGTGGTGAATAAATTGCGTTGGGAAATAAGACAGCGTTATAGTATCAAGAAAATAAAAGTAGGTCATGCAGGAACATTAGATCCTCTTGCAACAGGATTATTGATATTGTGTATAGGAAAGTTCACTAAGAAGATAGAAACCTATCAAGCACAAGAAAAAGAATATACAGGAACGATTACAGTAGGAGGAACGACTCCAAGTTATGATCTAGAAACTGAGATTAATGAAATTTTTCCAATAGATCACATTACCGAAACACTTATTAAAGAAACTACACAGCAATTTCTTGGTGAAATTGACCAAAAACCGCCGATATTCTCTGCCTTAAAAAAAGATGGAAGAAAGTTGTATGAAATAGCGAGAGCTGGAGAAACAGTCGAAATTAAAACACGAAAAATTACAATTTCTGAGTTTGAAATCACGAATGTTAATTTGCCTCACATAGATTTCAGAGTTGTATGTAGTAAAGGAACTTATATTCGTTCACTTGCTTATGACTTTGGGAAAGCACTGAATTCTGGTGGACACTTATCGGCACTTCGAAGAACCAAAATCGGAAATTATTCGGTTGAAGACTCTGAAAGTATTTTAGGTTTTATTGAGCGGCTGAAGTGATTTTTTTTTACTTAGATAGTTAAATGAAAGAGCGCCTGACACATCCGCTTTTATTTCATATATTTCTTAAATATCCATGAATTATAAAAGTTATTGCGGGTAATTTAAATTAAACCTTTCGAAGTCAAAATAGTCTTATAAGTAATCAATAAAAATATTATAGTTATATTTTAATAAAGGAAGATAATTCGTCTAATATTTTTACTATATTTGTTAGACAAAAAAATTAATTCTAGATACTAGTTATGAAATCAATTCTATTTAAATTCAGTTTTCTCGCCTTTATAATGCTTATATCGTTTGAACCAAATGTGCCGGAATTTCAAGGTCAGGCATTTTATTTTTCTAAATCTAAAATGGAACTCGGTAGTTGGGGAGCAAGAATGAGTGAGGCTCAGAAAAAGCAAATACAAGTGCGCTTAAAGAACAGATTGGAAAAGACCTATGTATTGAACTTCAATAAGAAAGAGTCTGTATTTAACGAAGAAGATAAACTAGATGCGATATCAGGAGCAACTGATTCTTGGGGAAATAATTTTTCACAAGGGGAACAATATAAAAATGTTAAAGAAAATGCTTTAGTTCAGAGCCAAGAATTCTATGGCAAGCAATTTTTAGTTAAGGATAAGTTACAAGTTATAGAATGGAAGTTGGCTAAAGAGTCAAAGAAAATAGGGCAATATATGTGTTTTAAAGCAACAGCTTCAGTACCTACAAAGGAATTGACTTGGTATGACTTTTCTTGGAGTGATTTAAGACCAACTCCTTTAAAAGAAATAGATTCTACAACTGTTCAATCTAAAGAGCCTGAGATAAAAATGACAGAAGTTGAAGCGTGGTATACTCCTCAAATACCGGTAAGTCATGGGCCAAGTGAATATTGGGGTCTTCCAGGTCTTATTTTAGAAGTAAGTGCAGGAAACACCACCATACTATGTTCTAAGGTTGTAATGAATCCTCAGGAGAAAATCAAGATTGAAGCTCCGAATAAAGGGAAAGAAATCACAAAAAGTGAATATCAAACTACGATTCTAGGAAAAATGGTTGAAATGAGAAACAACCGAGGAAGAAGAAGAAATTGATAGAGGTTGAATTGAAAACAGCATAAAATCCTTTATTAACAGATAATTATGAAAAAAATAGTTTGTATTGTACTACTTTTTGTAGTGAGTATATCATATGGTCAAATTAAACTTGAAGGAGCCGTCAGAGATAGTATGAACACTCCTTTTGAATTAGCAAATGTGATCGCTATAAATCAAGAAACAAGTGCTTTGGAATCTTATAGTATTACCGATGAACAAGGTAGATACAAGTTAAAGTTAGCTAAGAATGGCAGCTATAAAGTGCAAATCAGCTATTTAGGGATGAAGACTTTAGAAGAGATTCTTTTAACTAAAGAAAGCGATCTTACAAAAGATTATATACTTCGAGCGGATAATGTCTTGGATGAAGTGGAACTTATATTTGAAATGCCTGTCACCATAAAAGGGGATACTTTGATTTACAATGCTGACTCCTTTAAGAACGGAACCGAACGAAAGTTAGAAGATGTACTTGAAAAATTACCAGGAGTCGAGATCAATGAAGATGGACAGGTAGAAGTGGAAGGTAAAGTAGTGAATAAACTAATGGTGAATGGCAAGGATTTTTTTGATGGTGACACTAAATTAGCAATTAAAAATATTCCGTCTAAAGCAGTTGATAAGATAGAGGTATTACGTAATTATTCTGAAGTTGGCCAACTGAGAGGAGTGGGTAATAATCAAGATAATGTGGCCTTGAACATCAAGCTTAAGGAAGGAAAAGAGAACTTTTGGTTTGGTAATGTGACAGCTGGAGCGGGAACCTCACCTGATAACGAACTTTATTTATTCCAGCCGAAATTGTTTTATTATAGTCCAAAGTACAGTCTTAATTTTATAGGAGATCTCAATAATACCGGTGAAGTGGCTTTGACAAGGCGTGACATTAGAGGATTTGGTGGCGGTTTCAGGTCGCCAAGTAGAAGTAGCGGAACCAGTATTAATCTTGGGGATAATAGTTTGAATTTTTTGACAAATCAAGGTAACGCATTGGAAATTGAGAATAAATTGGCTACAGGTAATTTTAGTTACTCTCCAAATAAAGCGCTGGATCTGAGTGGATTTCTCATATACAATAGTAGTCGCACTCTTTCCAAAGAAACGAGTTTCGTGCAATATACAGATCCAGAACTAGGGATTCCTGATGAAGCAACAGAACAATCTAGTAAAGAACGTTCTAATCAAGGATTGTTAAAACTAAGCGCATCTTACAAGCCCAACTTTAATAATCAACTGGATTATGACATTTTAGGTCGTGTTTCAAACGATAAACAAAACCAAAACATTTTTTCCTCTATAATTGGAAATACAATTCAGCGGGATGCCGTTACACCATTTAGTATCAATCAAAATATAAATTATTATTATACGCTTAATGAAACTAATATTTTCGCGTTTGAAGCACAGCATTTAATAAAAAATGAAGATCCGTTTTATAATGCCCTTTTGGAGAATAATCCAAATGGTGAAGATGCCTTTGACACGACTGCTGAGACTTTGGGATTAGATACTTCCTTGACTACTTATAACCTTGGTCAAAATAGGCGCATTAAGTCAAATCAAGTAGATGCTAAATTGGATTATTACAATATTCTTAATGCTAAGAGTAATATTAACGTTACTCTTGGAACGATTTTAAGCCGCCAAGAATTCAATTCCAATATTTTTCAATTTCTAGGTGATGAATCTCAGTTCGATCCAACACCAACTTTTAATGAAGGAAGAGCGACCAACGATACAGAGTATAATTTCAGTGATGTGTATTTAGGAGTGCATTACCGATTGAAAACTGGAAAATTTACAATAACACCAGGATTTTCTCTACATGCATACGGAAATAAGAACACCCAATTTGGGGAAACCTTTAAAGATAACTTCTTTCGCTTTTTACCGGATTTTGAAACCCGAATCCAGCTAAAAAAGAGTGAGTCCTTGACCTTGCGATACAATATGCTTAATCAGTTTACAGATGTCACGCGATTGGCTGAAGGGTTGGTGTTGAAGAATTACAATAACATCCAATTTGGAGAGCCTGACCTGCAGAATGCCTTGTCGCATAATGTAAGCCTTTTGTATAGTAGTTTCAACCTCTTTAATTATACCAATGTTTTTGCCAGAGCCTCATACTCTAGTAATATCGACCAAGTACGAAGCTTGACAAATTTCGAGAATGTTATACAAACTAGTACTTTTTTCAACTCTAGTTTTGCAGATGAAAATGTAAATGTATTTGGGCGTGTGCAACGAACTTTTGGTAAGATAAGAGCGAGTTTAAACACTAGCTTTAATTACAGTAAAATCAATCAGTTCATTCAAGGTCGACAATCACTTAATGAAGGATATACTCAGACCTATACTCCAGGAATACGTACTAACTTTAAAGTAGCACCAAATATTAATCTAAGATATCGCTATAGTGTAACCAATAATAATCAGGGGAGTCGTGAGACCAAGTTTGTTACGAATGCTCCATCGTTAGAGTTTGATGCATACATATGGAAAAGGGTAACATTCCGCACTGATTATACCTATACCAATCAAGATCTTGGTAATGATGAATCGCAGTCTTTTCAGAACTGGGATGCTACAATTTCCTATAGAAAAGATAGGGATGCTAAGTGGGAATACGAAATCAAGGCTACTAATATATTGGACATTGATTCTCAAGTGAGAAACAGCGCGAACAACTTGTCGGTATTCACTTCAGAGACGTTTATTCAGCCACGATTTGTCACCTTTAGATTTGTATATACTTTATAATATTGAGTGTTAGTTTTTATGTGTTAAGAAAAAAACCATATTACGAAGTAGGATTCTAAATTCAGAATCAGTTTAAATCTAGAGTCTATCCTTTGATTCATGTTAATCAAGCCAAGATTTTATTTTACCGACATACATTTTAAGATAGTTTTCAGTCAAGAATATTCTGGAGAACCAATTCACCTTAGTACAGGTGCAATTTTCATAGGAATACTTAAGAAATTATAAGTTATGCCGTCACAGAAGCCTTCTTCGTCTTTCTATATAGGAATGAATTGAAGATATTTCTTCTTCCAAAGTTATTGATAGAATTACTATTGTTAAATTTTAAAAAAAGTTTACGATTCACTCCGAAATATTCATAGGTATCGCCATTGGTAAAAGTAACTTCTAGTAGCATACTTTTATGATGGTAATCTGCAACTTGTGATTCTGTAATTGTAGTAGTATACTCTTCAAGATTATCTTCCTTTGTTTTCGGAGCGATACTTACTAGAAAATGATAACCATCAATAATTTTAAGACTTACAACTCCTGCTTCTTCCTTTTTTTCTTCGTCTTGAAACTTATCAGGATGCCATTCTTTTACAAGTCCTCTATAGGTAGTTTTTAATTCTTTCAAATCTAGATCTCCTTCGACCTTAAAAAGTTTCTTGTATTCATTAATTCGTTTCATAATATGCTTCTTTCAAAATTCGGTGCAAATCTATTCATATTATTTGAATAAAAAGAGAAAGTCAATAACCAATATTAATTATATCTACTATTAATAGTTAGTAATTTTCAATTCTTCTTTCGATGGCATAGTTGTTGTAGAAATAGTACAAACTAATTCCGTATGAAAAAACGACTATTTTTATTTTGTTTCATTCCATTATTTTCACTTTCTCAAGAGACTAATAAGGGAAAGTTTTATACTGCAACGCTTTATACAACGTTGGCTCTTAATGAAGATTATGTTCCGTTTAATAAAGAAGATGGGGAAAACCTCTTTGATTTTTCAGCAATTTTCATTAGAAACGGAATGGGTTATCAGTTCAATAAGTATTTGGCGGCGAGTGTGAATTTTGGAATAGACTTTCACACAAGATTTGGAATCCAGAGTTTACCTGCATATTTCAACCTTCGTCATAATATTATAATAAGTGATGATGATTTGTTTTTTGTCAATTCAAGTTATGGTGCGTTATGGAAGCCGTATTCCAATTTTAACCGAGGCGATTATTATGCTCTAGGAATAGGATGGCAAATTGCTGGAATGAAGCGTGTAAATACTCTGTTGAGAATTGATTTTCATCGAAAGAAAATCATTGGACTGAATAAAGGGAATTTAGATAGTTTTTCGTTTGGACTAGGAATGAATTTATTTTAAAAACCGATTGTGCCAACTTTCTGTAATCGGAATCTCCCAATTATTTTCTAATTCTTCTTTGATATTGATTAGATTATTGAAAACAATGGTTTTGTCGGAAACGGCTTTCTTTTTAACCAATTTTTGAAACTCTTTAAGATCTTTATATTGGATATATTCTCCTTGTTTAAAAGAAACATTCAATTTATCCAAGAGTTCCACGCCAAACTCTTCTTGAAGATGCAATATTAAACCTACAGAACGATCAATAGCGTCAATAGATATTTTATCCAAAGTTTCATCAATTGCGAAGATGATAAAGCGATCATATACGAATCGATACGATGCAATTAAGTCTATTCCATTATCGTTCCATGAGGTTAGAAAACCTTCCACTTTTTCAATTATTTGAGGAATTTCTTCTTTGTAAAACTTTCGATTGGATTGATAAATCCAAATTTTGGAAGTGTCAGGAAGTTTGTCGAATTCTACAAGCATATAATTACAATGAATTTTTATTGGTCAAAAATAGATAAACAATTGTTAAAATCTTTAGTAACATTATAATAATTCCTATTTTTACACACTTCATAACATGATAAGACATATTAAATACATCTTGATTGGAATAATTGTTATGGTTTCTTGTAAGCCTAATAAATCAGGTATTCCTTTAACTACTTCAACTTCTGAGATAAATGAAGAAGTAAACATAAGTAGTATTGGTGTTTTGCTATCACCAGAAGCAAGAAAACTAACAGAAGATTGGTTAAAATACCAACATGTAAAATCGAAAATCGAAAATTATTCTAAAGTTACAAGAAGTGAAGCACTTCAAAATGCGAAAGAATTATCAGACTTAGTAATAGATGTTTCTGATACGATTGATATTAAAATGCTGAATCGTTCTGATATGAAAATACGTTTTAATGTATTGAAAAATCATGTTTTACGATTGAATGATATGTCTACTATTCCTACCATAACTGATGCCGAAGTAGAATATGAAGTTTCAAAAGTCTTGAGCGCTTTTTCTTCAATAAATGATAAAATAAATACGTTGATTAAAATTGATGGATTTGACATTAAAAGCGAAGAATCAGAATTTGTAAAAAAAGAAATAGAGACTACTGGAACAGAATATTCTTCAAAACCTTCATGGAGTATTTCTTCTGCTAAAACATTTGAAAGAAAAAAGAGACCTAGAAGAAGAGTTGTGTCCGAAGGAAAAGAGCCAATTAAAAAAGAGTTCTTGAAAAAAAACCTCAAGAAAAAAGATTAAATTCTCTTAAAGAAATGTTAATATAATATTGAAAGTGTTAATACACAAAGAATTAAATTAAATTGCAAACCAAAAAAACTCAAATTATTATCAAATGAAAACAAAATATTCAAAAGTAGGATTGTTGGCAGCAACAATCGCTATTGGTGTAGGATTGTATTCTTGTAAAAAAGAAGTTGAAACACCTAAAGTTCCAGGGATCGATTTAACAAAAATGGATCCTACTGTAAAACCTGGAGAAGATTTCTTTAAGTATGTAAATGGAAGTTGGTTAGAAAATACTGAAATTCCATCTGACAGAACAAGTTGGGGAAGTTTCAATGAATTGCGTAAAACAACTGATGCAGATGCATTGGCAATTTTAAAAGAAGCAATTGCAAAAGGAGAATCTCCTTTAAAAGATCCTGGAAGTGTTAAGACAATGACAGACCAACAAAAAGCAGTAAACCTTTTTGAGTCAATTATGGATACTGTCACGAGAGATAAGCAGGGTATTGACCCATTAAAACCATATTTAGCAAAAGTAAATGCTGTAAAAAACATTGATGATTTACAAAAATTATTAATTGAAATGGAGCCTTATGGAGGTATCGGTTTCTTTGGTGCAGGAGTTGGTTCTCATCCAAAAAATAGTAATATTAACGCAGGATACTTGGGTGGAGGAACACTTGGATTATCTAGAGATTATTACGTAGATACAGATGAAGATACGAAAGAAAAAAGAGAAAAATATCGTGTGCATATTACTCGTATGTTACAGGTTATAGGAGATACAGAAGAAGAAGCGAAAGCAAATGCAGATAAAGTTTTAGCTTTTGAAACGCGTATGGCTGCACCAAGAATGACCAAAGAAGATAGGAGAGACGCTCGTAAGCGTTTCAATCCTAAATCTATGGCAGACTTAAATGAGATGACTCCGTCAATAGATTGGAGAGCATATTTTGATGGTATTGGAGCAACAAGTTTAGATACAGTAATTGTTACTGACCCTGGGTATTTTATAGCTTTAGAAACGCTATTAAAAGAGAACAATGTTGATGATTGGAAAAACTATTTACGTTGGTCTGTGATTGATGTAAATGCAGGTTATTTATCAACAGATATTGAGAAAGCAAACTGGGAATTTTACAGTAGAGATTTAAGAGGAGCTAAAGTCATGAGAGATCGTGAAGAAAGGGCTTTAGGGACATTAAACGGAAACATTGGTGAAGCATTAGGGAAGTTATATGTAGATGCTAAATTTCCGCCAGAAGCGAAAGCGAAAGCAGATAAAATGATTAAAAATGTGATGCTAGCTTTTGAAAATAGAATTAACAATATTGAATGGATGGCTCCTGAAACAAAGGAGAAAGCGATTGAAAAATTGCGAAAAATGAATGTAAAAATTGCATATCCTGATGTTTGGAAAGATTATTCAGCATTAGCATCTACAAGTGTAAAAGATGGGGGTTCTTATTTTGACAATACATTGAACTTAAAGAAATGGAGTTTTAAAGAAGGTTTAGAAAAATTAGGAAGAGAAGTAGACAAGAGTGAGTGGATGATGGCTCCTCAAGTCGTAAACGCTTACTTTATGCCTCCTTATAATGAAATTGTATTTCCAGCCGCAATCTTACAACCACCTTTTTATAACTACCAAGCAGACGATGCTGTAAACTATGGTGGAATAGGTGCTGTAATTGGTCATGAAATTTCACATTGTTTTGATGATTCTGGATCTCGTTATGATGGAGATGGAAACTTAAACAATTGGTGGACAGAAGATGATTTAGCGAAATTTACCACTTTAGGAAAACAACTTGAAGATCAATATAGTGCTGTTGAAGCATTACCAGAAGTTAGATTAAACGGTAAGTATACTTTAGGAGAAAATATTGGAGATTTAGGTGGAGTTAGCGCTGCTTATGATGGGCTTCAAATTGCTTTAAAAGAAAGTGGAGCTACTGAAGCAATTGATGGGTTTACGCCAGAGCAACGTTTCTTCATGTCTTGGGGAACAATTTGGAGAACTAAGATGAGAGATGATGCATTGAAAAACTTAATTAAAACAAACACTCATTCTCCAGGAATGTATAGAGCAGTAATGCCTTTACAAAATGTAGATGCTTTTTATACAGCGTTTGACATTAAAGAAGGAGATAATATGTATTTAGCACCAGAAGATAGAGTTAGAATTTGGTAATAAAAACAATTAATAAATAAAAAAGCGTCCAAGAAATTGGACGCTTTTTTTATGTAAAAAAATCACTATTCTTACTTTATGAAATTAAAATTATAAGAAATCGATCGAGCTACAACCATTAAAAAAGAGGAGATTATAAGTTGCTTAAATTAGGGTTGAGATTGATGAAAAGTTAAGTTGGTCTTATCAGCCCCAAGGTTCGTCAGGTGTTTTAATTTCTTTGGTTAGATCAAAAACAACTCTAAAAACGCGATCTGTTCCTAACCGCCTTAAATTATAAATATACTCTTTATCGTCTAAAGTAATCCACCACACATTGGAAGCAGCAGCAGGAATCATTTTCTTAGTCTCTTGATCTGCTGGAAAAACTTGAATAGTAGCTTGACCGGAATTTGTCGTTGTTCCACCATACATAGTAATTTCGTCCGAACGACCATCCTTGTGTCTATGATCGTGTTTTAATTGAATTCTACTATCGCTATAGGTTAAAACCCAAGTTCTCGATTTATCATCTCCCACAAAAAAAGGAATTTTAACACGATTTTCTTCACAAGATCGAACATGCATAACTAGGTGTTTGCCGCCAAAATCTTTGTCGTTTTCTGGCAAAATTAATTGACCTTCAAATGATTTCCCACACAATGTTTTTAATTGATTCCAAAATTTTTGTGTTTCTTGTATTCCTTCAATGCTGATCTCTTCTTCAGTTTCTGTATGATTTAGAACATTAGCGTTTACTTGATTTGATTCTTGCTTGCAAGAAATAATCAAAAGCATGGAGCAAATAAATAATAAATATCTCATTTCTTTATTTTTCAGAAAAGGTACATTTATTTAATCAATTCGCTAACCTTCTTATAAACCAAATCTGATTCCCAACCTCGATAGAGTAAATAATCTGCCAATTTCTTTTTCTTTTTATAAGGGTTTGATTCTGTAATTGAGTCAAATTTTTTCAGAGCAAGGGTGTTAAATGTATTGAAATAATCACTTTCTTCAATCTCTTTCAATGCAGTCTTTACATTATAAGCCGAGATATTTCGAAATTTTAATTCTCTCACAATTCTCACTTTTCCCCATTTTTTTATTCTGAATTTTCCTCTAGCATAACTTTTAGAAAATCGTTCTTCATTTAAAAAGTCATGTTGAATTAAATGAACAATAATAATATCATGAGTTTCAGGAATCATATTGCAATCATAGAGTTTACTTATGACTTCTTTATGACACCGATCTTGATATACACAGTAACGTTCAAGTGCTCTTTTCGCTTGTTCTACTGTATATGATTTTTGAGAATTCATAGTCGCAAGATACTTTTTTATAACATCAAAAAAAATCCGAAGTCAAAGACATCGGATTTCAAAAACGATTGATATTTTAAATAATCAATTAGTTAATAACAGTTCTAGGTGCGACTTTTCTTTTTAACCACATTTTAAATTTGGTTACTAAGAAGAAAAGAATAGGAACAATAATAAGTGTTAAGAAGGTTGCGACAATTAAACCGTAAATAACTGTCCAAGCCAATGGTCCCCAGAAAATAACATTATCTCCTCCAAAATAAATATGAGCGTCAAACTCACTAAACAAGGTAAAGAAATTAATATTCAATCCTATTGCCAATGGTATCAAACCGAGAATAGTTGTTATAGCAGTTAATATCACAGGGCGTAAACGTGCTCTACCTGCCTCAACAATAGTTTCAAATAAATCTTGCGCTTCTAAATAAGTATCTTCATCCAACCCTTTTTCGACCTTCTTTCTGTCAATCAATAGTTGTGCATAATCTAACAAGACTACACCATTATTTACCACAATCCCTGCTAGCGAAATAATTCCCATCATCGTCATCATAATTACAAATGCACTTCCTGAAATTACGATACCACCAAAGACTCCAATCAAACTCAAGAAAATTGCTATCATAATGATAGCTGGTTTTGAAATTGAATTAAATTGAAGAATCAAAATTAAAAAGATCAATCCAAGACCCGTAAAAAAAGCACCCATTAAAAATGCCATTTGTTTGTTCTGTTCTTCAATCTGACCTGTAAAATCTATTTTGACACCTTTTGGTAGTGATTTAAAATTTCGCATTTCATTTTGAATCTGTGCAACAATTGCTCCAGCATCAGTAAATCCAGGGGAAAGAGCAGAATAAACTGTTGCTACTCGTTTTACTTTTTTATGTTTTATGGCACTAAAACCTGAATTATTTGTATGTGTAGCTACGGCAGAAACTGGAATGCTTTTAACTTTACCACTTGCTTGATCTCTAAAAGTCATTTTTTGATTAAAAAGGGCACTGATATTATACCTATTCGCTTTATTAAAGCGAACATAAATATCATAATCCTCACCATCTTCTTTATAAACACCAGCTTTGGCTCCAAAAATTGAATTACGCAATTGTTGTCCTACTTGACCTGTAGACACACCTAGTTCTCCTGCTTTTTCTCTATCTACAACGACTTTCATTGATGGCTTATCTTTATTGACATCAATTTTTAATTCATCAATTCCAGCAATATTTTTGGTATTGATAAATTCCCGCATTTTTTCAGCAGTTGTAATTAATTCAGCATAATCCTCTCCTTCAATTTCTATATTAATGGGAGAACCTGCTGGCGGTCCGTTTAAATCTTTTTCAACCGAAATTAAAACTCCAGGATAAATTCCAACCAATGCTTTTTGTACTTTTTGTCGTAGGATTTCACTGTCTTCTCCACGTCTATATTTATATTCACGCATGGATGCAGTAATTTTTCCCTTATGAGGCATTTCTGCTGCAGAACCTCCATCTGTTTGTGGGTTCCCTGCACCTTCACCTACTTGAGATACAACACTTTCAACTAAAAAGTTATAATCATCATCCATATACGTACTTTCATTAAGTACAGAATAGACTTTTTCTTCTATCTCCTTTGTAATACTATTTGTTTTCTCAATATCTGTTCCTTGTGGATATTCTATATATACAATAATCTGATTTGGCTTGTTATCTGGAAAAAATTCTACCTTTGTTCGTTGAGTGCTCAATGAAGCACCAAAAGCCATAAATGCAGCGATTAACAATAAAAATGTACCGGTAGTTAATATATACGGGCGTATTCCAGTAAGTGCGCTTTTCAATTGCCTTTCATACCAGTTTTCGAGACGGGTTAATACTCTAGTCTGGAAATAGTTTGCCATTTTTCGGAGCACAAAACGATATACCCAAAGCATGATAGCAGTAAATATCATGACACTTCCTAACCCTCTATATGCACCTCCAACAATAAAGATAAATAAACCAACTAGCGCAACAATAGAAGAAATAATAATAATACGTTTTATGGGCATATCTTTATCTTCTACCGTCATAAATTGTGAGACCAATACAGAGTTAAAGAAGATTGCGACAAATAATGACGAACCTAAAACTACTGAAAGTGTAATCGGGAAATAGACCATAAACTGACCCATAACTCCAGGCCAAAGACCTAAAGGAATAAATGCAGCAACTGTTGTCGCTGTTGAAATAATAATAGGAAAGGCAATTTCACTAATTCCTTTTTTTGCTGCGTCAACACGATTCAGACCTTCTTCATCCATCAATCGATAGACGTTCTCTACAACTACAATCCCATTATCTACAAGCATTCCTAGACCCATAATCAATCCGAAGAGAATCATCGTATTCATAGTGTAGCCTAGCATACTTAAAATCATCAATGACATAAACATCGACATTGGAATTGCAAAACCTACAAATAGTGCGTTTTTAAACCCAAGGAAGAACATTAATACAGTTACGACTAGTATAATCCCAAATAAGATATTGTTTACTAGATCATCTACTTGACCTATAGTTTTAGAAGATTGATCATTGGCAATGGTTACTTTTAAGTTTGGAGGAAAAATAGTTGACTTAGCCTTTTTCACAATCACTTCAATCTTTCGTGCAGCCTCAACCATATTTTCACCAGAACGTTTCTTAACGTCAAGCATTACTACTTGCTCTCCGAATTCTCTCGCATAGGTTGTTTTATCCTTATCTTTAAAGGTAACAGACGCTATATCTTTTAAATAAATAGGGCTATTATCTTCAGATTTAACAACGACACTATTTAATACTGAAGGTTTTTCAATCTCACCTACAATTCTTATAGTTCGTCTCTGTCCACTTGCGATTAAATTTCCTGCAGACATCGTCATATTTTCATTCCCTATTGCCCCAATAATATCATTAAAGCTCACTTTGGCAGCCATCATCTTATAAATATCAACAGCGACTTCAACCTCTTTATCTTGAGCACCACGAATGTCTACTTTTTTAATTTCTGATAAGTCTTCAATTTCATCTTGTAAATACTCGCTAAATTCTTTTAATTTATCTACAGGATAATCTCCAGAAACATTGATATTTAAAATTGGAACTTCCTCAGACATACTCAATTCGAATACATTTGGTTCAACTTTCGCATTGTTAAAAGTTGGCCAATCTTCACCAGAAGTTTGAGAATCTATTTCGTCTTTTACCTTTTGTTTTGCTTGATCTACCGTGATGCTTTCATTAAACTCCACAACTACCATAGAGTAATCTTCTTGTGAAGTTGAGGTGATTTCTACAACATTACTTACAGTTTTTAACTTATCCTCAAGAGGGTCGGTAATTAATTTTTCAATATCTTCAGCAGTATTTCCAGGAAATACTGAGCTTATATAAATTTTAGTTTCTCTTATCTCAGGAAAATTTTCTCTAGGCATACTATAATATGCAGAACCTCCTAAAAATAAAATTAAAGCAATAACTACATAAATAGTAGTTTTATTAGCAATTGCCCAAGATGATAACCCAAATTCTTTATCTAATTTTTTTTGTTGTTTTGTCATTTTGATAATTTATTTGTTCGAGATTTCAACCTCTTGCTGATTTCTTACACTTCTTGCACCTTCTTGAATAATCTCAACGTCATTTTCTAGACCTTTTAATACTTCAATTACATCTCCTTGTGTTTTTCCAGTTTCAATGATTACTTGATCTGCAATTGCATATTTTTCATTTTTGTCTTTTACAACATAGATGTATTGTTCGCCATTTGCATTTTCTGAAATAATATCTTGTGGTATTAAGATGGCATTTTCATTCGTATAATCATTGATTTTCAATTTTGCTGTAAGATTTGGCTTTATAGCCCTATCTTTATTTGGAACAGCAATTTCAATTTTAAAAGTTCTATTAGCAGGATTTATAAAATTACCTGTTTGACGAATTTTTGCATTCATAGTTTTCCCTAAAACAGGAAATTCAACAAGTACATCTTTGTTTTTAGAAACACTTGAAATGTAACTTTCTGGCACGTCAGTTTCAATATACATATCTCTTAAATTTACGATACGCATTAATTGAGATTGACCAGGAGAAACAACACTTCCTTGTTCAGAAATCACGTCATCTATCACTCCTGAAAATGGAGCTCTTACAGAACTTTTTTCCAACTGACTTTTCAGTTGACTTACTGCTTTTTGTTGTGCTTCATAACTAGATTTTGCTTGTAAGTATTGAATTTCGCTTCCTATTTTTTTATCCCAAAGACGTTCTTGACGTTCAAATGTTGTTTTGGCAAGATCTGCTTGAATTTGCAATTGTGCGACTTGCTGTTCCATTCCACCGTCATCAATAGAAGCTAATAATTGTCCTTTAGAAACTCTTTGTCCTTCTTTTACATAAACTCTTAGTAAAACACCAGGTATTTCAGAATAAATAACAAGATTCTGTTTAGTCTGAACGCTTCCTTGCAATTCTAAATAATGATTAAAAACTTTCTGTTGAACAGTGAAAGTAGTAATCAGTGGTATCTTTTTAGATTTATCTAATTCTGAAATTTTATCATCAAGTTGTTTAATCTTATTATTTATTTCTTGTTGTTGAGTAACAATTGCGGCTCTTTTTTGTCTGATAGCTTCGAGGTTGTCAGTTGCGATTATATCTTCAATAGATTGTTCTTTGTTATCACCACAAGAGATGAGTAAAAAAGTTAAGAGAGTAAGTGAAAGTAAATTTTTCATAATATTTTTTGTTTATTAGTTGTTGGCCTGATTTAGAATAACTTCTAGTTCTGTTTTTGTATTAATAACATCAAGCATGGCTTGTAAAAACTCTTGTTGCGCATTATATAATTGAGATTGTGCTTGTTGTAAATCGAAACTAGAGCCCATTCCTTCAAAATATTTAATTTGATTCTTTCCTTCAATGCTTTCTGCTAATTTTAAAAGCTCTTTTTTGGTATTATATTCTTCAATTGAAAACTCATAATTACTTTTAGCAGAAGCAATTCCTAATTTTAGGTTTTGCTCAATTTCTATAACATTATTTTCAGACTTTTCAAGATTTAATTTTGCGCGTTTTCGAGTTGCTTTTCCCCATCCAGAAGTGAATAAAGGAACACTTAAATTAACTCCAAACAAAGAAGAGGGAAACCATTTCTGATCGTTGGTTGCAAAAGAGTAAGTTTCGCTAAAACCAGACACTCCGCCATTTACAAAAGCACTCACAGTTGGAAACTTTCTGTACTTCTCTAGTTTTAGTAATAATTCTTTGGAACGTTTCTCGTTAAGGGCAATTTTATAGTCAATATTATTTTCAATGTTTTCTTCTGAATTCATTAAGCTCAAGTCAATATTCTCAGTTGTTAAATTTTCTAAAGTATTGGATAAAGTAATTTTTTCGTTTACGTCTAACCCTATAGTAATGTTTAACATTTTCAAACCTAAACTGTGAAGTCTTGTTACATTTTTTAAATTGCTTTCAATGCTCGAAACTGTAATTTTTAATTGATCTACGTTTTCTTCTTCAGTCATTCCGTTTTCGTAAACAATTTTAGCAGCTTTTAAATTTTTTATTTGAACTATTTTGTTGCGTTCAAAAACATCAATGCTTTCTTCAAGTAATAGAACATTTCCATAAGCATTAATAACTGCTTTACGAATTTCAATGTCCGTTTTTTCTTTTGCGTTTTCCGAAATTTCTAAAAACACTTTTGCCGATTGTAAACCTACTATATAAGAACCATCGAAAAGAAGCTGACTTAAGGTAACTCCAGCTGTTACAGTATGTCTTGGGTTTGCATTTTCGGTAATTTGACTTCCAAAAGCAAATGCTCCTTTTTTTAACCAGTTTTGATATTCAACAGAAGCACCAATTTGAGGTAATCCCTTTGCAATAGCTTCCCATTTTTGCTGTTTGGCTGCTTCAATATCTCGTTCAGCATTTTTTCCTGTTCGATTATTTTCTAAAGCATAATCTATAGCATCTTGAAGGCTAAAATTTTTATTTTCTTGTGCGCTTACTATAAGCGAAAAGAAAAAAGTAAGTATTAATAATTTATTTTTCATTTTTCAACAATAGTTTTTCCATAGTTTGTAATCCTTTTTTAGTAGCAATTGCTCTAATGTGATATTCTAAATATCTTTCAAGTAAATATTCTGGTTTAAATATGTTTTGTGGAAATGTTTCAACATCTTTTATTCCAATAATACCATTAAAATACAATCGAGTAATAAAATCTAAGTCCATTCCTTCCCTATAGATCCCTAGTTTTACACCTCTTTCTAAATTCTCAAAAACACATTCTTTCATCAAGTCAAATTGACGTTTTTTTAATGAAATAAATAATTGAGGATAGTATTTTTGAAGTTGATATTGTGGAGAAGTTTTTTCATTCTTTAAATGCTCCATTACAAAACTTTTAATTGCAAAAAGTTCATCTATTGGGTTCTTTTCCAATTCACAGATTAAATTAATTCCATTAGAAATGAATTCGAATAAAAACAAAGTACTCGCTTCAACTAGTTCTGTTTTATTCTCAAAATTAGCATAAATCGTCTTTTTAGAGATCCCCAATTGCTCAGCAATATCATCCATAGTAACACTCTTAAATCCATAATTTAAGAACATTTCTGTTGATTTAGTCAGTATTTTTTCCCTCATTATTGTAATAAATTATAGGCAAATGTAAGTTGGAAACTTTAAAAACACAACAAGTTTCCAAAGTTTTCACACTTTTTTAACGTTTTATTAAAGAGGACAAATTATTTTTACACAAAATTAGAAAAGTGATAGAAGCGTATAAAGCAGAATTTCAAAACTATTTAAAAAGTAAAACAGTAGTCAAGGAGCCTAAGAACTTATATGAACCTATAGGTTATATTTTAAGTCTAGGAGGTAAAAAATTACGCCCTATTTTGGCTCTATTGAGTGCGGATGCTTTTGGGATTGATTATAGAAAAGCATTGGATGTTGCATTAGCTATTGAAGTATTTCACAATTTTACACTTATCCACGATGATATTATGGACGATGCTCCCTTAAGAAGAGGGAAGGTTACGGTACATGAGAAATGGGATATAAATACAGGAATTTTATCAGGAGATGCAATGTTGATATTGGCGTATCAGTATTTAGAAAGTTATGATGCTCCAGTTTTTAAAAAACTAACTCAGTTATTCAGTAAAACAGGAGTTGAGGTATGTGAAGGCCAGCAATTAGACATTGATTTTGAAACAAGAACGGATGTTTCCTTAGAGGAATATATGTATATGATTAAGTTGAAAACGTCAGTCTTAGTAGGTTCAGCATTGCAAATGGGAGCGATCATTGCTGAAGTCTCAGACGAACAATCAAGTAAAATATATGATTTTGGATTGAATTTAGGAATTGCTTTTCAGTTACAAGATGATTATTTAGATGCGTTTGGTGATCCAGAAATTTTCGGAAAACAAGTAGGAGGAGATATCATTGAGAATAAAAAAACATATTTATACTTATTGACTCTTGATACGTTGAAAGGAAAAGAAAAAGAAAAATTTGAAGAGCTATTTAGTAAGCAATCTGCAGATGCTCAGGTTAAAATTTATACTGCCAAACAAATGTTCACTTCAACAGGAGCGGTAGATAAAATAAAAATATTGATCGAGGATTATACAACTAAATCTTTTGAAATACTTGAATCAATTGACATTCCAACAGCGAAAAAAGATATGTTGAAAAACTTCGGTAAAAACTTAATGAAACGAGAAGTTTAGAAGTAAAATCTAAACACAGGTGTAAAAGCAGAACTGTAAATACTTTTATCATCGTCATATAATGCGTCATATCTAAGACCGATAGAAACGTTTCCCATGTTATAAGTAGCGCCTAAATATAATGCTAGACTCCAATAAGAATCGGAATTTCCAATATTGTCTTTAACATTGATATTTAATTCTTCAAATTCTGCCGATAATTGTACTGCTTGTACAACATTGAATAGGGTAATTAAACTTCCTCAATATACGTTTGCTTTAGTGTTTAAAAATATATTTTTAGAGTAAAGATAACTTAGGCTAACTCCAGAACTAAAAACATCAGAAAAATTATAAATAGCACTTGGTGAAATGGTAATTGTTGTAAAATCACTTCCAAAACCAACATTGAATCCACCTCCATAAATGACGTTGTCCCAGAATTTGTCATTATTTTCTTGACCCGTAACTGTTAAAATTATTAAAAACATGAATTTTATAGTGATTGCAATTTTTTTCATAGTAACTATGGTATGTTTTTTGATAATTTAACAATATTTCCTTCAAATAAGATTTTATAGATGATTATTGAATAAAAGATTGTGCATAAAATAAATAAATAGTAATATTGCAACCAGTTTTAGGACCCATAGCTCAGTTGGTTAGAGCACCTGACTCATAATCAGGGGGTCGAAGGTTCGAGCCCTTCTGGGTCCACAAACTATTTTAAATTTGCAGAAATAATTTGAATTATGTAAGTTTGTGTGAAATACAAAGTTTTAATCCCTATTTAAAATGATGAAAAAAATTCCTTTTTCTTGGAGTGTTTTAGTATTCACACTTTTCTTATTGATAAGTGTAGAAACATTTTCCCAGACAGGTCCAGGCCCTCCTATTCCTCCTCCTCCAGGATTAGTCCCTATAGATGGCGGGATACTATTACTTTTAACTTCTGGATTGATTTATGGTGTAAGTAAATTAAGAGATAAATCTTAATTATTTTTGCAATAATCTTGCTACGTATTTCCCTATCACATCAAATTCTAAATTAACGATATTTCCCACATTAATTTCTTTAAAACTGGTGTTTTCAAATGTATAAGGTATAATAGCAACACTAAACATATTGTCAATAGAATTAAATACAGTTAAGCTCACGCCATTAATTGTTATTGAGCCCTTTTCAATGGTAACATTATCTTTTTTCGGATCATATTCAAATGTGAAAAGCCAACTCCCATTTTCAGACTCTTTAGAGATACATCTACCAACCTGATCAACATGACCTTGAACAATATGCCCATCTAGTCGACTACCCAGCTTCATTGCCCTTTCAAGATTTACAGAATTATCAATTTTTAATTGGTGCAAATTGGTTTTAGTCAATGTTTCTTTAATAGCAGTAACCGTATATAAATCGTCTTGAATAGAAACAACTGTTAAGCAGACTCCATTATGAGACACACTTTGATCTACTTTTAATTCCAAGGTAATAGTGCTCTGAATTGCAAAATGAATATTGTCATTTTCTGATTTAATATTTCTTACGATACCTAGAGTCTCTATAATTCCAGTAAACATATTTTGTAAAATTTATTGATTACTTTTGATAATTCAAAAATAAGCATAATTCACGACCAAATGAGTAAAGAAAATAAAATAAAAATTGGAATTTCTATTGGCGATATTAATGGAATCGGTATTGAAGTGATTTTAAAAACATTTACTGATAAAAGAATGTTGGATTTCTGTATTCCTGTAATTTTTGGTTCAACAAAAGTGGTTTCTTATTATAATAAAATTTTAAAAAGTGAGATGCAATTTCATGGAATCTCAGATGTGAATAAAATTGCTGAAGGTAAAATAAATGTTATTAATTTATGGAATGAAGATATTGAGATTACTCCTGGAAAGTCTACTGAAGTAGGAGGTAAGTATGCTTATGTTTCTTTAAAAGAATCTGTAAAGAGTTTAAATTCGGGAGCAATAGATGTTTTAGTCACCGCTCCAATTAATAAAGAAAATATTCAATCTGAAGAATTTAAGTTTGCAGGTCATACAGAGTTTTTAGAACATGAAATTGAAGGTAAAAGTTTAATGATTTTAATGACTGATGGTTTACGTGTTGGATTGATTACGGGTCATATACCTATTTCAGAAGTTTCAAGTAGTATAACTCCAGAACTTATTAAAGGAAAAGTTGCTATTCTGTATGAAACACTTCAAAAGGATTTTGGGATTTCAAAGCCAAAAATTGCCCTTTTGGGATTGAACCCGCATAGTGGAGATAATGGCTTAATCGGGAAAGAAGATGAAGAAATCATTCGACCTACAGTTAAGGAGTTGTTTAATGAGAAAAAGTTGGTGTATGGACCTTACGCTGCTGATGGTTTTTTCGGGTCAAATGTTTACAAACAGTTTGATGGAGTGTTAGCAATGTATCATGACCAAGGATTAGCACCGTTTAAAGCACTTTCATTTGGTAAAGGAGTTAATTTTACTGCAGGTTTAAAATTGATCAGAACATCTCCTGACCATGGTACTGCTTATGAGATTGCTGGAAAGGGAGTAGCAGATGAAAGTTCTTTTAAAGAGGCCTTGTTTAAAAGCATTGAACTGTTTAAAAAGCGTAGCGAATACCTTGAATTAAATCAAAATAAATTAAAAGCGACAAAAAGATTATAGATATATAATATTTTTATATCTTTGCACGCTCAAATTGATGTTCTAATAATGAAAGACTTGAAAGAATTTGAAATCCCTTTTCTGGGATTGAGACTTGGAAAGCATTATTTTAATTATCAAATTGATAATAAGTTCTTTGAATATTTTCAATACGATGAATTTGAGAAGGTTGATATAAATGTTGAATTAGAATTTGAGAAAAAAAACAATATGTTTAATCTTGAATTTAAATCATCAGGAAAAGTACAAGTAAATTGTGACTTGACTTACGAACCTTTTGAGTTGGATGTAAATGGTAATTTACCACTTATAGTTAAGTTTGGAGAAGAGTTTAATGATGATAGTGATGAAATATTAATTATTCCTCAAAACAGTTATCAACTAGATGTTTCTCAACTCATTTATGAAATGATAGTTTTATCTATCCCTATTAAAAAGGTACATCCTGGAATAGAAGATGGAACGTTAGATTCAGGTATGTTGAAAAAATTAAAAGAGTTTACACATAAAGAGCAAAAAGAAAGTATTGACCCTCGTTGGGAAAAATTAAAAGAATTACAATCGAATAAAAAAAGATAGAGATGGCACATCCAAAGAGAAAAATTTCGAAAACAAGAAGAGACAAAAGAAGAACTCACTATAAAGCATCTGTACCTCAGATTGCTGTTGATTCTACAACAGGTGAATCACACTTATATCACAGAGCTCATTGGAGTGAAGGTAAATTGTATTACCGTGGTCAAGTTGTAATTGACGCGACTGCTAAGGCTTAATCGCTAAAACTTTAAAAACATAAAAACTCTCATTTTTGAGGGTTTTTTTGTGTTTTTAACCTAAAAATGTATTAAAATAATAAATTTAGACATTTTTAGAAATAAATTACATTACTTTGGCTTACTTTAAAAGTATAATATTTTTAATTTATGACTAAAATAAGTGCAGCTATCACAGCCGTTGGAAAATATATTCCAGAATACGTTTTGTCAAATAAGATTCTGGAGTCAATGGTAGAAACCAACGATGAATGGATTCTTTCTAGAACGGGAATTAGTGAAAGAAGAATATTAAAAGAAGAAGGTAAAGGAACTTCTTTTATGGCTATAAAAGCAGCAGAGAATTTACTTACGAAATCCAAATTAGACCCTAAAGAAATAGATTTAATTATAGTTGCATCTGCAACTCCAGATATGCAAGCAGCAAGTACTGCAGCATATGTAGCATCTGAAGTTGGTGCTAAAAACGCATTTGCATTTGATATGGATTCAGCTTGTTCAAGTTTTTTATTCGGAATGTCAGTTGTTTCTAGTTATATAGAGTCAGGGAAGTATAAAAAGATTTTATTGATAGGAGCGGATAAAAACTCTTCAATGATTGATTATACTGATCGTGCAACATGTATCATTTTTGGTGATGGAGCAGGAGCAGTTTTATTTGAAGCAAATAATGAAGGGCTAGGAATTCAAGATGAATATTTAAGGGTTGATGGTTCTGGAAGAGAATTTTTGAAAGTAAAAAAAGGAGGTTCTTCGTATCCTTTTAAAAAAGGTGAAGTATTCGGAGAAGAAGATAATTTTGTGCATCAAGAGGGTAAAACAGTATTTAAGAACGCTGTATTTAATATGGCAGATGTAAGTGAGAAAATACTTGAACGTAACAACTTAACGAAAGAAGATATTTCTTGGTTAGCGGCACATCAAGCAAATAAAAGAATTATAGACGCAACAGCGCAAAGAATAGGATTGGATGATTCAAAAGTAATGATGAACATTCATAAATATGGTAATACAACTTCTGCTACTTTACCATTATTATTGGCAGACTATGAATCAAAACTAAAAAAAGGAGATAAAATTATTTTTGCAGCATTTGGAGGTGGGTTTTCTTGGGGATCTATCTATTACAAATGGGCTTATAATTAATTGAATCTAAAAACTAACTAATTATTTAAACTATTATTTATGGATTTAAAAGAAATTCAAAATCTTATAAAATTCGTTTCAAAATCGGGTGTAAGCGAAGTAAAATTAGAAGTCGAAGACTTTAAAATAACAATAAAGACAGGAAGTGATAGTCCTGAAACTACTTTTGTACATCAAGCACCTATGGCAATGCAGCAGGTACCTGTGGCGAGCACACCAGTTGCTCAAGCAGTACCAGCTGAAGCAGGAGCGGTTGAAGAAGATTCAAAATATATTACAATTACTTCTCCGATAATAGGAACATTGTATAGAAAACCGTCTCCTGATAAGCCAAATTTTATTGAAGTAGGAGATACAGTACAGGCAGATTCTGTTGTGTGTATTATTGAAGCAATGAAATTATTCAATGAAATTGAATCAGAAGTTTCAGGTAAAATTGTGAAAGTATTAGTTGATGACTCTTCTCCAGTAGAATTTGGTCAGCCATTATTTTTAGTTGATCCATCATAATTTACTATTAATTACTAATTTTTAATTTTTGTGAGTTATGTTTAAAAAAATATTAATTGCAAATAGAGGTGAGATAGCACTACGCATTATTAGGACCTGTAGAGAAATGGGTGTTAAGACAGTTGCTGTATATTCTACTGCTGATGCTGAAAGTCTGCATGTGAAGTTTGCAGATGAAGCCGTATGTATCGGACCTCCATCAAGTAGTGAATCGTATTTGAAAATTTCAAATATTATTTCAGCTGCCGAAATTACCAATGCGGATGCAATTCATCCAGGATATGGATTCCTTGCTGAGAATGCAAAATTTTCTAAGATATGTGAAGAACATGATATTAAATTCATTGGAGCGACAGCTGAAATGATTAATAGGATGGGAGATAAGGCTTCTGCTAGAGCAACAATGACAGAAGCAGGTGTGCCATGTGTTCCTGGTTCTGATGGCGTCTTAGAAACATATGAAGAGACAGAAAAATTAGCCGATAAAATGGGTTATCCTGTGATGCTAAAGGCAACTGCTGGAGGTGGAGGTAAAGGAATGCGTGCTGTCTGGAAGAAAGAAGATTTGCTTAAAGGATGGGATGGTGCTAGACAAGAAGCGAAAGCTTTCTTTGACAATGATGCTATGTACATGGAAAAGTTGATTGAAGAACCTAGACATATTGAAATTCAAGTTGTTGGAGATTCATTTGGTAAAGCATGTCATTTATCTGAAAGAGATTGTTCTATACAGCGTCGTCATCAAAAATTAACGGAAGAAGTACCTTCTCCATTTATGACAACCAAGTTGCGTAAAAAAATGGGTGATGCAGCAGTAAAAGCAGCAGAATTTATTAAATATGAAGGAGCAGGAACTGTTGAATTTTTGGTTGATAAGCATCGTAATTTCTTTTTTATGGAAATGAATACGCGTATTCAAGTTGAACATCCGATTACTGAACAGGTAATTGATTTTGATTTGATCCGTGAACAAATATTAGTGGCTGCAGGTGTGCCGATTTCTGGAAAGAATTACACTCCAAAATTACATTCAATTGAATGTAGAATTAATGCGGAAGACCCTTACAATGATTTTCGCCCTTCTCCAGGAAAAATTACAACATTACACGCTCCAGGAGGTCATGGTATAAGACTAGACACTCATGTATATGCAGGATACAGTATTCCTTCAAATTATGATTCAATGATTGCTAAGCTGATTACAACTGCTCAGACAAGAGAAGAGGCAATTAATAAGATGAAACGTGCTTTAGACGAATTTATAATTGAAGGAATTCATACTACAATTCCTTTTCACAGACAATTGATGGATCACCCTGATTATGTGGCTGGAAGTTATACAACGAAGTTTATGGAAGATTTTGTAATGCTTCCCAAAGAAGAAGAGTAAAAGTTTTAATTTGGAACTAAAAAATAAGGATATGAGCAATCATATCCTTATTTTTTTATCTTTGATTATATATTCTTAACAAATGAAAAAAAAGACCTTACATATTGACGGTATTGATAAGATTATTTTAAAGGATCTTATTGAAGATGCTCGAACGCCAATTTTAAGTATTGCACGAAAAATTGGAATTTCTGGTGCAGCAATTCATCAGAGATTGAGAAAATTAGAAGCCTCTGGATTAATATCAGGATCTAAATTTGTCTTAAACCCAAAAGTATTAGGCTATACAACATTAGCATTTGTTGGAATATTTTTAGATTCGGCGAGTAAGTATAATGCGGCATTAAATCGTTTAAAGGAAATTCCTGAAGTGATAGAAAGTCATTATACAACAGGAAATTATGCTGTTTTCATCAAGATTTTATGTCGTGACAATGAGCATTTGATGAGTTTATTAAATAAAGATATTCAATCTATTAAAGGAGTTGCAAGGACGGAAACATTCATTTCGTTGGACCAACAGATTGATCGACAGATAAAATTGTAACAATAAAAAAGGGTGTAAATTATTTTACACCCTTTTTTTATTTTGTCTAAAAAAATATTTAATCGCGACCCATATATATCATCACATAGTACAGTAAGGTAGCCATTGCGCCAATTGCTGCAACAACGTAGGTTCTTGCTGCCCAACTCAATGCGTCTTTTGCTCCTGCATGTTCTTCATGAGTTAGCATATTTTCATTATCAAGCCATGCTAATGCTCGATTACTTGCATCATATTCTACAGGTAATGTTACAAAACTGAATACAACCGTTGCAGCAAATAATATAATTCCTAAGGGTAATAATATAGGAAAAGACTGTATGAATAATCCTGCAATAATAATTCCTCCAGATAATTTACTAGCAATACTTACAGTTGGAACCATTTTAGATCGGAATTGTAACCATGAATATCCAGTAGCATGTTGAACTGCATGTCCTACCTCATGTGAAGCGACCGCAGCAGCAGCAGCATTTCTTTCATTGTATACTGCTTCACTTAAATTTACAGTTTTATCTGCAGGATTGTAGTGATCGGTTAATCTTCCTGACGTAGAAATCACTTTTACGTCATGAATACCATTATCAGCCAACATTTTTTCGGCTATTTCTCGTCCTGACATCCCGTTTTTTAGAGATAATTTAGAGTATTGTTTAAATTTCTTTTTTAGTTTAGATTGTGTAATCCATCCAAAAAGTGCAACAAGTCCTAATATTATATATCCTATTATCATAAATTTTATATTTATTGGTAAAGTTAATTAAATTCATTCTTTTTATTAATAAATTTACAGCATAAACTATTCCAAAATATATTCTACGACATAATGGCAAAAAGCCCTCATATTTTATTGATTTATACTGGCGGAACAATAGGAATGACTAAAGATTATAAGACAGGTGCTTTGAAAGCATTTGATTTTAATAAGCTACTGAAACACATTCCAGAGGTTAATCTGTTAAGTTGTACTATTGATAGTGTGTCATTTAAAGAGCCTATTGACTCGTCTAATATGAATCCAACTCATTGGATCAAAATTGCTGAAATTATTGAAGATAATTATGAGGGGTTTGATGGATTTGTTGTTTTGCATGGTTCCGATACCATGTCATATACAGCATCTGCTTTAAGTTTTATGTTTGAAAATTTATCTAAGCCAGTTATTTTTACAGGCTCTCAACTTCCGATTGGAGATCTAAGAACAGATGCTAAGGAGAATTTAATTACTTCCATTCAGGTTGCCTCTGAAGCTAAAAACGGAAAGCCAGTTGTTCAAGAAGTGTGTCTTTATTTTGAATATAAATTATATAGAGCCAACAGAACGACTAAAATGAATTCTGAACATTTTGAGGCATTTTCTTCGCCTAATTATCCTCCATTAGGAGAAAGTGGAGTTCATTTGAAAATTTATGACTCTTTAATTGGTAAATCGAAACGGTTTAAAAAAATAAAAATAAGAAAGAGATTAGAAGATAATATAGCCGTTCTTAAGTTGTTTCCTGGAATTACAGAGAAGGTGGTTAAAAGTATATTGGCAATAGAAGGGTTAAAAGGAGTTGTTCTAGAAACGTACGGTTCAGGGAATGCTCCTACTGATTCTTGGTTTATTGATTTGCTTAAAATAGCATTAAAAAAAGGAATTAAAATTGTAGATGTGACTCAGTGTGCAGGAGGATCAGTGATTTTAGGTCATTATGAAACGAGTGTTGAGTTACAGAAAATAGGGTTGATAAGTGGAAAAGATATTACAACAGAATCAGCATTGGCAAAACTCATGTATCTTTTAGGAGAAAAAATCCCAATGAACGATTTTAAGCAGATATTCGAAACTCCGCTACGTGGAGAAATGGCTGAATAGAATACTAAAGATATTGATTATCAGTTATATTCAGATTATTGTTGAGGTAAACTTGAAATAAAATTTTTTCCTACCAAGATTTTTTTGTTACTTGTCACTCTTAAACTAACAGGAGAGGTGGCCGAGTGGTCGAAGGCGCATGCTTGGAAAGCATGTATATGGGCAACTATATCAAGGGTTCGAATCCCTTTCTCTCCGCCGGATGTTTTTTTGTAAAAAAAATTATATCTTTAAACCCGTAAACTAACAATTAATTAACTATTAAACGATGAAAAAACTATTTACCATCCTTGCAATCACAGGATTATTGTTTTTTGGAGCAGTTCAAAACACTTACGCTCAAGAAGACACAACGACAGAACAAGTTGAAGAAAAAACTTTTCACCAAGAATTGAAACAACGTTTTATTGAAGGAGGTCCTGGTTTTATGGGGATTGTATTAATAGCGCTTATTTTAGGTCTTGCAATTGCAATTGAAAGAATTATTTATCTTAACATGGCTTCTACCAATACTGATAAATTAGTTAGTAGTGTTGAAGATGCACTTGCATCTGGAGGAGTTGAAGCTGCTAAGGAAGTTTGTAGAAATACGAAAGGGCCAGTTGCTTCTATTTTCTATCAAGGTCTAGACAGATCGAATGAAGGAATTGATGCTGCTGAGAAAGCTATTGTAGGTTATGGTGGTGTTCAAATGGGATTGTTAGAGAAAAACATTTCATGGTTGACATTATTTATCGCTTTGGCACCAATGCTTGGTTTCATGGGAACTGTAATTGGAATGATTAAAGCATTTGATAATATTGCAGCGTCGAATCAAATGACGCCTGGAACTGTTGCAGGAGGTATTAAAGTAGCCTTATTAACAACTGTATTCGGTTTAATTGTAGCAATTATTCTACAGATCTTTTATAATTATATTATTGCAAAAGTGGATAGCATTGTGAACAATATGGAGGATGCATCTATATCATTAGTAGATTTATTAGTTAAGCATAAAAAATAATATATATTATGAATTTATATAAAATAGCAAAAATTGGTGTTGCTGTACTTAGTCTGATAGGTGTACTCCTGTTGGTTAGAGTCATGACGGCTGGAGAAGATCCAGTTGCTATTGACAGTGCTGCAAACCCATTTATCACATTTTCTGTGATATTATTGATATTGGCTACTGCAATCGTAGTAATATTTACAATCGGAAACCTGATTAAGCATCCAAAGCAATTAAAAAGTGCATTATTAACCCTTATAGTATTAGGAGGGTTATTTGCCCTAGCATATGTTATTGCTAATGGTGATGCCGTTACTGATAAGTTTGGTAATGTAGTTAAAGATGGTGGTGAACCTGGACCTATTTCTAAAAGAGTAGGAGCGTTACTTAACTATAGTTATATACTAGGTATAATCGCGGTTGGTTCAGTAATATTAGGTTCTGTAAAAGGATTATTTTCTAAAAGTTAAAAAACACTAAGTAATTATGGCAAGAAGAGACACGCCCGAAATAAATGCTGGATCTATGGCAGATATTGCGTTCTTACTATTGATATTTTTCTTAGTAACAACGACCATGGATATCGATGCAGGTATTTCGCGTAGATTACCAGAAAAACAACCACCAAATGCTCCGCCTCCACCTAGTATTAAGGAGAAGAATGTATTTGAAGTGTTTGTAAACAAGAATGATGATTTGTTAATTGAAAATGAATATCATAAGATTAAGGACATCAAACAAATGGCGATGGACTTTATTGACAATGGAGGAGGACTAGGAAACCCAATGCCAAATGAAACTGAAAAAAAGGAGTGTACTTGGTGTAAAGGTGCTAAAAATCCTACATCTTCTGACCATCCTAATAAAGCAGTGATTTTATTGAAGACAGATAGAAGTACTCAGTATGGTACTTTTATTCAAGTTCAGAACGAATTGGGAAGAGCTTACACGACTTTAAGGAATCAATTGGCTAAAGAGATGTATGGTGAAACATATACTGAAATGGTAAATAAATTGAGTAAGGATAAAGGAAACGAACCCTTAAAAACTAAAATCGATGCCATAAAATCTATGTATCCTGAAATTATTTCTGAACAAGAAGCTAATTAATTAAAATTTAACAAATGTCTAAATTTAGTAAAAAGAAAAAAGGAATGCCAGCAATTAATACAGCTTCTTTACCAGATATTGTATTTATGCTACTCTTCTTTTTTATGGTTGCAACTACGATGAGAGAAACCTCTGTAATGGTTACCAATAAGATGCCTACTGCAACTGAAGTAAAAAAGTTGGAAGATAAGCGTCTTGTGAGTACTATTTATGTAGGAGAATCTTTAGATAAAGGAAAAGATGGAGATGGTGATAAAATTCAATTGAATGATAAGATAGCTAGTGTAAGCGATGTGAGAAATTTTATTTTTGCTAAACGTGCTGATATATCTGATGATGAAGTTGATTATATGACTACTTTGATTAAAGCGGATGAAAAGTCTAGCGTAGGAACTATCAATGACATTAAAAAAGAATTAAGAGAAATTAATGCCTTGAAGGTTACTTATTCTACCAATATCGGTGTAGAAAATGAATAAATAATTTTTTATAAGTTTGAAAACGGCAACCAATATTGGTTGCCGTTTTTCGTTATATTTGTTATATGCTTAGTAAATCCATACTATTAATTTTAGTGTTTATTACTTTCTATTCATTTTCTCAAGTGGATAGTACTTATGTTGATGATAACTATTTAGAAGATCAATTATATATTGGACTAACCTATAATGTATTAAATAATAAGCCAACAGGGTTTAATCAAAATGGTCTTTCTGGAGGTTTGTCTTTCGGTTTTATAAAAGACTTACCTATCAATGAAAAACGAAATAAGGCTATTGGAATAGGGCTAGGGTATTCTTACAATGCATATATTCAAAATTTAAAAATTACTGATACAAGTAGTAGTATATTTTTTGAAATCATTGAGTCTCAAAATTTTAACAGCAATCGACTTTCAACTCATGCTATTGAAGTTCCAATAGAATTTAGATGGAGGACATCTACACCGTCAGATTATAGTTTCTTGCGAATCTATACTGGTATTAAATTAGGGTATCTGTTTGCAAGTAATGCTAGATTTTCTGATACGTCAGGAACAATTATTTTGAAAGGAATTGATAAATTGAATACATTTCAATATGGATTGACTTTATCTGCAGGTTATGGGACTTTAAATTTAAATCTATATTATGGTCTGAACACTTTCTTTGAGAATGCCCAAGTAAATAACGAACCAATTGATTTAAAGCAACTAAATATTGGATTGATCTTTTATATAATGTAAAGTACATAAACGATTATTTCAGAACCCAATCCAACTACAAAGCCTAAATAGACTTCTTTTAATGTATGTGCTTTTAATTTTATTCTTGAAATTGCAATAAATCCAGCAATAATGAATAAGAATGAAATAAGTAGTATTAGATTGAGCTTATAGTGATAACTAACAAATATAAAGAAGCCAAGTAACCCTCCTATTCCAAGCATATGAAGACTGATTTTAAATTTTTTATAAATCAGTAAATAAGCAATAATTAGTCCAACTGTCATCCCGTAAAAAAACAATGCAAGTTCCATAGCTGAACTAGCATTTTTAATAATTGTAGCTAGTAAATATGCAACCATTACCATTAATAAAACCGGCATTTTTCTCTCAATAACATTTTCCAAATGAAAAGTTTCAATTGCATTTGATTTTTTTAAAAAGATCATGAAGAATATAGGAAGGAGATATGTTCCAATAAAAACCATAGTTATTATGGCAATATTTAATTGCTGAGAAGTATGTCTTGGTAATATTATTAAATATACTAACGTAGCAATTATAGGGGATAATATAGGATGAAACAGATAAGATATAAGTTTGTTTAACTTCATGCTATATTTTTTTTCTTAGCCTAGCAACTGGAATATCAAGTTGTTCTCTATATTTAGCAACAGTTCTTCTAGCGATAGGGTACCCTTTTTCTTTTAATAATTCAGATAGTTTATCATCTGTAAGTGGTTTTTTCTTATTCTCTTCAATAATGACTGTTTCTAATATTTTTTTAATCTCTTTAGTAGAAACATCTTCACCTTGATCATTTTTCATCGATTCTGAAAAATATTCTTTTATCAATTTGGTACCATAAGGAGTTGATACATATTTACTGTTAGCAACTCTTGAAACTGTTGAAACGTCCATGTTTATTTGATCTGCAATATCTTTTAAAATCATGGGTCTTAATTTTCGTTCATCCCCAGATAAAAAATATTCAGATTGATAATGCATAATAGCATTCATAGTTAATAATAATGTCTGTTGTCGTTGTTTAATCGCATCAATAAACCATTTTGCAGCATCTAGTTTCTGCTTGATAAAGATAACTGCATCCTTTTGAGATTTAGATTTAGTTTTGGAATCTTTATAGCCCTTCATCATGTTATTGTACTCGTTAGAAACATGTAACTCCGGAGCATTTCTAGAATTTAAAGTAAGTTCTAATTGTCCTTCAGTGATGAGAATTGTAAAGTCAGGAACAATCTGTTCAGCAATTTTATTGGAACCAACAAACGCGCCTCCAGGTTTCGGGTTTAATTTTTCGATTTCTAAAATAGCATCTCTCAATTCAATCTCTGAAATAGAAAATTTTTGAAGTAATTTTTTATAATGCTTTTTTACAAAGGACTCAAAAGCCTTATCAAGGATATTAATTGCTAATGTTCTACTAGGTTTTTCTTCTTTTCTTCTTAATTGCAGTAAGAGACATTCTTTTAAATCACGTGCACCAACTCCTGATGGATCTAATTCTTGAACAATTTTCAACAACTTAAGAACTTCATCAATCTCAGTAAAAATATTTTCTGTAAATGCTAAATCATCAACAATATCCTCAATCTCTCTTCTTATATAACCACTTTCGTCAATACTACCAATTAAAAATTCGGCAATAATTTCTTCTTGTTCAGTGAATCGGTATGTATGTAATTGATTTAAAAGTTGTTGATTAAAAGTAGTGCCTCCAGCATAAGGAATGCTTTTATCATCGTCATCTGCAGAATAATTATTTACTTGGGTTTTATAAGAAGGGATTTCATCGTCGCTTAAATACTCGTCAATATTTACATCATCAGAGTCATTTTCCGAATCATTATACTCATCTTCATTATTATCTTCAAACGAATCATCATCTCCAGATTCATCTTTTCCGTTCTCTAAAGCAGGGTTTTCTTCGATTTCTTGTTTTAGACGTTGTTCAAATGCCTGTGTAGGTAATTGAATCAATTTCATCAACTGAATTTGTTGAGGAGATAATTTTTGTAATAATTTATAATGTAAATGTTGTTTTAACATAAAGTAAATTTACAAAAAAACATATAATACAAACGTTAATAATTATTAAAACTCTGCATTTTGAGGAGTTCTTGGATAAGGGATTACATCACGTATATTTCCCATTCCAGTTACGAATAAAACGAGCCTTTCAAACCCAAGACCAAATCCACTATGAACAGCCGTTCCGAACTTACGTGTATCTAGATACCACCATAATTCTTTTTCGTCAATATCCAAAGCTTTTATTTTTTCTTTCAACACATCAAGGCGTTCTTCACGTTGAGCCCCACCTGCAATTTCTCCAATTCCAGGAAATAAAATATCCATAGCTCTTACCGTTTTCCCATCTTCATTTAAGCGCATATAAAATGCTTTGATATCAGCTGGATAATCAAATAATATAACTGGACATTTAAAGTGCTTTTCAACTAAAAACCGTTCGTGTTCACTTTGTAAATCTGCTCCCCATTCATTGATAGGGTATTGGAATTTCTTTTTCTTATTCGGTTTTGAATTGCGTAAAATATCAATAGCCTCAGTATAACTCACACGTTTAAAGTTATTCTCAGTAACAAATTTCAATTTTTCAATCAATGGCATATCACTACGCTCAATAGCAGGTTTCAATTTTTCTTCCTGTAATAAGCGCTGTTCAAGGAATTCAATATCATCTTTACAACTTATTAATACATCTTGGATAACCGATTTTATAAAATCTTCACCCAAATCCATATTTCCGTCTAGATCCATAAATGCAACTTCAGGTTCTACCATCCAGAATTCTGCAAGGTGACGTGTCGTGTTTGAATTTTCTGCTCTGAAAGTTGGTCCAAATGTGTAGACTTTCCCAAGTGCCATTGCATATGTTTCTGCTTCCAATTGACCAGAAACAGTTAAGTTGGTTTCTTTCCCAAAAAAGTCTTGTGAGAAATCTACAGATCCATCTTTATTTTTTGGCGTTTTATTTGGTTCAAATACAGAAACTTTAAACATTTCTCCTGCACCTTCAGCATCAGATCCTGTAATAATAGGTGCATGGAAATTGTAAAACCCCTTTTCTGTAAAATATTTATGTATTGCAAATGATAATGCAGAACGTACACGCATTACTGCTGCAAACGTGTTGGTTCTAATACGTAAATGTGCATTTTCACGTAAGAATTCTAAACTATGTTTTTTTGGTTGAATAGGGTATTCATCAGGATTAGACTCACCTAAAACTTCAAGGCTAGTTACCTTAATTTCAGTTTTTTGCCCTTTACCTTGACTTTCAATTAATGTCCCAATAACAGAAACTGCTGCTCCTGTTGTTATCTTTTTTAAAAGCGATTCATCAGTATTTTCGAAATCTACAACGCATTGAATATTATTGATTGTGGAACCATCATTTAAAGCAATAAAACGATTTGCTCTAAAAGTTCTTACCCAACCTTTTACACTTACTTCTTGTAGAATTTTGTCTGAATGTAATAATTCAGAAACAGTACTGTTTGCCATTGCTTAAATTTTATGAATTGCAAAGATACTGAATGAAATTACAATTCAGAATTAGGAAAGCAAATTTTTTATTTGTCATTAGTATCTTCTAAAGGAAGTATAGGAACCGTAGGCTCTTTTAGAGTTCGCTCGTTAGCGATTTTAGATTCCAATGTCAATAGTAACGAAGGAAGCAACAATAAATTAGAAAGCATTGCAAATAGCAAAGTGATCGAAACGAGTCCTCCTAATGCTTTGGTCCCACCAAAACTCGAAACGGTAAAGACAAGAAATCCAAAGAAAAGTACGATTGAAGTATAAAACATACTGACACCAGTTTCACGTAAGGATGCATATACAGATTTTTTTACCCTCCAATTATTGGCTTGTAGTTCTTGACGGTATTTTGCCAAAAAGTGAATCGTGTCATCTACTGATATTCCAAATGCAATACTAAAAACCAGAATCGTTGAAGGTTTTAATGGAATGCCAAAATAACCCATCAGTCCAGCAGTAATCAATAGAGGTAAAATATTAGGGAGAATAGATATTAAGATCATCTTAAAAGACCTAAACATAAACGCCATGAAAATTGCAATTAAAAAGATTGCGAGCGAGAGTGATAATACAAGATTATTAATTAGATATTTTGTTCCCTTTAAGAAAACCAACGCTTTTCCTGTTATGGAAACATTGTATTTTTCTGGATTAAAAACCTTATCTATTTTTGCTTTAAGACGCTCTTCGATACCTTCCATTTTAGTCGTCCCTACATCTTTCATATAGGTAGTTACTCTTGCATATTGACCAGTTGAGTCAACGAAATTTTTAAGCATATCCGTATTGCTTGAAGAATTTTTGGCGTAGGATAAGATGTAATTCTTGTCTTGACTTGTCGGTAATTGATAGTATTTAGGTATTCCACTATAAAATGCTTGTTTGGAATATTTGACCAAATTAACTACCGAAATAGGTTTTGATAACTCAGGAATTTCATCAATGGTTTCGTTTATTTTTTCAATTCGTTTCAGCGTTGAAAGGTCCATAACACCATTTGGTTCTTTTGTGTCAACCAAGATTTCAAGTGGCATAATCCCACCAAATTCTTCTTCGAAAAATTTGATATCATGATAGAACTCTTTACTCTTAGGCATATCATCAATAAGGCTCCCAGAAATCTTCATTTGAAATAAGCCAATCATACTTGCGATAATAATTACGACTGTACCTGTATAAATGACAAAACGATGATTACGCACCATATTTTCCATCCAATTCACAATTTTATCAATCCATATTCTATCTAAATGTTTTAGATGCTTTTTTTTAGGCAAAGGCATAAAACTATAGATGATCGGAATCAGAAACAAGGCTAAGAAAAAGATTGCAATAATATTAATAGATGCTATAATTCCAAATTCAACAAGCAATTGACTTTTGGTAAAAATAAAAGTAGCAAATCCTGAAGCTGTAGTAATATTAGTCATCAATGTTGCACTACCTATTTTGGTAATTACACGTTGTAAACTCTTGGCTTGATTCCCATGAGTTTTTATTTCTTGCTGATATTTATTAATAAAAAATACAGCATTCGGAACTCCAATAACAATAATTAATGGTGGAATTAATGCCATTAAAACAGAAATTTCATAACGGAACCATCCTATGAATCCGAACGCCCAAATAACACCAACTATCACTACCAATAATGTAATAAAAGTGGCTCTAAATGATCTAAAAAAGAAGAAGAAAATCAATGCTGTAATCCCTAAAGCAAGTATAACAAACATCCTCATTTCACTGATAATATTCTCTGCATTCATCGTACGGATGTAAGGCATTCCAGAAACACGAACATCAAGGTTGTTATCTTTTTCAAATTGAGCAATTAGCGAATTAAATTTGCCAGAAATCAAGTCTCTTCGAGCCCCAGTATTTACTATATCTGTCCGGATATAAATAACTGTTTGGATAGTTTCAGAGTCTTTATTGTAAAGGATGTTATCATAGAAAGGAAGGTTTTCAAACAAGTCTTTTTTAATAGTAATGATCTCTTCTGAAGAAGAAGGAAGAGAGTTGTATAAGGGCTCTGTAATAAACTTTTTATTTATATCGTCACGTGTTAACTTTCGAATATCGCCTATGGCTATTGTATAATCAATCTCAGGAAAACTATCAATAGTTTTGGCAAGTGCATTCCAATTATTAAACTTTTCAGGAGTAAAAAAAGTTGAATCTTTAACCGCTATAACAATGACATTTCCTTCTTCACCAAAATATTCTAAAAACTTGTCATATTGAATGTTAACCTCATGGTCTTTGGGCATTAAATTGGCTTCAGTATATGAGAACCTCATATATTGCCATTGTGTAGTCATGAAATAGGTTGCTATTCCTAATAGCAGTAAAATCAGAAATCGTCCCTTAATAATACCACGAGAAATTCTTGTCCAAAAATCCATTCAATAAATTTGCCGTAAAGATAGAAAATTCCTTTTTCTTTTTCGACAGAAATAATTACGTAATTATTGGCTTACGATTTTAAAAGCCTAAGTTCAGATGATAGGTTAATTTTATAGCAAGATTGTCGCTCCATTCAGGATTTTGATAAGACCCATATCTGTAAAATGCACTTAAACCAAATCCTTTAAAAAGCTCGTTGATTTCCATTCCGCTTTCGAAATACCCTCTATTCATAGTCTTAAACTGAAAACCTGTATGATTGATAGGATTCTCTAGATCACCTATGGCAACTCTAGAAATAAGACTTATCTGTGGGTGTAAGTTCTTAGTGATTTTTATATGCTTAAAGAATCTATGCTTAACTTGAAACATAGCATATTTGTCAGAAATAAATTCATTATAACCCATTGTTTCAAAACTATTTTTTCCTGCAAATGTGATTCGTTTAGTCCATGGGTTTTTAAAAGTATAATTGGGAGTTGAGTTATATAGATGTGTGATAGGCGCTTTTCCAAATACAATTCCTCCTTGTAACAGAAAACGTGTGCTACTTCCTCTTAACTTTTTTAACTGATGCTTTATTTTAAAATTTACTTGTGTAAAATTAAAATCACCATCTAAAATATTATCGAAACTTTTGGTTACTTGAAGTGTATATTGAGGAAACGCATTCTTAATTCGTGTTTTCCCAATTGGAGAATTCATATACTCATTTTTAGGACTGTAATGAAATCCTAAAGTTGCGGTAGTAAGATTGAATTCAGATAAAAGTTTTTGATTGGAAATATATTTATATTCAAATGTTGGCTCGAATTCCCCTGCACTTAATTTCAATACACTTTCAAGGTTTGGTTGTATATCATGTTCAATAAATAGGTTAGCAACTTTATATTTATAAAACTTACTAATATTTAAATTTCTAGGATTAATGACTGAAAAGGTATTGTTTTCAGCAATAAAATCAAGACTTGCTGCTTCTTTAATGTCATTAGTATAACTAGCTCCAAGCCAAGTATAAGAATCTTTATTTAGGCGGATGGCTCCACCTATATGATATTTAATCTCTTTGTCTTTGGTTCCATAGGCGGCATAAGATTCCAATCGATATTTCCTGGAAAAATTTGAGTTTGTTATACCTCCAAAACCAATACGAAGGCCTTCATAGTTATTCAGATTGATGATTTTTCCTAAATCAAGGTTGATATATTTAGTAGGATAATATCCTTTTACAATATTTCTTGCCAAATTAATTTTCTTTTCAACACCTTCTTTTTCAAGAATACTATCAATAACAACATAGGTTTCTGTACCGCGTTTTGTAATTGAGTCCTTCCTATATGTGTTCCAATATTCTTCACTTTTTTGATATGCATCTTCAGCAACTTCGATTGTGTTAGAAGATTTTTTTATGGAAATAGGAGTATTGACTTCAATATCAAAATGTGTTGTCTTTGAACTAAAATAAGAAACATCTTCTGGTTTTTTTCTTTTTGATTTGATAATAGTAGAATCTTTCTCTTTTTCGTCATTACTAAATCCAATCATTCCTCCAAAAAATGAGATTGCTTCGTCATTTTTCCCTTTTTTAAACTCGATATGAGTAATAGTTGGAAACCAGATATTGTCTGAATCAATATATTTAAATGTTTGTGTTGCTTTCACATCAAGAATTCCTCTTAACTCTGAAATTGCATTGGTAATTGCATAGGACTCATTATCAATATATAATACTCCTTCAAGCCCTACAATTTCTCTTTTATTTTTAGGTTTGAAATGAATCATAAATGACTGACCGTGATTATTATTTACGGTATCTAAAATGTTATAGTCATACTCTTTAATCGCTTTCTCAGCAATTGGATTTATGTATTTAGTTCCCGCAACCGTGTAAGTTTCGTTATAAAAAGAGAAATCTTGAATAGTTATAGCGAGAAATTCATAAATCGGCTGTTTAAAACCTGCCATTCGTGAAGCAAGAATCGTTTCTTTCTTTTTTTTACCAATTTCAAATGTATGTTCTGATATTTTTTCGGTCAAATAAAGATGATGACGGTCAATTTCTTTTTTGAATTCATAATTAGTTGAATCAACTTTGACAAATTCTTTAACGCCTTTAATTAATTTGTAAATAGTGTCTATTCCGCCTTGAATAGAATCTGGATGAGCCGTGACAAGTAACTTGTTATAGGCTTTAAATTTGAAGGTATTTAATGACTGTTCTATGTCATTTTGTTTTTTGTTTTTAATTGCATTTCTTATAATCCTTAGTGCAGGATTTTCTTTATTGGTAATAACAACTTCGTTTAGGCTTTCTATATTTTGAGATAATTCAATTTTGACAAAAGAAGTGTTTTTATCAATTGTAATTTTTCTTGTTTCATATCCAATATATGAAATTCGAATTTCAGAAACTTCTTCAGGTGAATTTAAAATGAAATTTCCATCAACATTAGTGATGACACCTTGATTATGATTGGTAATTATAGTTGCAAATGGCAATACTTCTGCTGTTTTTGAATCTATTAAAACACCAGAAATAGTATGTTGTGAAAAACAAAAAACGGGAAATAAGAATAAAACAAAAAAGATGTTTTTCATGTGTTTAATTTTATTTTTAGCAGTGATACTTTGACATTGTTTATATTGAGCGAAGTCGAAATACTCAGTGCAGGAATGCTGTTCGCTATTAATTATTTACTCCCAAACATTTTTTTGTCAGAGGTTGTGAATCTTCGGTTTCTTTCGGTAAAAAGGTTTTACAGGCTCGTTTCATATAGGTGATTTCCTTTAAAACGACAAGAAACAACAAATGTTACAATAAAAAAATCCGCAAATTGCGGATTGATAAATTTTATGAGATATTTAACTATACAGTCATAATATCTATTTCTTTCTTAGCATACATATCATCAATTGATTTGATAAAACGATTTGTTAAGTCTTGAACTTTTGACTCTGCAGTTTTTTTCATATCGTCAGAGATGTCAACTTTTTTGATATCGTTATTGGCATCTTTTCTTGCATTTCGAACACTCACTTTGTCATGTTCTGCTTCAGCTTTTGCTTGTTTAGCAAGTTGTATTCTACGCTCTTCGGTTAATGCGGGAACATTAATAACAATCATTTCGCCATTGTTCATTGGGTTAAATCCAAGATTAGCGTTCATGATTCCTCTTTCAATTTCTTGCAACATTGATTTTTCCCAAGGTTGAATTGAGATTGTTCGAGCATCAGGTGTATTCACATTCGCAACTTGAGAAAGTGGAGTTTTGGATCCGTAATAGTCAACAGAAACTCCGGCCAACATAGAAGGTGTTGCTTTTCCAGCTCTAATATTACGTAGTTCTTTTTCTAAATGCTCTATTGCGTTATCCATCTGCTCTTTGGCAGCGTCAATTATAAAATCAATTTCTTCGTTCATATTCGTAAATTTTATCTTTACAATTGGTTAATTATCAACTATTGTTCCAATATTTTCCCCAGATACCACTTTCAGCAGATTTCCTCGTGTATTCATATCAAAAACTATGATTGGTAACTCGTTTTCTTGGCTTAAAGTAAATGCAGTGGTATCCATAACTTTCAACCCTTTCTGTAAAACATCTTCAAAAGAGATATTGTCATACTTCACAGCACCTTTGTTTTTTTCAGGATCCGAATCGTAAATCCCATCAACTCTCGTTCCTTTTAATATTACTTCGGCATCCACTTCAATAGCTCTCAATACAGCCGCAGAATCGGTTGTGAAAAATGGGTTTCCAGTTCCTGCCCCAAAGATAACAACTCTACCTTTTTCTAAATGTCTTACTGCTTTACGCTTGATATATGGTTCTGCAATCGCTTCAATTTTAATGGCCGTCTGTAATCGAGTAGGAACATCTGCATCTTCTAGAGCGCTCTGTAGCGCAAGACCATTGATAACTGTTGCAAGCATTCCCATATAATCGGCTTGAACACGATCCATTCCATTACTTGCGCCAGCAACACCTCTAAAGATATTACCTCCGCCAATTACTATGGCAAGCTCAACGCCTTGATTCATGATTTCCTTAATGTCCAATGCATATTCAGACAATCGTTTTGGGTCAATACCATATTGACGTTCACCAAGTAAGGCCTCGCCACTTAATTTTAAAAGAATTCTCTTGTATTGCATAAGTGTTATTA